>NZ_JBEZXR010000190.1:0-1001 GCF_040638135.1 Streptomyces sp. NPDC026673 | reverse complement strand
GGGCTGATCTTCTTGTTGCGGACCTTGCCGGCCAGCTCGGCGGTCTTCTTGGCGATGCCGGCCAGGCTCAGGTCGCCGGCGCCCTTGATGACCGGGACCATCAGGCCCTGCTCGGAGTCCACCGCGATGCCGACGTTCTCGACGTCGTGGTAGGTGACGGTGCCGTCGTCGTTGATCTTGGCGTTGACGGTCGGGTGGGCCTTGAGCGCCTCGGCGGCGGCCTTGACGAAGAACGGCATCGGGGAGAGCTTGACGCCCTCGCGGGCCAGGAAGGACTCCTTGGCCCGGGCCCGCAGCCGCATGATCTTGGTGACGTCCACCTCGACCACGGTCGACAGCTGGGCCTGGCTGTGCAGGGCCTTCATCATGTTCTCGGCGATGACCTTGCGGATGCGGGTCATCTTGACGGTCTGCCCGCGCAGCGCGGCGGCGGCGGCCGGCACCGTGACGCCGGCGGCCGGGGCCGGGGCGGTCGGGGCCGGGGCGGCGGCCTTGGCGGCCTCGGCGGCGGCCAGGACGTCCTGCTTGCGGATGCGGCCACCGACACCGGTGCCCTTGACCGTGGCCAGGTCCACGCCGTTCTCGGCGGCGAGCTTGCGCACCAGCGGGGTCACATAGGCGCCCTCGTCGGTCGGCGCGGTCGCCGAAGGAGCCGCAACGGCCGGGGCCGGGGTGACCGGAGCCGGAGCCGCGACCGGCGCGGGGGTGACCGGCGCGGGGGCCGGAGCAGGCGCGGGCGCCGGGGCAGCGACCGGAGCGGGCGCGACCGGGCGGGCGGGCACCGGGGCCGGGGCGGGTGCCGGGGCAGCGACCGGGGCGGGCGCGGCGGGGGCCGGGGCGGCGGCGGGTGCGGCGCCGGCGGCACCGATGACGGCGAGCCTGGCGCCGACCTCGGCGGTCTCGTCCTCGCCGACCAGGATCTCCAGCAGGGTGCCGGCGACCGGCGAGGGGATCTCGGTGTCGACCTTGTCGGTGGAGACCTCGAGCAGCGGCTCGTCGGC
>NZ_JBEZXR010000189.1:0-1029 GCF_040638135.1 Streptomyces sp. NPDC026673 | reverse complement strand
TTCTCCATCGCCAACGACGTGGCGAAGTACTTCGCGATCATCCCCGCGATGTTCGCCGTCGCCTACCCGGGCCTGGACAAGCTCAACATCATGCAGCTGCACAGCCCGGCGTCCGCGATCACCTCGGCGATCATCTTCAACGCGCTGATCATCGTCGTGCTGATCCCGCTCGCTCTGCGAGGTGTGCGCTACCGGCCGTCGTCGGCCTCGGCGCTGCTGACCCGCAACATCTGGGTCTACGGCCTGGGCGGTCTCGTGCTGCCGTTCGCCGGCATCAAGCTGATCGACCTGATCGTCCAGTTCATCCCCGGCCTCAGCTGACAGAAGAAGGCAATCCATCATGTTCCGCTCCCTGCCCGCCGTGGTCCGCAACCACGTGGCCGCCCTGCGGATGCTGCTGGTGTTCACGGTGCTCCTCGGCATCGCCTACCCGCTGGCCGTCACCGGTGTCGCCCAGGCGGCGTTCTCCGACCAGGCCAACGGCTCCAGGATCACCCAGGACGGCAAGACCGTCGGTTCCAGCCTCATCGGCCAGAGCTTCAACCTCCCCAAGAAGAACCCGGACGACGCCGACGAGGTCGCCCAACCGGACCCGAAGTGGTTCCAGCCGCGTCCGGGCGGCTACGACCCGCTCGTCACCGGCGCCTCCAACCTCGGCCCGAACGACGAGGGCCTGGTGAAGACCATCAAGGAGCGCCGGGCCGCGGTCGCCGAGTTCGACGGTGTCGCACCCGAAGACGTGCCGGTCGACGCCGTCACCGCCTCCGGCTCCGGCCTCGACCCGCACATCTCGCCGGAGTACGCCCGCGAGCAGGCCGAACGGGTCGCCAGGGCCCGCGGCCTGGACGCCGCCGCCGTGCGCAAACTGGTGGAGGACCACGTCCAGGGCCGGGTCCTCGGCTTCCTCGGCGAGGAGCGCGTCAACGTCGTGGAGCTCAACCACGCGCTCATCGCCTTGAAGTGACGTTGCGTCACTGTCGCACCATCCGCACCACGCCGCCCGGCGGCGCAGGGATCACCTGCGCCGCC
>NZ_JBEZXR010000188.1:0-1164 GCF_040638135.1 Streptomyces sp. NPDC026673 | reverse complement strand
GGTGATGAACTGCGGGTAGGAGTTCAGCTTCGCCTCGACCTTGCGCCAGTCGTACTCCGACGCCCAGTACTCCGCGAGCTTGCGCACCGTGGCCAGCTGCGTGCCCTGCGACTGGTCCTCGACGGTCTCCTTCTCGGGGAAGCGCGTCGCCTCGATGCGCTGCCGCAGGTCCGCGAGCTCCGTCTCGGAGAACCGGACGGTGAACGGGCGGATGGCGTGTCGGTCAGTGTTGACGGACATGGTGGTCTCCCACATTTCTCTGGTGATTGTCAGGAAGGGCGGGCGACACGAAGTCCGCCGAGATGTCGGCGAATTCGCGATCCCGCCTGCCGGCTGAGGCCGTGTGGCCCGTTGCTGTTTTCCGGCGCACTTCAATCATGGGATCGGGCCGTAAGCGCGGTAATCCGGCACGTGACCTGGATTCCGTGGGGGCGGTGGTGTTGTTCCTAGGTAACGTGACGCGGTACCGGTGGCCACAGTCATGACTGTCATGCGCCCCACGACTCGCCGGCCGCGGCGCGCTCAGCGCCACGTTGTCTCCGGGCAGGGCGAATCGGCGCGGGCCCGCGGAAGGGCCCTACGGCAGCGCCCGACGCGGGGCGGACATCGGAAGCGTTGGGCCCCGAGATCCGGCCGAGGCTTCCTCAGCCCCGGTGGGTCTCCAGCAGTCGCAGCCAGACCTCGCCGAGCGTGGGGAAGGCGGGAACGACGTGCCAGAGCCGGTCGAGCGGCACCTCGCCCGCGACCGCGATGGTGGCCGAGTGCACCAGTTCGGCCACGCCGGGACCCGCGAAGGTCACGCCCACGACGGTGCCGCGGTCGAGGTCGACGAGCATGCGGGCCTGGCCGCGGTAATCCTCGGTGTACTGGTGGGCGCCCGCGACGTGTGCCAGGTTGTAGTCCACGACACTGATCCGGTGCCCGAAACGTAGGGCGTCGTGCGTGGTCATGCCGACGGCGGCGATCTCGGGGTGGGTGAAGACGACCTGCGGGACGGCCATGTGGTCGGCGGTGGCCACGTGGGTGCCCCACATGGTGTCGTCGACCGGTTCGCCGCCCGCGCGGGCACCGATGACGGCGCCGGCGATGCGGGCCTGGTACTTGCCCTGGTGGGTCAGCAGCGCCCGGTGGTTGACGTCGCCGACGGCGTAGAACCAGCCGTCG
>NZ_JBEZXR010000187.1:0-1234 GCF_040638135.1 Streptomyces sp. NPDC026673 | reverse complement strand
GTGAGCCGGGTCCGTTCCAGCCGGTCGAGGTAGAGGTTGCGGGCGGCCAGGCCCACCGCGTCCACGCAGAAGTACACGGCCACGGCTCGGACGGATGAGGCGGCCGCCGCGGTGGGTGACGGCGGCGGCCGCTACCTCAGGCGACGGTCGCCTCGATGGTCACGGGGATGTCGAGCGCCTTGGAGTAGGGGCAGATCCGGTGGGCACCGGCGCCGAGTTCCGCGGCGGTCTTCTGGTCCACCCCGCCGACCTCGAGGTGCAGGACGGCGCTCAGGCTGTAGTCCTCCGTCTCGTGCCGGTGGTGGAGGGTGACCTCGGCCGCGACGGCCAGGTGCTGCAGGCGCACCTTCCTCTTCGCCGCCGTGATCTTGACCGCGCCCAGGAAGCACGACGCCCAGCCCGCGGCGAGCAGCTGCTCGGGGTTGGTCGCCCCGCCGTTGCCGCCGAACTCCTTCGGGACGGCGAGGGTGAGGTCGAGCAGACCGTCGTCGGATGCCGCCCGGCCTCCGTCGCGGCCCCCGCCGGTGGCGGTGACGAGGGCGGTGTAGTTCGTCTCGGTCACGGTCACTTGCCTTTCTCGTGGGCCCCGGAACGTGATCAGCCGGACGTATCACCCATCCGGCTGGTGATGACTTTGACAGGGGATGCATCACCTGTCAAACGGGTGACGCTTTTCGATCACGCATCACCGCGCCCACTCGCCGTGAGGAACATCACTGCCTTGACAGGTGACGATTCGGAGGACATCGTCAGGGGAAGCCCGGCCGACCGCGACCGCGGCGACGGCCCGCAGCCGACACCCCGCCGAGGAGATGACGCGATGACCTCCACGCAACAGAAGACCCCGGACACCGCCGCCGCGGCGCGCCAGGCCCGGTTCGGCAAGCTGCCGGAGCGCATCCGCCCCGAGCAGATGGTCGAGGAGAGTCCGGCCACGGCGCCCGACCCGGCGCGGAACGTGTACACCGCCGATGAATGGCTCATTCGCTACTGCCTGTGAGCCCCCGGCCGAGCCAAGGAGACCTCCCATGCGCCTTCCCAAGCCCCTCCTCGCCGCGTCGCTGGCGGTGCTCGCCGCGGCGGTGAGCGTCGCCTGCTTCGCCCAGGTCATCTGACCACTCGCCCGCGGCACCCCTTCCGCCGCAGACCCCCACCCGCCGGCCCGCTCCGGCGATGGATTCTTCAAATCGATATTGCGTCGTGTCCAATTGGGAGCGTGCGGCCGCAACCCATG
>NZ_JBEZXR010000186.1:0-1590 GCF_040638135.1 Streptomyces sp. NPDC026673 | reverse complement strand
CTGACCGAGGAGGTCACCGCCCGCAAGGGCTGACCCCGGCGGGTCATCGACCGGAGCCCCGTGACGCCCCCGACGGCACCACGGGGCTCCGGCGTTCCCACGGGTCGTTGACGGTGCGAAGCGGAGGGCGTTAGCTTCGCTTCAACGATTTGTTGAAGACCGGGAGGGTGCCCGATGGCGCAGAACGACACGGTCCGCACATCGCTCGGCGACGCGATCCGGCAGGACATCGGCACCTCGCTCGCCGCCGTGGACGCCGAACTCGCCCGCCGCTACCCCGGGGATCCCGGAACCCGGCAGCCCGTGCACACCGTCTACGTCCCCGCCGACGCCTTCGCCGCGGACACGGTGCGCACCTGGGGCGACCGAGCCCTCGCGGCGCTCGACGAGCACGCCCCCGACGCGGAGACCCTCGCCGGCGTGCTCGGCCTGCCGCCCGCGCTCGCGGTCCCGGTCCACGATCGCGTACGGGCCAAGCTGCTGCGCGAACCGGTCGAGGACCTGCGGATCGACTTCGAGGACGGCTACGGGTCCCGGCCCGACGCCGAGGAGGACGCGGCGGCCGCGCGCGCCGCGCGGATCGTGGCGGCCGCCGTCGAGAACGGGACCGCGCCGCCGTACGTCGGCATCCGCATGAAGTGCATGGAGGCCGCCGTGCGCGACCGCGGCATCCGCACCCTCGACATCTTCCTCACCGGGCTGATGGAGGCCGGCGGGCTGCCCGACGGCCTGGTGCTGACCCTGCCCAAGGTCACCTTCCCCCAGCAGGTGACGGCCATGGTGCGGCTCCTCGGGGAGTTCGAGAAGGCGCGCGGACTCGATTCCGGACGGCTCGGCTTCGAGATCCAGATCGAGACCACCCAGGCGATCCTCGGGCCCGACGGCACGGCCACGGTCGCCCGCCTCATCGACGCCGCCGAAGGACGCGCCACAGGGCTCCACTACGGCACCTTCGACTACAGCGCCGCCTGCGGGGTCAGTCCGGCCCACCAGTCCATGGACCACCCGGTCGCCGACCACGCCAAGGCCGTCATGCAGGTGGCGGCCGCCGGAACGGGTGTCCGGCTCTCGGACGGTTCCACCAACGTGCTGCCCGTGGGACCGCGTTCTCAGGTCCACGAGGCATGGCGGCTCCACCACGGCCTGGTCCGCCGCTCACTGGCGCGCGCCTACCATCAGGGCTGGGACATGCACCCCGCCCACCTTCCGACGCGCTACGCCGCGGTCTACGCCTTCTACCGCGAGGGTCTCGACGCCGCGGCGGCCCGCCTCGTGGCCTACGTCGCCAAGGCCGGGGGCGACATCATGGACGAGCCCGCCACCGCCAAGGCCCTCAGCGGTTACCTGCTGCGCGGACTCGACTGCGGCGCGGTGGACTTCGCCGAGGTCGCCGCGGCCACCGGGCTGACCCGCGCCGAGCTCGACGCCCTCGCGGGCCGGGCCGCCGGCCTCTGACGGACGCCCCGCGGGACGAAAGACGTCCGGCCGGCCCCCCGCGGGGGGGGCCCGGCGGGCCGCAAGGCAGAGCACACGTCAGTCCTACGAGCACGACTGAGTGGTGGGGTGATTGGGTCTGTGGAGGGTTTTCTG
>NZ_JBEZXR010000185.1:0-1590 GCF_040638135.1 Streptomyces sp. NPDC026673 | reverse complement strand
CGGAACGTGCCGGGCTACGACCTGATGGTGCAGGCCGTCTCCGGTCTGATGAGCCTGACCGGGGAGCCCGGCGGGCCGCCCTATCGTGCCGGGATCTCGGTCTTCGACGTCATGGCGGGCAACCACGTCACCATCGGCATCCTCGCCGCGCTGCGGCACCGCGACGCCACGGGCGAGGGCCAGCACGTCGAGGTCAACCTGCTGTCGTCGGCGCTGACCGGCCTGGTCAACCACAGCTCGGCCTACGTGGCCGGGGGCGAGGTCCCGTTCCGGATGGGCAACGCGCACCCCAGCGTGTTCCCGTACGAGCCCCTGCCCACCGCCGACAACGACCTGATCGTGGCCGCCGCCAACGACGGCCAGTTCCGCAAGCTCTGCGAGGTCCTCGGCATCCCCGGTGTCCCCGACGACCCGAGGTTCGCCCGCAACGCCGACCGCACCGCGAACCGGGAGGAACTCCGGCCGCTGCTGGTGGAACAGCTGGCCAAGCGCGGCGCGAACGAGTGGTTCGAGCTGCTGGTCGAGGCGGGGGTGCCGAGCGGGCCGATCAACACCATCGACGGCGGCTTCGCCATGGCCGAACGGTTCGCCCTCGAACCGGTCGTCACCGTGGGCGAGGGCGACCGCGCGGTGCCCACGCCCCGCCACCCGGTGACCTTCTCGGCCACTCCCGCCGCGTACCACCTGCCGCCGCCGCGGCTCGACGAACACGGCGCCGAACTGCGCGCCTGGCTGGCCGAAGACCCGGAGGAGACCCGTGACTGACCCGTCCGCGCCCGGCGGCTACCCCACCGCCCTGGGCGCCTCGGACCGCAAGAGCATCACCCTGCTCGGCCAGGACCTCGCCGAGGACGTCATGGGCACCGTCGGCTTCGGCGAACTCGCCTTCTGGCTGGCCACGCAGCGGCGGCCCGGCCGGGGCGAGACCCGGGTGTTCGAGGCCGTGCTCGCCGCCCTCGCCGACCACGGCTTCACCCCGACGGCCATCGTCACCCGGCTGACCTACCTGTCGGCGCCGGACTCCGTCCAGGGCGCGCTGGCCGCGGGCCTGCTCGGCGGCGGCTCCCGCTTCCTGGGCGTCACGGAGGACACCGGGACCTTCCTGCACGAGGCGCTCACCGCGCACGGCGAACCGCCCCGCGACGACGCGGGGTGGGACGAACTGGCGCTGCGCCTGGTCCGCGAGCAGCGCGCGGCCGGCCGTTTCGTGCCGGGCCTGGGCCATCACGTGCACAAGGACGGCGACCCCCGGACGCCCCGGCTGATGGCCATCGCCTCCGAGGAGGGCCTGTTCGGCCCGCATCTGTCGCTGTTCGCGGCCATCGGCCGCGTGCACCCCCAGGTGCTGGGCAAGGCCCTGCCGCTCAACGGGGCCGGCGTGTGCGGGGCCGCACTCGCCGACCTCGGGCTGCCGCTGCCGCTGCTGCGCGGCTTCGCGCTGCTCGCCCGCACCGCCGGACTCATCGGCCAGCTCGCCGAGGAGATGCGCCATCCGGTCGCCAACGACATCTTCCTCTCCGTCGACCTGAACAACCGTCCCGTCCCGCCCCGGCCGGAGAGCGGCGGAGGCTCCGATGGCTGAGAGCGCCC
>NZ_JBEZXR010000184.1:0-1625 GCF_040638135.1 Streptomyces sp. NPDC026673 | reverse complement strand
CCCGTCGCCGGCGCTCTGGTCGGACTCCTCGCGGGGCTCTACCCCTCCCTGCGCGCCGCCCGCATGGAACCCGTCGACGCCCTCCGCGCCCCTTCCTGAGGCCCGCCGAGGGCTTGGGCCACCGACTCGAATGTCGGCCCAAGCCCTCGGGGCGAGGGTGGGGGCTGTCGGGGAACAAGGGCGAACTGGGGAAGGAAATACGTGCTTCTCGCCCCGCACGACGCGTAGTGGTCCATGGTGGTGTACGCGGGATGCGCGATACGGTCGTCCGGCCCGTGCTTACGGCCCATCTCGATCAGAGCCGTCTTCGTGGCACCGATCGCCGCATCCGCCCCCTTGCCGCCAGGCGGCACAGCCGAGAAGCCTCGGCCTGAAGTCGTCCAACGCAATCGCATCATGGGCGCGCTCGACGCGCTTGGCCCACGTGCAAGAGGCGTCCCGTCGGTCCGCGATCTTCTTGGACACAGCTGGAATCGGGCTGGTTCCTCGGGGTACGCCGACGGGCCATCAGCTTGTGGCGGCGGGCCGGCTTCGCTGCGGCGGTCCTCTCTTGCTGGGCGTGCGGCAGGTCGTGAGGGCCCCTGGTCGTGGTCTCGCTATCCTCCACGCCCCAGTCGATACCGATCACGGGACCTATACCGGGCAGCGGCTGCACCACGACGACGACGAACGAGACGTGCCGGCAGCCGGGGCTGTCGCGGTGTACGCGTACCGAGCGAGGTGGTCGGGCAGGTCGCGGGACCACACCACGGACAACAATGCCCCCGACCAAGGGAAAACAACCGTCACTGAACCGGAATCCCCAGGTGGTGGCGCAGCGTCGGCGCGACCACTCCCCCTCCAGGTCGGCATCCCCTGGCGACAACACACGCGGCCGGCAGCTAACACGAGGCGCGCCCGAACCCCAGCCCGGTCCGAGCTGTTGACGTCATGCTCTGGGACTGATCAGCCCCCACTGACGATAATGGGGAGCACAGGTCACGACAGATACGCAGAGAACTCCGCCGCTGCGCTGCTCTCGGCCCAAGGACCCATTCCTCCCGACCTACGGGCCCCGGCAGAATCGGAGAGATCAGGTGAGACCCATGGTGCGCGGTCCAGGGCCGGAGGTTGACCCGTGAGACAACTGGCAGTGCTTGCCCCGTTCAGGATCCGTCGCAGGTTCCGGGCAGCGCAGCCGACCTGAACCCCGTCGAGAGCAACGTTGAGCGACATCGACACTGAGACAGCGACACAGAACACCCGTCTCCCCTCCAGTCCGCCTGCCTAAACAAGGCGGGCCTGTCCCCGAACAGACATCGTGTCAAGAACGAAATAGCCTTCTGAGGGATCGTCGGCGAGCGCCGGGGTGTCCTGGGCGGCTCCTTCCCCCACAACATGAACCGATGGCGACACGTCCACTCCGGCTGGCGATCATGTCTCAGGAACGGCACTGCTTTCGGCGGGAGTTCGCTGGTGCCCGTCGACCCGGTTCCGGGTCGACGGGCACCAGTAGTGCGCCGTTCCATGGTGGGGATGGGGCGCCTGTCAGGGTTGGTTGGTTGTGGGTGGTCAGACCATGTGGCTGACGCGGTCGTCGATGCCGAGCAGGGTCTTGCCGTATACCTCCAGGCCGACGGCGGGAA
>NZ_JBEZXR010000183.1:0-1625 GCF_040638135.1 Streptomyces sp. NPDC026673 | reverse complement strand
CTGTAGGCCTAATAGGCACCGAGGTTGGATGTTGCTGGCCTCGGCAGGGGCTGGGCGAGACATCTGTTCTGTAAGCCGCGCCTGGGAGTGCTTCGACAAGAGGGATGCGTGCACGGCCCCTGCCCCCGCGACCGCGGTGGCCGTAACGTGCCGTGGTTCGAGCCATGTCCATGGACACCTCCCGATCAGCCGGAGCCGTCGAGCTCTTCACGAGACCGAGGACCCTGGACCTTGCTGGGGCCACGGACGGCTGATGGGGTGGTGCGCCCGCGAGCGCTTCTATTAGGTCGCCGAGTGGTCCCTGCCACGGCTTTGAAGCCGATGTACGGCAGACGCTTCGAGGGGAGCATGCAGTGCACGTGACCTGCGGAATCGACTGGGCTGAGGACCATCACGACGTCGCGGTGGTCGACGGCGACGCCCGCCTTCTCGGCAAGCTGCGGATCAGCGACGACACCGCGGGATTCCAGGATCTGTTGCGGCTGCTGACCGAGCACGGCGACAGTCCAGAAGATCCGATCCCGATCGCGATCGAGACTTCCCGAGGTCTGCTGGTGGCCTGCCTGCGAGCGACCGGCCGACGTGTCTATGCGATCAATCCGATGGCGGTGGCCCGCTATCGAGACCGGCACGCTGTTTCCCGCAAGAAGTCCGACCATCAGGATGCTGTCGTCCTGGCGCACATCCTGCGGACCGATGCTGAACTTCACCGGCCGCTAGCCGAGGACTCCGACCTGGTCAGGGCGATCGCTGTCCTGGCCAGGGCCCAGCAGGACGCGGTCTGGGACCGCACACGCGCCCACAACCGACTCCGTTCCCACCTGCGCGAGTACTACCCTGCGATCCTCGAAGCGTTCGCCGACAAGCGCGAACGGCTGCTGGCGCGGGAGGCCCGCGCGATTCTGGCTATCGCTCCCACACCTGGCGAGGCCGCCCGCCTCACCCGCAGCCGGCTCAAAGCCGCCGTGACCCGTGCAGGCCGCCAACGGCGGATCGACGCCGAGACCGACCGACTGCTGGAGGTGTTCCGCCGCAGCCAGCTCCGCCATTCCGACCTGGTCGAATCTGCGATGGGACGCCAGACCCTCGCTCTCCTCGCCCAAGTCGACGCGGCCTGCCTGGCCTGCGACGATCTGGCTCAAGCCACCGAGGAACTCTTCCTGCAGCACCCCGACGCGGAGATCATCACCAGCTTCCCCGGCCTGGCCATCCTCACCGGCGCCCGGATCCTCGCGGAAATAGGCGACGACCGGGCCCGCTTCGGCAGCGCCCGCGACCTGAAAGCCTACGCTGGGAGTGCGCCGGTCACCCGAGAATCCGGCCGCAGCCGCCGCGTCAGCCACCGCCGAATCAAGAACAGTCGGCTCGCAGCAACCGGCCGGCACTGGGCATTCGCCGCCCTGACCGCCTCACCCGGAGCCCACGCCCACTACGACCGCCGACGCAAGACCGGCGACCGCTACTACGCAGCCCTCCGCCACCTGTTCAACCGCATGATCGGCCAGCTTCACCACTGCCTCACCACCCGCCAGAAATTCGACGAGGTCACCGCCTTCACCCCACCAACGAGACCCCAACTCGCCACTGCTGCTTGACCCGATAGCTGCATGGGGTGTCTTGTCCGC
>NZ_JBEZXR010000182.1:0-1743 GCF_040638135.1 Streptomyces sp. NPDC026673 | reverse complement strand
GGGCGGCGTGCGCCGGCGGGGTGCCGGTGTACGCCGCCCTCGGGCGGGACGGGGCGCGGGCGGCGGGCCCGCGGTGTCGGGGCGGCTACTTCGGGTCCTGGTTGAACTTCGCGGTCGACCAGAGGTAGCCGAGCACGGTCAGCGCCGTGCACCAGGCGACGGCGAGCCATCCGTTGTTCCCGATCCCGGTGCCGAGGAGCAGCCCGCGCAGGGTCTCGATGGCGGGGGTGAACGGCTGGTATTGGGCGATCGGCTGGAACCAGCCGGGCATCGCGTCGATGGGGACGAAGGTGCTGGACAGGAGCGGCAGCAGGATCAGGGGCATCGCGTTGTTGCCGGCGGCCTCGGCGTTCGGGCTGATCAGCCCCATGCCGACGGCGATCCAGGTGAGGGCCGTGGCGAAGAGCACGAGCAGTCCGAGCGCCGCGAGCCACTCCAGGGGCGTGGCGTCCGTGGACCGGAAGCCGATGGCCACGGCGACGGCGCCGACGAGGAGCACGCTCATGACGGACTGCAGCACGCTGCCGATGACATGTCCGATGAGCACGGAGCCGCGGTGGATCGCCATCGTGCGGAAGCGGGCGATGATGCCCTCGGTCATGTCGTTGGAGACGGACACCGCGGTGCCGACCACGGTGCTGCCGATGGTCATCAGCAGGAGACCGGGGACGACGAAGGCGATGTACTCGGTGCGGTCGGGAGCGCCGCCGCCGATGCCCGCGCTCATGGTGTCGCCGAAGATGTAGACGAACAGCAGCAGCAGCATGATCGGGGTGAGCAGGAGGTTCAGGGTGAGGGAGGGGTAGCGCCGGGCGTGCAGGAGGTTGCGGCGCAGCATGGTGGAGGAGTCGCGCAGGGCGAGGGGCAGGGTGCTCATCGGACAGCCTCCTTGGGCTGGTGGGGGATGTCGGTGCTGTCGGTGGTGTCGGTGAGGGCGAAGAAGACGTCGTCGAGGTCGGGGGTGTGGACGGTGAGTTCGTCGGCTTCGATGCCGGCGGTGTGCAGGCGGTCGAGGATGGTGCGCAGGTCGCGTTGGCTGCCGTCGGTGGGGATCTGCAGGGTCAGGGATTCGTCGTCGTGGGTGGTGCCGGGCAGGGCGCGGGCGGCGTCGCGGTAGGCGGCGGGGTCGGTGAAGCGCAGTCGGAGGTGTCCGCCGGGGATGAGGCGTTTGAGTTCCTCGGCGGTGCCCTGGGCGGCGATGGTGCCGTGGTGGAGTACGGCGATGCGGTCGGCGAGTTCGTCGGCTTCCTCCAGGTACTGGGTGGTGAGGAAGACGGTGACGCCGCCGGTGACGAGTTCGCGGATGATCTGCCACATGGTGTGGCGGGAGCGGGGGTCCAGGCCGGTGGTCGGTTCGTCGAGGAAGATGATCCGCGGGTCGCCGACCAGGGTCATGGCGATGTCGAGGCGGCGTTTCATGCCGCCGGAGTAGGTGGAGGCGGGTCGTGACGCGGCCTCGGTGAGGTCGAAGCGCTCCAGCAGTTCGGCCGCGATCCGCCGTCCCTCGCGCTTGGGCAGGTGGTGCAGGTCCGCCATCAAGAGCATGTTCTCCTCCCCGGTGATCAGGCCGTCGACCGCGGAGAACTGCCCGGTGACACCGATCGCGGCACGCACCGCCTGCGGATCGGCGGCCAGGTCGTGCCCCCCGACCTGCGCCTGCCCGCCGTCGGCGGACACGAGCGTGGAAAGGATCTTGACGACGGTGGTCTTCCCGGCACCGTTCGGCCCCAGGAGCGCGAAGAC
>NZ_JBEZXR010000181.1:0-1792 GCF_040638135.1 Streptomyces sp. NPDC026673 | reverse complement strand
AGACATCCGATGCGGATGAACTGTCAAGCGGCATCGAGGATTTGGGTGCCTGGGGCTGTCGGGAAGGCGGCGGCTTCGCTGTAGTGGAGCCGTTGGTTGAGGCAGTGGTGGAGACAGCCAATCATGCGGTTGAAGAGGTTGCGTTGGGCTGCGGTGTGCCGGTCGCCGGCTTCTCGGCGGCGGTCGTAGTGGGCTCTGGCGCCGTCTGAATGGGTGAGGGCGGCGAACGCCCACACGTAGCCGACAGCGGCCAGTCGCTGGTTCTTGACCCGGCGGGCCAGGACGGCCACGCTCTTGCCGGAGGCCCTGGTAATTGGGGCAGATCCGGCGTAGGCCTTGAGGCCTTTCGCGTCGGCGAAGCGGGATCGGTCGTCGCCGATCTCGGCAAACACCCGGGCGCCGCTGAGCGGACCGAGCCCTGGGAAGCTGGTGATGATCTCGGCGTCCGGGTGTGTTTCAAAAGACTGCACCGCGGCTTGGGCAAGGTCGTCGGCGCTGACGCATGCGGCGTCCAGCTGCCGCAGGAGTGCCAGGGTTTGGTGCCCCATGGCCTGCTCGACCAGTGGCAGTTGGCGCATCTGTGGGTGGCGGAGTGCGGTCTGGAGGCGCTCGGCCTCTGCGTCGATCGTGTTCTTGCGTCCGGCCTTCTTCAGCAGGGACCGCAGCTGGGTTCGGGTGAGGCGGGCGGCCTGCTCGGGGGTGGGGGCGGCGGCCAGAAGAACGCGGGCGATGGGGTGGCAGACACCTTCGCGGCGAACGGCGACCGCGCCCAGGAAGCCGGGGAAGTACTCGCGCAGGTGGGAAGTGAGCTTGTTGCTGGCCTGGGTGCGGTCCCAGACCGCGTCCTGCTGGGCGCGGGCGAGGACTGCGATCGCCTGGGCGAGCTCGGAGTCGGCGGGCAGCCTGCGGTGGGCTGCGGCGTCTGTGCGCAGGATGTTCGCGAGCACCATGGCGTCCAGGTGGTCGGACTTCTTGCGGCTGACCGCGTGCCGGTCGCGGTAGCGGGAAGCGGCCATCGGGTTGATCGCGTAGACCGGGCGGCCGGTGGCCCGCAGACAGGAGACCAGCAAGCCGCGGGACGTTTCGATGGCCACAGGTGTCGGGTCCCCGGCGCTGTCGCCGTGCTCGGCGAGTATCTGGAGGAGTTGGGTGAGACCTTCGGCTGTGTCGTCGATTCGGGCTTTGGCGAGCAAGGAGCCGGTGTCGTCGACCACGACGGCATCGTGGTGGTCACTGGCCCAATCGATGCCGCAGAACACACTCAATTGCTTCACGCCCTCTCGGCTTGGTTAGCGTGTTTCGGCTGGTCGCAGCCGTGCGGGGCACGCGTCTCCCTAATGGCAGGGCTCGAGGGCCCGTCATCCGATTAGCCGTTCGTGACCCCAGCGACCCGCAAGGCTCTCCGTCTCCGGAAGAGCTCGGTGGCTCCCGAACATGCGAGAGGTGGTCCCTGCGGGCGGCTCGGACCACAACCGTCAACGGTCCGATCATGTGATCGGTCACGTTGCCGACGGCGAGTACCAGCACCGGCCAGTCTTCTTTGAAGGGCTTCTGCCCTGGTCAACGGAGAGCGTCGTGCTGACGCTGGCCGTCGACAACGTGAACGAGGCGGCGGGAGATGCTGTCGGCTCGACTCTGCATTCAAGGGGTCCAGCCCCGGGAACCCACGACGAGTAACGCGCATCAACTCCCGCCACCCAGCGGAGTAGGAACCATCGAGCCGCTCTACCTTTAAGAGCTCACGGCTTGGGTGATGTCAAGACTTCTCCGGCTCCCACCGCTGCCCATTAGG
>NZ_JBEZXR010000180.1:0-1925 GCF_040638135.1 Streptomyces sp. NPDC026673 | reverse complement strand
CGCCGCCCCGGGCCCGCCCCGGGGCGGTGCGGGCACCGCCCCCCGGCCACCCCCGCGGGGCCGCCCCCCCCCCCGGGGGGGGGGGGGGGCCGCCCCGGCCGGGACCCGTCAGCCGAAGGTGAAGGAGTAGGCGGTCAGCCCCGGGGACAGCGTCAGGGTCAGGTCGCCCAGCCGGGACGAGTTCCCGCTCACCACACGACGGATGTCGGGCGCGCCGGAGACGGCGAAGGTGCTGGTCTTCCCGTCCACGGTCGCCGTCACGGTCCCCTTGCCGCCGACGTCGAGGTAGACGTCGCGGGCGAAGAAGTTCAGCTTGATGCCCGCGTCGCTCCCGCTGGTGAGCGCCTCCTCACCGGCGTCCCAGGTACCGGTCAGGGCGGCCTGGCCGGGGAGGACGGCCTCCGGGTAGTGGAAGGTCCCGGTGCCCACGGCCAGGGGGCCGTTCACCACGGCGGCGGAGCGGCCCGCGCCCAGGGGGATCTCCGGCGTCTGGTTCCGGTCGGTCGGGGTGTTGTCGGGCACGTCGGTGGGGGGCGGCAGTTCGATGCCGGGGTGCGCGGTGGTGAGCAGGCTCCTGATCAGTGATTCCGTGGTGGTGTACCCGCCCTCGCCGACGGCGACGTGCCGGACCCGGCCCCGGGCGTCGATCAGGTACTGGGTGGGCCAGGCCTGGTTCTCGAAGTTGCCCCAGGTCGTGAAGTCGTTGTCCAGCGCGATCGGGTACTCCACGCCGAGCCGCCGGGCGCCCGCCTTGACGTTGCCGGGGTCGTGCTCGAAGGCGTACTCGGGGGTGTGCACGCCGATCACCTCGAGGCCGTCGGACCGGTACTTCCCGTACCAGGCGTTGACGTGCTCGATGGCGCGCTGGCAGTTGATGCACGAGTACGCCCAGAAGTCGACCAGGACGACCTTGCCGGACAGCGCGTCCTTGGTCAGCGGGGCGTTCCCGGGTGTGTTCAGCCACTGCTGGATGCCCGAGATCGGCGGTGCCGCCCCGCAGTCGCGCAGATCGGGCGCGGGCTGTTCGGCGCAGTCGCGCAACGCGTGGTTCCGCGAGGAGCCGAGCCCGCCGGCGATCCCCGGATCGGCGATCGCGTCGTTGATGCGGGAGGTGTAGTCGGGGACGGCACGCTGCACGGCGTCGGTGACGTTGAAGGTGAGGCCGAAGGCCAGGACGACGAAGGTCAGGCCGGCGACGAACCGGACGCCGCGCTGCCGCTCGCGGAAGGCGCGCACCCGCTCGCCGATCCTCCGTCCGGCCAGGGCGAAGAAGAGCAGCGGGATCGCCGTGCCGACCGCGAAGGCGACGGCGAGCACGACCGTGTCCACGCCGATCCGGTGCGTGGCGCCGGCGACGGTGATGGCGGCGAGCACAGGTCCCGCGCAGGGCACGTACACCGTTCCGAGCGCGAGTCCCAGGAAGAACCCGCCGCGACCGCCGCCCACTTGCCGCTGCCCGATGCGCGCGAAGGGACGCTCCAGCAGATCCTGCACCGCCGGGAACATCATCGCCACGCCGAGCAGGAGCAGCACCGCCAGTCCGGCCCACCGGAGGATGTCCTGGGGCACGGGCAGGGCGCCCAGCACCAGGGTGCCGAACAGGGTGATCAGGCTGAAGCTGACGACGAGCCCGGCCATGACGGCGTACGGACGGCTCCTGCGCGCCGGGCCCGCGTCCGGCCCGGAGGCCGGAACGCCGCCCGAGAGGAAGATCAAGGGCAGGACGGGGAGCACGCACGGTGAGACGGCGGTGATGAAACCGCCGACCAGTCCGATGAAGAGCAGCGTGAGCAAGAAGACCTCCGGCGGGGTCGTCATGGGCGACCCCGGTTACCCGCCGGGAGGCTGGACCCGGGCGGGTGCTCACGGTTGACATCTGACATGGCAGAGGTGTCCCCTCCCCCTGAGGAACCGCCGTAAACTGG
>NZ_JBEZXR010000179.1:0-2066 GCF_040638135.1 Streptomyces sp. NPDC026673 | reverse complement strand
TTTCGGGCCGGTGGGACGTCGCAATCCACACCGAACCCGGAAGGCCCTCACCCGTTCAAGAGCCCCCAACGGTGATCGTCACCACTGTCCACAACTTCCCCGGACAGAACAGCTAGTCCTCGCTCCGCGGCCGCTTCACGGGGCACCTTGAGGTCGGCATTATCGCCGGACGGCCCGCTCGCTCTCCACGAGGCCGAGACTGCGCCCGAAGTCGGGGTGTTCTGGCTCATGAGTGTGGCCGGACTAGATCTCGGCCTCGTCGTCCTGCTCCGTGGGGATGGTCTCGGTGAGGGGCTGGACGGGCACGTCGGCAGCCGCAGCGACGACGGTGCACCCGTCGCCGCCCTCGACCTGTCGTTCCAGTGCCCCAGTTGTCGGACCTTGGTGCCACATTCGACGAGGGTCCCGGAACGCCACCTGTGTGAAGGGGCCCGGTGCCACCTGACGGCACTCCCAGGCCCCCGCCGACCTACGACCGGCGGGGGCCTGGTCACGTCTGGAGGCGACCTGCAGTCTTCTTCATCACGATTGAGTGAATTCCCCCGGTAGGCGGCAACCGCACGGCATCTTTACAAGTCACTCATCTCACATTCAACTACTGGCATCTCACCATGGGGGGACCATAACCGACCTGCCGCCGCTCCCGCCGTACGACCCGACACCGTCGGAGCCTCCCGCGCCGCCTGTGTCGAAGTCCCGCACCAACCTGGTCATCATGGCCTCGGCGGCCGCCGTCATTGCGGCAGTCATCGGCACCGGGATCGTCGTCGTACAGTCCGGCGACGACAGCAAGCCGGCCGCGGCCGCAACGCCGACGGCCACTGATACGACGGACGACGACACGGTGGCGGAAGCCGCGGCACCGGACCCTACGCCGACGTATGAAGAGGTCACCGCCGACAGCTTCTCGATCGAGTTGAAGACCACCGAGCGGCAGTGCTTCGGGTCGGCGGGCTGCAACGTGACGGTTGAGCCGAGGCTGACCTACATGGGCATCAGCTCGGCCATCGACCCTGACGCCGTCTACTCGATCACCTACGAGATCCGCGGCGATGAGTCCGGTCCGGTCATCGAGACGGCCGAGCTGTCGGACCAGACGAGCCTGAGCTACTCGGAGTCGATGATCAGTACCCCCTCGGCTCGCACCAAGGTGTCGGTGAAGATCACGGACGTCACGCTCCAGGGGTGATGCGCCGCCCGGCGCACGTCGGCCTGGGTGCTCTCCGGCGGCGCTTCGCTGTCGGCGCGTCCTGTCACATTGGGCTGGCTGCCGGGATCAGGTCGGGCGGCGGCAACGCCAGTCCCGCAAGGCGGTGCCCGTACCAGAGGGACCATGCCCGCGGGGCAGAGGCCTCCGCAGACACCCGACGCCCGCCCCTCCCATGTTGCGCTGGAAGGGCCTCGCCGTCGCTTACTCCGTGGGTTTGGCTTGGTCCTCCGTCAGTCTTTTCGAATTCCACTACGGGCCGCTCACCGCGGCCACCGACTGAATGGAGCAGCTTCCGCGCCGCGAACAAACCTGCTTACCGCGCCCGGGGGAGAGAGATGACGGCACCCGGCCGTACTCTTCGGGCCGGGCCCGAGTCAGCTGCTCCTCGCGCCTGCGGGGATGGTCTTCTGACTTGGTACAGGAGGGCTGCGGGGCTTCCTGCGCTCGTGGAGACCAGCACCCTGACCCTTAGGCCCTGTTTCTTGGATCATGTGCGGAGCCAGATCGCCAAGGATGCGACGGTGACGGTTCCGAGGTAGGTGTAGGCGCGTTTGTCGTAGCGGGTGGCCACTGCTCGGAAGTTCTTGAGGCGGTTGATCGCCCGCTCGACGACGTTACGTTTCTTGTACCGCTGTTTGTCGAAGCCGGTCGGCCGGCCGCCGGCCGAGCCCCGCCTGCGGCGGTTGGCTCGCTGGTCCTTCGGCTCGGGAATGGTGTGCCGAATCTTGCGGCGCCGCAGGTACCGGCGGTTACTGCGGGAACTGTAGGCCTAATAGGCACCGAGGTTGGATGTTGCTGGCCTCGGCAGGGGCTGGGCGAGACATCTGTTCTGTAAGCCGCGCCTGGGAGTGCTTCG
>NZ_JBEZXR010000178.1:0-2230 GCF_040638135.1 Streptomyces sp. NPDC026673 | reverse complement strand
GATCAAGGAAGCTAACAGTCTCGGACTGACCGTCCGCTTCGAACCGATCCCAGCTGTCTGACCTGCGCGGTTCACTCTATTTTCGTGTCAGACCCGTCTGACGCGAAGAGGGAGACAGCCCTCCCGCTGTCTCCCTCAGCCAGGGCGTATATCGAGTTGTGATTCAGTGGCGCAACAGCCAACGCCAGCGAGGCTGTTCGAGCACGACCGACGTCGCGGCCAGCGCGGTCGCGACGACCGCCGCCCCCGTGGGCCACACGAACCACGGGGCCACCGCTGCGACGGCCACTTCGAGGAGCACGAGCAGGAGCATCGCCGCGCCGGGGATCGCCACCGGCGGGTCGAAGGGGCGGTCGCCGGGCGTCCCGACGACAGCCGGCAGTCCGATCAGTAGGACCAGCGCGGTGATCGCGACCGCCCAATCGACCCTGTGCAGTGCCCACGGGGTGGCCGTCCAGCCGATCAGTTCGGTCAGGAACCGCAGCCCGGAAGCGGCGTTGGGGCGGTTCGGGGAGTCGGCGGCCTGGGTCATGATCCCTCCCCGGCATGGAGCGGCGCAGTGCGGGGCCCGTCGATGGCCGGCCCGCATGCCGTTGACGAGCGTGTCGACGACGAACCGGTGGCTGCCGGCGGGGTCGCGCTCCATCTGGAAGGCATCGTCGCTTTCGGGGCCGACGAAGCCGCTGATGACGGTGCGCAGCCCTCGGACCGCGTCGATGGCGCGCTCGTCGGTCAGCCCGAAGCCGGCGACCGCGTCGAACAGGATCTGCACCGATTCGTGGGCCACGGCCTGGTTTTCCTCGTCCGCGGGGCGCGGGGCGCGGACGCCGGCGGCGTACCGGCCGGGGTGGTCGAGGGCCCACTTCCGGTACGTCTCGGCGATCGCGCGGACCCCGTCCGGACCGGACCGGCCGACGGCGGCCCGAGTCAGGACGGCGCCGATGCCGCGGACGGCCTGGAGGCCGACGCCCCGGTGCAGGGCGTCCGGCGAATCGACGTGCTTGTACAGCGACGGTGGCCGCACGCCGACCCGTTCGGCCGGCAGGCCCATGGTCAGGCCGGCGAAGCCGACCTCGTCGGCGAGTTCCGACGCGGCCGCGATGACCGTGGCCCGGTCGAATCCGGCCCTAGGACTTATCCGGACGATCATGTGTAACGGGATGACCGCGATGGCTGCGGTGGCGGTATCGAGGAACGCATGGCCGCGTCTGCCATAACGGGCGTCGGCCGGGCGCGTAGCCGAGCATCGCCCTGCCCTGTGTGCTGATCGGCGGAGACGGCATGATGGGGATCATGAAGTCTCTCGCCGCAGCCGGTCTGCGCATCGTGGAGGGCTGGACCGCGCCCGACGGGCTCCTTCCGCCCACCGTCACCAGCCAGGCACCGAGCGTCCCGTCTGAGGACGGGCGCGTCGAGGCCATGCTGGACTTCCTCGATCCGCAGCTGCACGAGAAGGCGAACGCCGACTGGTACCGGCTGTCGGTCGAAGGAGGACTCTTCTCCGAGACCGACCGCAGGTTCCTGATCGCGCTCCACCCCGGCCAGGACCGCCTCGCACGGTGGCACTGCGTCGAGCTGCAGAGCGAGTGGGACATCATGGGCAAGGGTGCTGACGGGCTGCTCGGCAGTGCCCCCTACCGCCCCGAGTTCAGCATGCTTTCCCTCGGCGGGAACGTGCTGTGCTTCGCCACGACGTGGGAGCACGCCATCAGCACCTCCGTGCTGAAGGCGCCGCATCGTTCGCAGGTCCTCCGCGAGTGGGCCGAGGATCTAACGGACGGCACCATGGACGACATGGGCGATCCGGACGAGGCACCGCTGAGCCTGGCGGCACGCCGCTGGCTCGACAGCCACTAGTCGATCATGTTCTGAGCCAGATGGCGAGTGCTGCTGCGGTGGCTGTGCCGAGGTAGACGTACCCACGTTTGTCGTAGCGGGTGGCCACGGCCCGGTGTTGCTTGAGCCGGTTGATCGCTCGTTCGATGGTGTTGCGTTTCTTGTACCGGTCTTCGTCGAAGCCGGGTGGTCGTCCGCCGTGTGAGCCTTTGCGCTGGCGGGCGGCTTGGGTGTCAGTCTTCTCCGGGATGGTGTGCCGGATGCCGCGGCGTCTCAGGTAGGCGCGGATGATTCTGTTGCTGTAGGCCTAATAGGCACCGAGGTTGGATGTTGCTGGCCTCGGCAGGGGCTGGGCGAGACATCTGTTCTGTAAGCCGCGCCTGGGAGTGCTTCG
>NZ_JBEZXR010000177.1:0-2257 GCF_040638135.1 Streptomyces sp. NPDC026673 | reverse complement strand
CCCACTTTTCCCCCCCCCGCCGCGCGGGGGTCCGGGCGGTGCCCGGGGCCGGCGGGCCGGCGGGCCGGCCGGCCGCCCCGTGCCGGGCGGTGACCGGCCGCGGGCGTCTGGCGGCGCGCAGCCGGTGCACCGTCCGCGCGGCGTCGGTGGTGACGGCGGCGATGGCCGTGGTCGTGAGCAGCGCGGCGAGCGGTGCCGTGCTGGATCCGCCTTGTGTCTCGTTGCGGGAGACGGTGGTGACCGCGTAGGTGTGCGTGCCGAGCAGGGCGGCGTGGGGCAGCGCGGCGGCGAGCGACCGGGGACGGGTGGCCGTCGCGCCGAGCACGAGGTCGAGGGCGCGCGCCGAGGCCATGGTGGCCGGCCCGGCCGCGGTGTGCTTCAGGCGCAGGTCGTACGACCAGACCGTCGCCGCCAGGGTCACGGCGGTGAACAGGGGCGCGCGGCCCGCGCGGGCGGCGAGCGCCAGTCCTGCCGCGGTGAGCGCTCCGGCGGCGGTCAGGGCGGCGCCCGGGCTGATCCGACCGGAAGGGATGGGGCGACCGGGGCGGTCGACGGCGTCCTCGTCCCGGTCGGCCCAGTCGTTGAGCGCCATGCCGGCGTGGTACAGGCACAGCGAGGTGCCGATGGCGAGGAACGTACCGCGGTGAGGGCGTCCTCCGGCCGCGGCGGCACCCGCGAGAGCGTCGCCCGGGACGGTGAACAGGGCGCTGACGCGGAGGAGTTCGGCCCAGGCCAGGAGCGGTCGGGGCGGTGCGTCCCGTCTCTCCCCGCCCGCCGTGGTGTGCGCGGTTCCCGCGTCCGGCCCGGCGAGCCCGGCAGGGCCGGCATCGCGGCGCCCGCTCGAGGCGGCCCCCTCCTCCGTCTCGGGCGGGTCGCCGCGGAGTGCCCGTCCCTGCCGGGCCGGGGTGCCCGGTGGGCGCCGCGTGGCGAACGCCGTCACGACGCCGAGCGCCGCGACGACGGCCAGGGCCCGCAGCCGCCCCGCTCCCGGAGCCCTCACCGGGACTCCGCCAGCCTGGCGGCGAAGGCCAGTAGCTCCCCGTACTGGTCGGAGAGGGCCGCGGGGGCGCCCGGGTCGGGGTCCTTGAAGTAGAAGCCCAGTTCGGGGAGGGGACCGGTCAGACCGGCCTCGTGGGCGCGGGCCGCGAGGCGGGCGAGGTCCAGGACGAGAGGGGCGGCGAGGGCGGAGTCGCACCCCTGCCATGTCGTCTGCAGGACCATGCGGGTGCCGAGGAAACCGTCGAAGGCGATGTGGTCCCAGGCGGTCTTCCAGTCGCCCAGGGCCGGTACGTCGTCGATGTGCACCTCGCCCTCGGGGGTGGCGCCCAGCGCGTCGAGCAGGACGCGTTCCTTTCCGGCGTTCTTCGCCGCGGCCGCCGCCGGGTCGGCGAGCACCGCCCCGTCACCGCCGCCGAGCAGATTGGTGCCGGACCACGCCCGTACCGACAGGGCCCGTTGTACGAACATCGGCGCGAGGACGGAGCGGAGCAGGGTCTGCCCGGTCTTGCCGTCCCGGCCGGCGTACGGGACGCCGCGGGCGGCGGCCGTCTCGGCGAGGGCCCGGCTCCGTATCCCGGTGGAAGGGGTGAAGTTGACGTAGGCGCAGCCGGCTTCGACGGCCGCCGCCGCGTAGAGGGAACTGGCCGGGAGGCGGGTGCTCCCCGGCTCGGGGGCGGGCTCGGTGGAGGCGACGTTGACGACGACCGTCCGGGCCAGGCCGTGGCGCCGGGTGAAGTCGGTGATGTCGGCGGCGAACGCCTCGATCAGTTCCCCGTCGGTGCGGGTGTCACCGGGGAGGGGGCCGCCGGTCCGGATCTCCCGGTCCGCGGCGGCGAGTTCGGCGCGGAGCGCCTGCGGCAGGCCGTACGGCAGCACGCCGCCCTCCGCGAGTTGTTCGGCCCGCTTGCCCAGCGGGCAGGCGGCCGTGTCGTGGCCGCCGAAGACGAGGGACGGCAGTGAGGGGAGGGCGGCCGCGGCGAACGGCGCCGTCTCGGTCACCATGCCCGTCGCCGGGTGGAGCCCGGCGGTGACCGCCGCGCATCCGACGACGGCGGTGGTGGCGACCGAGCCGCGGGCTCCGATCAGCCACACGCCGGTGCCTCCGGCCGACGGGCTGTCCGGGTCCGATACCGGTACCGGTACCGGGGCGGGCGGGTTCGTCACGGCTGCCAGGGTGCCGAGCTCGTCCTGAAGGTCGTTCAGCTCCGCCTGCTCGCGGGCGACCTCGTCCTGCAGGTTCTCGACCTGCTTCTGCAGC
>NZ_JBEZXR010000176.1:0-2308 GCF_040638135.1 Streptomyces sp. NPDC026673 | reverse complement strand
CCCGAAGTAGCCGCCCCGACACCGCGGGCCCGCCGCCCGCGCCCCGTCCCGCCCGAGGGCGGCGTACACCGGCACCCCGCCGGCGCACGCCGCCCTTTCGGCGTTCACGGGGCCACTGGGCCAAGGCTGCGGACTTCGATGCCGGAGGGCCGGTCACCCGGGTAACCTGGGCGCACCTCAACCGAATTCCGGGAAGTCTCCATGCCTCGCCGGTCACCGGGCGAGATCCGGGCGCGGATGCCCCACCGCGCCAACCGCGGCAACCGAGCCGTCATTCGCGGTCTCTCAGCTACCGCAAACCGTCAGATCGCCGAGTTCGAACGGACGAACGGGCTCCACTCCGGGGACGTGGCCCACGCCTTTCTGGCCTGGTCCCGCACCCTCCGGCGGTCCGGTCCGGACACGGAGCCCTCCTACGGCGAAGGCACGACCGGCTGGCGCGACATGCACGCCCGAACCCTGCTGGAAGCAGTCATCCGGACGGTCGGCGTCAGGGCGCGACGCGAACTCCGGGCGGTCGTCGGCCCTCTCGACGCCCGTTACCTCGATGCCACGTTGAACCATCCCTTCGCGCCGGCTGACCTTCCCTGGTGGCGCCGTCGGATCCACGGCTGATCTCCCCGTCCCTCTGCGGCGGCCACCGAGGGATGCCGACGGGAGTGCGCACTCGCGGGTACCAGAGGCCCTCTGCCGGCCGATGTCGTCAACGGCCGCAGTCCTCGGTCGCCATCGCGAAGCGCCGGCAGACGTGCACCCGGCTGAACTCCCGCCGCAGCTGCGCCTCGTCCTCAAGCTTCGCGTGCAGGAACGCGGCCATGAGCCGCAGGCCGGGGCGGGGCGTGAGGATCGCCCGGTCGGGTTCCCCGGGGGCGGTGTGGTGATGGGCGTAGACGTGCAGGTAGTGGTCGCTCTCCGTGAAGCCCATGGCGCGGTACCAGGCCAGGGTGCCGGGGTCGTCGCGGGTCCAGGCGTCGAGGGTCGTCGCGCCGCGTTCGCGGACCTGGGCGCGGGTGCGCCGCAGGAGGGCGCGGCCGAGGCCGCGGCGGTGGTGGTCGGGGTGGACCGCGACGGTGTCGATGGTGGCGAGGGTGCCGTCGACCAGGGTGTCCATGATTCCGGCCACGGTGCCCGAAGCGTCGAGGGCCACCAGTTCCAGGCCCGGAGCGGGGATCTGCGGCTTGGCGCGATCGACGTCGTCGTAGTAGGCGGTGCCCAGGAACGAGAGCACCCTGCAGCGCAGCCAGGACGTCTCGTCGGCCGGGGAGTACGCGCGGAAGGTGTAGGTCAACGTCGGGGTCCTCGTGGTGCGTTGTGTCGTGACGGGGGTGAGGACGGGGGCGGCAGGGCGCGGTCGCGGTGGTGAGGCATCACGGGCGGGATGCTGTACGGGCGGGCTGCGGCGCGCAAGGCGATTTCCGGGTGCGCCGACGTCTGGCCGGGCGCCAACATGGCAGCGCGCACCGCCCGTTCGAGCCCGTCAGGAGCCGTCGTATGCGTGCACCTCCCCGCCTCGCACCGCTGCTGGAGCAGTTCGACTTCGCGTGCCGGCGCCTCTGTGACCGGATGACCGGCCCGGTCGTGGACAGCGGCAACGGGACGGACGTGGAGGTCGGGCCGATGACCGACGAGGAGTACCTGTGGGAGCCGGTGCCGGGCTGCTGGTCGGTACGACCGCGCTCGCACGGCCCGGGCCCTGGCGCCACCGTGCTGGTCGGCGGCGGGGCGTGGGGGCGGGACGCTTCACCCGCCCCGCATCCGGTGCCGCCGCCGTTCACCACCATCGCCTGGCGCCTGAGCCACCTCGGCGAACTGCTCGCCCTGCGCGCCGACGACTCGGCCGGCACTCACGCGCTCACGCGTGACGACTTCCGCAGCAGCGGGGACGCCGCCGGAGCGGTCTCCGGCTTCGAGGAGGCGGCGGGGGCGTGGCGGCGGGCGCTGCTCGGTGCCGACGACGCGGCGCTCGACACCGTGGGGTACAGCACCTACCCCTACGGCAGCGACCCGGAGAATCCGTTCCTCGACATCGTCTGGTGGGTCAACCAGGAACTTCTGCACCACGGCGCCGAGATCGCCCTGCTGCGCGACCTCTACCGCGCCCGGCACTGAACGCGTCCCCGTCCCCGCCGCACGGTGGCGCGGCGGGGACGGGGACGGCATGCGACGCGGGTCAGGAACGGTGATACTGGACGGGGGTGTTGACCTTGCCACCCAGCGTGGTGGCGGCGTGGCGGGCCCAGTAGGGGTCGCGGAGCAGTTCTCGGCCGAGGAGGACGGCATCGGCCTTGCCGGAGGTGACGATGGCCTG
>NZ_JBEZXR010000175.1:0-2310 GCF_040638135.1 Streptomyces sp. NPDC026673 | reverse complement strand
CTTCACAGCTACAACCACCACCGCGGACACACCGCCCTGAACGGCAAACCACCCGCCAGCCGCGTCCCCAACCTCACAGGGCAATACAACTAGCCACCTGCTTCGGGCCTGACGACTGCTACGGCGGCGGCTGGACTTTGATCCACCTCATCGAAACAGCCCCCGGTCCGTTGCCCGTCATCCCCCGCCCCAGCGCCGAGAACCCCACCTGGGACATCCCCTGGGGACGCTGGCGCTGGCACTACGTCACGGCACGCGACGATGAGGCCCCCACCTGATGTTGCCTGCTGGCGATCAGTGCGTGATTGGCGAACCCTCTTCGGCCGCCGCGGGAAGGTAGCCGCAGAAATCCGGGGCGCACGCGACCTTGTGGTCCCGGCCCCAGAGGTAGGTGTCGCGCTCGGTGGAGCGGGCGAAGTGGGCAAGGCGAAGCTGTTGTCGCCGGGTCAGAGTCGAGGGCAGCGCCGTGAAGGTCTCCGGGAGTACGGCGACCATGCCGCTGACCTGCTCTCCGTCGCGCATCCGCAGCAGCGCGGTGCACTGCCACCAGCCGATCTCGCCGTGGCTGATCGGGGTGCCGGGCCAGTAGTACGACGCCGGGTTCGGCAGCAGGTAGTGGACGCCGTCCGGATCCAGATGCGCTCGGAGCCACGGTCCTCCTCCGCCCAGGCCGAGTCGGAGCCGTCGGGCCTCGTCGTACAGGGAGCAGACCGTTTCGGTGTCGAGGGCCTTGAGAACCTTCGCCTCGACGGGCAGCGGTCGGCGTCCCGCTGGGGTCTTGACGGGCCAGCGTCCGAGCAGGAATCCGGCCCGCTGCCGCGGTGTCATCGGGGACGGGTCTTTGCGACGCTTGGGCAGGGGTGGGGGTGGCGTCCAGGTTCGTCCGTCTCGGCCGATTTGGCGCAGAATCCACTCCTGTCCCTTCGGGCCGGCGGTGTTCCAGACCCCGGTCATCGGCCGGGCAGCGGTGGCCTGCTCCCAGCTTCCGGGGCTCGCGCCCGGGCGGGACGGCGTAGTGGGACGCGGACGCGCGACGTCAGGCAGGTTGTGGCCCAGGTCGGCCAGAAACCTGATGTGTTCCAGTGCCTCTTCGGCGCTGGCCCTCGACTCGTGCCGCGTGCTCCCGGCCAGATGGCGGATCTCGATGAAGGCCCTGGCCGCCAGGAGCGCGGCCATGTCCCGGTCGGACTCGGACTCGCGGCGTCTCACGTCGTTCCTTCCTTGCTGCGGTGACCGGCGCGTTCGAGGACGCGGTGGACAGTGGCGCGACCGACGGAGAACACCTCCTTCAGTTCGGCGATCGTGTAGTCGCCCGTCACGTGCATGCGGACGAGTTCGGCTTGCCGGCGTCCCGACAGCTTGCGGTGGCGGCCTGCTGAGTGAGTTCCGCCGCGATGTCGTCCCAGTCCGGCCCGTGCAGCCACAGGCTCTCCGCGGCCTCCCTCAGCAGGGCCGGCTCGTCCGGTCGCTGCAGGAGCACAAGCCGGTAAGCGAGGTTGCGGACCCACACCGGCAGGCGGCCGTCGACCACATTCGGGCAGAGCTCATGCAGCATCGCGAGGATCGTGTCCACGTCCGCGAAGGTCAGCTCCTCGACGAAGTAGTGCTCGCGGTGTTCCTGGCCGCACTCTGGTGTGGGGCGGTACTCATCTCCGTAAAGACAGCGGGCGTGCTCCGTCAAGGTGCTGTGCATGGGCCGGAGCCTACGGCGTCGCGATCCGCCGGATGGAACATAGTCCCAGGTCTGCCCATACTCGATCTCAACGCTAAATCCAGTAACGGACCTACTCGGCCCCGGAGGGGCGACCGGACCCCGGCGCCCAGCTGCCGATCGCCGACGCCGACGGCATGCGGCTGACCTGTTTTTCCACCGACACCGCCGACGCCCCGATCTCCGCCCCGGAACTGTGGCACCGCCGGCGGGCACGCGCCGAAGAGCGCATCGGTGCCGCACGGCCAGCGGCCTGCGCAACCTCGGACCAGATTGAGATTGGGGCCAAATCTCATGAGACGGGTGTCCCGTCTCAGTGAAGTTTGACCGTTCTCACCGAAGTTTGACCGGTGCCCTGCGTTTGCGGCTGTTGAGGCTGCGAGGGGCGGGGCGATGGTGGCTACACCTGCGCGGGCAAGCGGTGATGAGGCCCCGCGTACCCTAGCTGGGCCCTGACCTGCAGTGGCTGCTACGCGTCGGGGGTGCCGTCCTCGGTCGTGAAGACGACGGCTGTCCCCTGTACGGCGGTCATGCCGAGAAGCCTCCCGAGGAATCAGCGGCGGGAGGCTGGTGCCATCGGCGCGGCATGCACGTCTCAT
>NZ_JBEZXR010000174.1:0-2403 GCF_040638135.1 Streptomyces sp. NPDC026673 | reverse complement strand
CTACACCACCACCCTCACCCTCACCGCACTCAGCTGAACCCAACCCGCACCACACCCCGGCACGGCCCCCAACCAACCAGGCCGTGCCGGGCCGGCAGCCCCACGACGACGGAGAGAACCCATGACCAGGAGATCCGCCACCCCGATCTCGCCCCGCCACCTCGTCGTCGCCCTCCTCGCGGCGCTCGTGGCCCTGCTGGGGAACCCGGTGAACGCCACCGCCGCGCCGACCGTCCGCCCAGCGGCGGACAACCCGATCTCCTGGGGCGCCGCCCCCGCCGACACATCCGTGGGCAAGGGACGCAGCCGGTTCGTCTACACCCTCGCCCCCGGCTCCCGGATCACCGACGCCCTGGCCGTGGTGAACCGCAGCGACACCACCATCAAGCTCAAGGTCTACGCAAGCGACGCCTTCACCACCCCCAGCGGCGGCATCGACCTGCTGACCGCGGACAAGAAGCCCCGCGACGTCGGCTCGTGGATCACCATGAAGTCCACCACCCTCACGCTCAAGAGCCAGCAGTCCGCGAAGGTGCCCTTCACCCTCACCGTCCCCGCCGACGCCACCCCGGGCGACCACTCCGGCGGCGTGGTGACCTCCCTGATCACCGAGACACAGGGCAAGACCGTCCGGCTCGACCGCCGCCTCGGCTCCCGCCTCTACCTGCGCGTCAACGGCCCCCTCGACCCCTCGCTCACGGTCGGCGACCTGCGCGCCACCTACCAGGGCACCCTCAGCCCGGCCGGCAGCGGCAGCCTGAAGGTCACCTACACCGTCAGGAACACCGGGAACGTCCGCCTGAAGGCTCGCCAACTCCTCAAGACCGAGGGTCTCTTCGGGCTCATCGGCCAGGACGCCGCCCTCCCGGACCTCCCCGAGATCCTCCCCGGCAACTCCCTCACGCGCACCGCCACCGTCAACGGCATCTGGCCCGGCGTACGGCTGGACACCGACGTGATCCTCCAGCCGCTCGCCTCCGACGACCTGCCCGCCCTCCGCGCCGACCAGGTCACCGCCTCCCGCTCCCTGTGGGCCTGGCCGTGGGGCCAGCTGATCGTGCTCGCCGCCCTTGCCGCGGCCGCCGGCGGGTACGCGCTGCTGCGCAAGCGGCGCAGGCGCAAGGTCGAGCGGGCCATCGCCGACGCCGTCGCGAAGGCCCTCGACACCACGAAGCCGCCCTCGAACGACACGCGGAACCAGCCCTCACCGAACTGACGCCGACCCGTTCTCGGCCCCGCCACCTGGTGCGTCACCGCCGTGGCGGGGCGAGGCGTCTCAGACCCGGGCAGGTGCGGCCGCGGTCCCCCTTGACGTGCGGCGTGAACCTCCGTGCCGGGCACGCCGTGTTCCGATCAGCCGGCAGACGATATAGACGAGGAACGAGATCGTCGTGACGTAGGGACTGATCGGGATGCTGCTGCCGAGGGCGAGGAGGATGCCGCCTTCGACGGCGAGGACGGCCAAGAGCACGCTCAGCAACGGCAGGAGTACGGGGGAAGCGGTGACCCGCGCGGCTGCCGCCGCGGGGGTGACGACGAGGCTGAGGACCAGAAGTGCCCCGACGACCTGTACGGACAGGGCGATCGTGATCCCCAGGAGGAGCATGAAGGCCACGGACAGCCCCCGCACGGGCAGGCCGCGTGCCTGGGCGACCTGCGCGTCGGCGCTCGCGAAGGTCAGGGGACGCCAGATGACGGCGAGGGCGATCAGCACCAGCGCGGACACCGTGAGCATCCATCCGGTCTGCGGGTTGTCGACGGCCACGATCTGACCGGTCAGCAGGCCGAACTTGTTGGCCGCTCGTCCTTTGTAGAGGGCGAGGAACAACACGCCCAGTCCGAGACCGAACGGCATCAGGATGCCGATGATCGAGTTGCGGTCGCGGGCGCGTGCGCCCAGAACACCGATGACCAGGGCGGCGATGAGCGAGCCGGCGATCGATCCCGCCACCACGTTCATCCCGAGCAGCAGGGCCGCCGAGGCGCCGGCGAAGGACAGTTCGCTGATCCCGTGCACGGCGAAGGGCAGGTCGCGGAGGACCACGAAGACGCCGGTCAGTCCGCCGACCAGCCCCAGTGCGCCGCCCACGATGAGGGAGTTGCGGACCAGGCCGAGCAGTGCGCCGTAGTCCTGGAAGTCGAACATCTGCTGCCACATGTCGGCTGCCGTCATGGGCGCGCTCCGTCCGTTTCGTGTGCGTCCGCGGGGTGTGCGTCCGCGGCGTCGAGTCCCGGGTGGTGCACGGCCTGTTGGTCATGGGTGCCGACGACGACGATCCGGCCCCGCACCCGCAGGACGTCGATCTGGGAGCCGTACAGGGCCGACAGGGACTCCGAGGTGAGGACGTCCTCCGGGGTGCCGGTGCGGTGTCCGTGCGGGGCGAGGTAGAGCACCCGGTCCAC
>NZ_JBEZXR010000173.1:0-2412 GCF_040638135.1 Streptomyces sp. NPDC026673 | reverse complement strand
GGCGACGTCGGTCACGCGGAAGGTGTCGTCCACCTTCAGCCAGTCGCCCGGGGTCAGGCCGATCGTCTCCAGCCCCAGGTCCCAGGTGTTCGGGGCCCGGCCGGTGGCGAACAGGATCTCGTCCGCCGCGAGCTGTCCGCCGTCGGCCAGGGTGATCCGCACCTCGCCGTCCTCGCGGACCAGGGACGCCACCGAGGTGTTGAACCGGATGTCGACACCCGCGTCCCGCAGCCCGTCGACCACCAGCTCGCCGGCGAACGGCTCCATCCGCTGCAGCAGCCCGTTCTCGAGGACCAGCATGGTCACCTCGGAGCCGAGCGCCTGCCAGGCGGTGGCCATCTCGACGGCCACCACACCGCCGCCGACGATGGCCAGGCGCCCGGGCACCTGGTCGGCGCTGGTCGCCTCACGGCTCGTCCACGGGCGAACGCCCTCGAGACCGGGAATGGGGGGCAGCGCCGCACGGGTACCGGTGGACACGGCCACCGCGTGCCGCGCGGTCAGGGCGACGGTGTCACCGTCGGGGGTCCGCACGGCCACCTGCCTGGGGCCGGTGAGACGGCCGTGGCCGCGGATCAGATCGACCGAGACCGAGTCCAGCCAGTCGACCTGGTCCTCGTCCTTCCAGTACGAGGCCATCTCGTCGCGGTGCGCCAGCACGGCGGCGGCGTCCAGCGGCCCGGTCACCGCCTCACGCAGCCCGGGAACGCGCAACGCGTCCGCCCGCGCCACCACTGGACGCAGCAGCGCCTTGCTCGGGTCGCAGGCCCAGAACGAGCACTCCCCGCCCAGCAGTTCGCGCTCCACGATCACCGTGCTCAGCCCGGCGGCACGAGCGCGTTCGGCAACGTTCTCGCCGACCGGCCCCGCGCCGATGACGATCACGTCGTACGTGCGGGTGGTCTCCTTCATCTCTGCTCCGTACTGGTGTGGGGGGAATCAGGTCGGGAACTCCGGGGCCCGGGTGGCTGCCGGCATGCGCTCTGACGGTTGCCTGCGGCCAAGGGAGGAGGCGTGGTGCCGGCTCAGCGGCCGGGGAGGCGCTGGCTGACTTCCTGGAGGACCCAGCCGTTGCCGTCGGGGTCGCTGAAGGTGAGGTAGGAGCCGTAGGAGGCGCGCTCGGGGTGCAGGCCGGCCTTGCGCTGCTGCCCTTCGCCCTCGTGGACGCACCCGCCGCCCTGGTGGCCGTGGTGGAGCAGGCCGCCCTCGTCGTGGAAGATCTCGCTGACGTCGATGCCGCGGCCCACGAGGTCCGCGCGGGCCTCGTCGATGTCGGACACGATCAGGTACAGGCCCTGGAACGAGCCCGGGGCGATGGGGGTCATCCCCTCGCCGAAGATGATCGAGCACTCGGAGCCGGGCGGCGTGAAGTGCACCACCCGGAAGTCGTCACTGGCCGTGTAGTCGACGTCCAGGCGGAAGCCGAGCCTGTCGTAGAAGTCCTTGGCCCGGTCGATGTCGGAGACGGGCAGCACGATCATTTCGAGCTTCAGATCCATGGGGATGTCCTTCGGATGGTGATTCTTGAGTGGCGAAAGGGCAGCGCACGATGCGCCACGTGTTCATTGATGTGATGACGCCGGCACAGCGGCACGTTCAGCCCGGATGCCACAACGGGCACATGCGGTCGGGCAGGGGGTCAGCCGGCTACCGCCGGCTCCGACCCACACCGGAAAGGTACCCGCCACTACACTTTCACGCAAGTAACGCTTGCACATTTAACGAGTGTCAAAGGTATTTTTCTTGATCGAAAGCACGCGGCTAGGCGATGATTTCTTGGGTTTCCGCAGGTCGCGGGGGTTGTGCTCCTCAGTCACACACCCTTCCCCGCGCCCTGAGGGGATGGCGCGTACTGATCCCTTGCGTCACATGGGCCCCTTGCGTTCGGCACACGCAGCGCTGGGAACAGTGACGCGTCAGCTCTCGTCGACCGCGGTGGGGCGTGAGGGGCCTTCCGGTGGTCGGTGGTCGTTGTCGTCCCCACCGAAACCAGAAGGCCCTCACCCGCTTGTGCGTGTACCGGGGGTGTCACCCCCTCCTGGGGCAACACGCCGGGGTCTTCAGCCGGTATTGTCGTCTTTCGTGTCGAGGTCGGGGCGGGGCCGAAGGCCTGGCAGCAGGGATGGGAGTGTGACGTCGGCGGGGTGGGTGGCAGCGTGGTGGCGTGGTCGGGCACTGATGTCACCGGGGCCGGTGCTGGGAGCCATGAAAGTCTGAAGCGGGGCCGCTTCGTTCTGGATGGCGTCGAAGACGGCGGTGATCTTGCTGCCGAGGCCGTCGAGCTCGGCAGGCAACATGCCCCGCAGTTGGGTCCAGGCCTTGCGGTGATTGCTGGAGAACGCCGAGAGCGTCTCGATCGGCTGGAGGGATCCGTCCCTGCGGTACGCGGCGGCGAGCAGGCGGTGGCCCTCG
>NZ_JBEZXR010000172.1:0-2541 GCF_040638135.1 Streptomyces sp. NPDC026673 | reverse complement strand
CAGTAGCTGCCCGACGTGGGTCGGTCCAGCAGGCCCAGGGTGTTGAGCAGGGTGGACTTCCCCGACCCCGAGGGGCCGACGATCGACAGATGCTCTCCTTTCCTGACCTCCAGGTGCACGTCGCGCAGGGCGTGCACCGGCGGGTCGGCGTCGAAGACCCGGCCCAGGCCGCTGAGCCGGATCACGGTGTCCGCGTCCGGCGCCTGCTCGGGGGCGGGGCGGGGCGGTACGGATCTGCGCCTCACCGTCCGACCACCACCCGGTCGCCCTCGTCCAGCAAGAACCCGGGTGATACCCGGAATCTCACGTTGTTCTGCGCGCTGACGGTGGAAGTCACGTTTCGGCGCTCGGCGACGAAGGCGACCGGCCCGACCATTGGTGCCCGGCGTGATCCGGCGACGTCGGCGGGAGACGGTGCTCGCGTGCCAGTGCACCATCCACCTGAGTTGCTGATCGCCACCACGTGCACGATGAGTCCGACCAGCCTGCTGCTGCGGCTCTGCGGGCTACTGGGGAGATGCCGGCTCATCCGACCTCGCTGGAGAAGGGGTGCTTGGCGAGCTTGGGGAAGTAAGCGGCCCGGAACTTCTTGCCGCACTCCAGATCCTTGCGGGCGTTGATGATTTCCTTGGTGAGCCCGGCCCGGGCGGCGTCCTCATCCATGCTTTGCACGCCGTCCATCGGGAGCTGCGCAGACGTTGCGAACTTCACCATGTCACCGATTGCCGTCGGCTGCGTGGTCGTGACAGCGATACCTTCCTTGCGCAGACACGACGCGAATTGCTGCGCCAGGGAGTTCAACTGGGGGTCGCCATTGAGTGTCAGCTTGTGCTCCTCATTCGCGGCCTGCTCGCGGTCGAGTTCGGACGGTGACTTCTCCGGCCCATAGACCTTTGTCCGCGCGTCTCGCGCACACCCAGGCATCTCCTCCGACCTTCCGTTGACGATCTTGACGTTGTCGCCCAGCGCAAGGTCGTAAGCCTTCCGTTGCGCCGCGGGGAGCGCCTCGAGGTACGCCCTATCCGGGTTGGCGAGTATCTGTGCTTCACGGAACTTGTCGGGGTTGAAGGCTGGGTCGTCCGGGTAGACGCCTGGGGCGTAGATTCCGAAGCCGTACTTGGCTCGGTAGTTCTTCGCCAATTCGTAGTCCTGACCGTCAACGGGGCTGCTGGGCCCCCAATCGGTCACGTTCGGTGTATAGGTGAAGCCCTGCGCCCGCATGCAGGCTGCGATGGCATTCTCAATCAAGTACTGCTGCTTGGTTTCGTCGTCGGCGTCTTCAGGAATGGCCAGTTCGTTCTCCTGGGGAGGCTGAGAGGTTCGCGTGTGAGCGCTCGATGACGCGGTATGGCTGGGCGCGGCGGAGTCGCCGTTGTTCTGGGAACACCCGACGATGGCGATCACACCGACAGCGGATGCGGCCGACCACATCGAAAGATTTGCACGAATATGAGCCATGTCGTTCCTCGTTTAGCGGAGAAGAGGCATTTGAGTGAGGGCCGTCCGTCTTCGGTGCCTTCGCTCTTTCGACCTGGTGGACCACCGATCGGGACTACTGTCGAAGTTGTGACACCGCTCACCACAGAATGGATTTCACGGCCCCCTCGCCCATGGAACCGTTTTGACCGAAGTTTCGGTGAAGCGTGCTTAGCGATGACTTGTGGGCGGGTGGGGAGCTCCTGCCCGCCCACCAGTCTCCGCTTGGGCTACTGCTTCTCCGTGACCGCCGATCCTCTTGAACGTTGCCAATGCGTTCATGGAAGCCGGGTATCAACTGTCGCGTCCCTGAACGAGAAGTGCCGGCGTCGTCCGATCAGCGAGCCGGACGTGGTGTGGGCCTACGTCTCACTGCCCGACCACCACCTGGTCGCCTTCGTCCAGCGAGCCGCCGTCGGCCGTCACCTCGACCTGCCCGGCGGCCGAGAGCCCCACGGTGACGGGCACGTTGACGACCTTGCCGTCGCGATCCACCCGCACCCGGGCCTTGCCGTCGGCACTGGTGTGCACCGCGGCCACCGGCACCACCAGAACGGCGCCCTTGGAGGCACCCACCTCGATGGTCACCTTGGCGGTACCCCCCGACTGATTTTTCAAGGCACCAGGATTGGGAACGGAGATCACCAACTGCACCGGGGCGGACGGGTCAGAGCCCAGCTCAGCACCGCCATCAGATTCGAATCCGTCGTCTTCGCCGTCCGTGCCCTTTCCATCTGCGTCATGGTCGGTGCCGCTGTCTTTTCCGGTACCGCCGACCTTTGTGATGACGCCGCGCACACGGGTGCCGTCCGGCGTCTCGATCCGCGCCACCATGCCCTCGCGCAGCGCGGAGCCGTCGGCCCCGGGCACGACGGCCCGTACCACCACGTCGGAGCTGGTCACGGTGGCGACCTCGCCGTCCGGGGCGTCACCCAGGCCCACCTTGACCTTGTCAACCCGGACCGGCAGGTCGGGCAGGAAGACGACCTCGCCCGCCGGGACCTTGGTGCCGTAGGTGGTGGTGAACGCGCTCAGCGCCGCATTGGCCCGGTCCAGCTGCTGCCG
>NZ_JBEZXR010000171.1:0-2631 GCF_040638135.1 Streptomyces sp. NPDC026673 | reverse complement strand
CTGATGTGGGCGCGTGCCGAGTAGTCCAGCGGGGCCACCGCCGCGGCCGCGTCGACCTTGTCCACCGCGCGGTAGATGTGCAGACGTGCTGTCTCAATCTTCAGTGCCGCCTCGGCGATCTGCGTCTGGACGCCCACGGAGTCCGCCTGCCGCCCGTGGACGGTGAACGACAAAGGCTTGGACACCGCAGCCTCCGTCACCACGTCGAGAGCGGCACGCCCCAGACCCAGCAAAGGCCCGACCAGGCACAGCACCAGCATCGGCCCGAACGATGCGCCATACAGTGCCTCGTCGTGGGTCGGGCGCGGGTAGATGCCTTCGGCGGCGGCCGGGACCGACAGTACCCGGTGCTCGGGGACGAAGACCTCATGACCGACCAAGGTGTTGCTGGCGGTACCCCGCATACCCGCGGTGTGCCACGTGTCCTCCACGGTCAGTTCAGCAGCCGGGATCAGCACCAGAGCCTGGTCGACGACCTCACCCCGCTCGTCCTTCAGGAGCGCACCGACCGCCGCCCACGTCGCGTACGGGGCACCGGAGTTGAACGACCAGCGGCCACTCACCCGCCACCCACCGGGAACCTTCTCCCCCATGCCGGTCGGCGCGGCCACACCGGTCACCCGCGCGTCGGGGTCAGCCCCGAAGACCTCCTCCTGCGCCTTGTCCGGGAAGAGGCACGCCAGCCAGTTCGTCACCGAGATGATCATCCCGACCCATGCCGCCGATCCGTCGCCCTGCCCCAAGGCCTCAGACACCTCGGTCAGCGTTCGCAGATCCGTCTCGTAGCCACCAAAACGCTTCGGAGTCAGCAGCCGGAAGACACCGGCCTCCCTCAGGGACTCGACAACGGCAGGAGGCACGACGCGGTCAGCGTCACCCTGTGCGGCGTACTCACGCAACAGTGGCTGGAGTCCCGCTGCTCGGGAGGCCAATTCCGTTGTCAGATCGACCTTGCTGGAAACGTGGTGGGGGTGGTTCGCGTGCGGGGCGCTGCTCATGATCGTCTTCTCCGTCGATATGGAAGGAATGATGTTGCGTAACCTGTCGAGTCCTCACGCCAGCACTAGCTGTGGATTACTCACTGGCCAGGGTCGTACTCGTGCCGAAGATCGGCGCTGTCTGCACAGCAGCCGGCTCCGGCAACCGATGTGGAGGCACCGGATCATGCCCGCCCTACTGCTGGCTCGAAGTCGTAGGCGGTTTCAGCGTGGACCACATGGTCGATGCCGGTGACCTCGTGGTTCCGATCAACTCGGAATCCAACAGTGACGTCAATGGACTTCGCGAGCAGCCAGGACATCACCAGGGAGTAGGCGGCAACGGCGAGGGCCCCGACAGCCTGCTTGCCGAGCTGTCCGAGACCGGCGCCGGCGAACAGGCCATCTGCGGTGTCGAAGAAGCCGACAAGGAGGGTCCCAACGAGACCGCCCACCGCGTGGACGCCGACCACATCGAGGGAGTCGTCATATCCGAGCCGGTCCTTCAAAGCCACGGCCCATGCGCACACCACGCCCGCAATGGCGCCGACGGCAATGGCCCCCCAGGTATTCACCGCGGCGCAAGCCGGGGTGATGGCCACCAAACCTGCGACAGCCCCGGAGGCCGCGCCCAGGGAGGTGAAGCTGCCACTGCGCAGACGCTCCCAGATGAGCCAGCCGATCATCGCTGCCCCGGTGGCAACCTGGGTGTTGAGGAAGGCAATACTGGCCGTGCCGTTGGCAGCAAGCGCGGAGCCGGCGTTGAAGCCGAACCAGCCGAACCACAGCAGCCCCGAACCAAGCATTACCAAGGGGAGACTGTGCGGACGCATCGGATCCTTCTTGAAGCCGACACGCTTGCCCAGCACAAGCAGTGCGCCCAGCGCCGCCATGCCCGCGTTGATGTGCACGGCAGTTCCCCCGGCGAAGTCCTTCACCCCGAGCTTGAAAATCCAGCCGTCAGATTGCCAAACCCAGTGGGCGACGGGGAAGTACACCAGGCTCACCCAGAGGGCTACGAACAGCATCCACGCCCCGAACTTGGCGCGGTCCGCGATCGCGCCACTAATCAGGGCTGGGGTGATAACCGCGAACATGAGCTGGAAGGCCGCGAAGGCGAAGACGGGCACTGTGCCGGTGAGGCTCTCCCCCGTAATGCCCTTCATCCCGGTGAGATCCAAGCCGCCGAGGAGTCCACCGCCCACGTCGTCGCCGAAGGCGAGCGAGTACCCGTATGCCACCCATACCACGCTGACAATTCCGAGACTGACAAAGCTCATCAGCAGCATGTTCAGCACGCTCTTGACCCGGACCATCCCTCCGTAGAAGAAGGCAAGTCCGGGCGTCATCAGCATAACCAGGGCGGCGCTTATGAGGACGAACGACGTGTCTCCCGCGTCGAAGCCCTTGGGCATCGAAGTGTCTCCTTGTTCGTGATACGTCACCGACGTGGGTGACGATCTTGCGCAGGTGCGATCTCCGTGCACGCGATCGCTGGGTGCGGGCCGATGCACTAGTGGAAGGAGCGCATCGACCCGCGGTCATGAGCGACCTCAGATGAGGTCGGCCTTGTCCAGGGCCGAGCAGCAGGTGTCGACGATGAGGCGGGTGACGACGTAGGGGTCGACGTTGGCGTTGGGGCGCCGGTCCTCGA
>NZ_JBEZXR010000170.1:0-3385 GCF_040638135.1 Streptomyces sp. NPDC026673 | reverse complement strand
ATGCGCGTACGGCTGGCCTGCATCAACGACCTCCCCATCGCCGAGTCGGACCGCGCGTACCACTGGCCGCCGGGGCGGCGGCCCGACGATCACCCAGGTCTGTCCGACCTCGGGTTCTGAGCCGCGCGCGCCTGGCGCCGCAGCTCCACTCGCGCGGCGGGCGAGCGGCCCTGGGCGGTGCGCCAGTACGGGTGCCAGAACAGCCGGCAGGAGAGCCAGAGCAGGCGCCGTCGCAGGATCGCCGCGTGCGCCGGCTCCGCGGCGAGTCGCGCGTAGGTGCGCTGCCATTCGCGCTGCGCCTGCACCAGGTCGGGCGGGAACACGGTGTTGGCCATGCACCGAATTCAATCACATGTTCGATTTTCTCCGCCTGCCCCACCCCGTCACTCGATGGGGTGAGATCGCGGCATCGCCCGCCCGCCGGCAGACCCGTCGGGAGCCGTCCGGCCGGGACGGCGCGACCGGACCGGGCCGACACGGCCGGAACAGCCCGCGACCCCGGGCCACTCCCCCGCGTCCCGGGGCCGTGCGCGTGTGCCGCCGGCGGAGAACCGGCTCAGAGACTCAGGACGATGGCGGCGCCCACGCCGCCCAGCCCCAGCGCGAGAGCGGCTTCGGCCCAGCCACCGCTCCCCCAGCGGAAGAACCGGTCCAGCGCGAGCCTCCCGGGACCGATGGCGGCCACGCCGAGGGCGACGACCGTGATGCCCAGGTTGTACTCGATGCCGCCCTGCTGCTCCCAGAGTCCGTGCGCGCCCGCCACGGTCGCCATGGCGTTGATCATCACGCCGATCAGGGCCGCCGCCGCGAGTGGGGTGAACAGCCCCAGCGCCAGACCCACACCGCCCAGGAACTCGGAGGCCCCGCATATGGCGGCGAAGACCTTCCCGGGCGAGTAGCCCAGCATCTCGAAGCCCTTGGCGGTGCCGGCGAGCCCCTGGCCGTCGAACCACCCGAAGAGCTTCTGGAGCCCGTGCCCCGCCATCACGACACCGAACGTGAGCCGGATCAGCAACAGACCGCAGTCGCCGGCGCTCACCGGCGGCCGCGCCGGGACGGCGGCTTCCGCGGATTGCGGAGGAACGCGCAGTCGCTCAGCTATGTAGTGCATGGGGAACCCTCTTCCGCCGCGTATCGGTGCGGTCACAAGACGTCACACGGAGATCCCTCCTCCCTTTCCAGGAGGTACGCGGCGTCCGAGTGCCGCGTTCAACCACTTTCCTACCTTTTTCGTACCTCTCATCCGGAGATGCCGGAAGGGCCGAGCGGTGCCGGTGACCGCGGGTGACGGACGGGTTCGGGCTGTCGCCGTTCAGGGCCGCAGGCGGGGGGCCTCGTCGTCGGGTTCGTCCGGACTCGCGAAATGGAACGGAACCGAGAGGCGGGCGGCCAGAGCTCCGCCGGCCCTCAGGGCCGCCGCGGCCGCCGGGTGGGACGGGCTCGCGGGCCGCTCCTCGCCCAGGTAGCGCACGGCCGCGCCCCAGTGGATCGTGGCGAGCGCGTGCTCGCCCGCGGGGTCGGTGGTGAGCGCCAGCAGGATCACGAACCAGTCGTGCACGGTGTCGCCGTCCCACACGGCCTCGATCGCGACGATGCGGCCGGGGAGTCCGGCGGCGTAGGCGGACAGCGACTCCAGGTCGAGCGGACTGTCGGGGGTGCGGGCGATCGCGTCGCCTTGGTGGTCGTAACGCTCTCCCACCACCAACTGGGCGTCGCCGAGTCCCATCCCGCGGGCACGGCCGGCCTTGAAGACGACGCGGACCGCCCGCAGGACGGCGTCCTGCAGGACGTACCCGTCGGCCTCTTGGCGGATGCCCGCCGGCAGCAGCGCCCACCACTCGGCCGCGGTTCTTCCGGCCATGACCCGTCTCCTCGCTCCCGGCGGCCCCGTGGTGGGGCCGGGCGGACGCCACGGTACGCACGTCCGGGGCACCGGGACTCCCGCGGGCCGTACGCCGACCGGCCGCGAACCGAACGATGGCGCCGCCCCGCACCACTTGCACGGCCGAGTCCGCAACCCGGCATTCGCGTCCCCACCCGCGCTGCGACCGTAACGGCCACGAATCGATCGGACAGCTGCCGCCCGGCGCTCCGAACACCGCGGCGCAGGGCGGAGGTTCGCGCGTCGCGGCGACTTCCGGACCCGTTCGGCCGGGGCGTGCCCTCGGGCTCCTCGCCGGGCTGCTTGCGTCGTACCGGAGCACTTACGCTTAGGTCACGGACAACCGGGGGTGCCAAATGTGGTCGAGGCGACGCCGGGACAAGGATCCACAGGTGCCCCCGCAAAAGGAGCGGTGGCCGGCCTCATGGGACGACGCCGACGGGCTGACACCGGCGCAGCGGGTCCGCGCCGTCGTCCACGCGATCACCGACGGCACCACGGCCCGCCCCGGCCAACTGCGGGGCCTGCCGGTCGAGATGATCCTGGAGGTCGAACGCGACCAGCGGGCACCGATGGCGGACGCCTACCGGGAGTTCCTCTCCCTGATCGGTGGTGGCGCCGGGCGCTTCATGCAGGGGAGCGACGTCTACCACCCGCAATGCCTCGGCCTGGGGACAGCCGCCCGCGAGCTGCTCGAAGAGAACGACTCGCCCTTCCGCTTCGAGCCCACCGACCGCGTCTTCTTCATGCACCAGGGCTACCAGTTCGAGTTCCTGCGCGGCACCGGTCCCGACCCCGAGGTCTGCTCGTACTCCGAAGGCGTGCACGGGGACATCCCCGCTCGCACCCGCGCCTCCTTCACCGAGTGGCTCCGGGCGGCCGCCGACACGGAGATACCCGTCTGGAAGCACTACGCCGAGACGGTGCGCGAGGAAGTCAACGCCGACGGCACCATTACGGCGTACTGGAACTGAGGGTCGTCACGATCCTGCGTCCTCCGTGCCCGCGGGTGTCGCCGACAGGCACACCGGATCGGCGAGGCACCCGGATCCCACGCGGTCGGCCGGTAGGCCCTCGGCGGGCGGCCGGGGAGGGACGGCGCATGCCTCCCCGTGGTGGCCGCCCCGCCCTTGGCTGTCGAACCGTGGTTCTCCGAATGCGCCCTTCAACGGGGCGCCCCGGACGGCAGACTGCGCGGGGGGCAGGCCGTCCCGAAATCCGGCGACGGAAAGACCGGCCCCGTGCCACGATCGGCCCATGTGGAACGTGACGGAGGTGCACGAACGACTGCGGGCACTGCCCGAAGCCGACCCCGGCCACCGGCGATTCGGTGCGGTACGACACCGCTACCTGCTCGACCCACCGGCCGCGGAATCCAGCGTGGCGCAATTCGAGCGGGAGCACGGCATAAGAGTGCCCGGCAATAGGCGTTACTTGAGCCTCTTGGTGGTGGGGCGGCTGTCCCAACGGTAGAGCGGGGTGGCGCGGCGGATGAGCATCCGG
>NZ_JBEZXR010000169.1:0-3597 GCF_040638135.1 Streptomyces sp. NPDC026673 | reverse complement strand
GAGCGCGAGACCCTCCGCCACATCGCCGCCGGCCGCACCTACCTGCAGACCGCCCGCCACATGGGACTGTCCAAGCACACCGTCGACGCCTACCTCCGCCGCATCCGCGCCAAGCTCGGCATCTACAGCACCGCCGAACTCACCCGCACCGCCATCGCCCTCGGCCTCTGACCCCGCAACGGCACGCTCGCGGGCGCAGTCACGACCTGCCGAAGCCCTTGAGGAACGTGTCCACCACGAGGTCGGCCGCCCGAGGAGCCTCCACCTCGGGAAATCGGTGGGCGACGCTGTCCACCAGCTGATCGAGGACCGCCCTCACCCATTCGAGAGGGACGTCGGATCGCAGGTGCCCCTCGTCGACCGCGCGCCGGAGGAAGGCGTCCAGCCGTCCGCTCTGCTCCGCACGCCGGCTGTCGGCATCCGGGTCCTGCCGCATCATCCGACGCGTGTCGACCGGCCACTCGCGGCTGACGGGGACGATCCCCTCCACATAGCGGTGGAGCGCGACCGGCACGGGCGCCTCCACCAGCCGGGCCTCGTCGAGGACCCGTTGGGCGGAATCGAGCTTCGCCTGGAAGACGGCGCTGAGCAGGGCCTCACGCGTGGCGAAGCGGCGGTGAACGGTGGTGCGGTCCACCCCCGCGGCGCCGGCGATGGCCGACATCGAGGTGCTCGGGTCCTCGGCCAGCAGCCGGGCCCCGGTGCGCAGGACGGCTGCGAGATTGCGTGCGGCATCGGCTCTCATGATGGCGTCCATCGTAACAGCGAGTCGCACTTAGACATTCATCACCATCACACTCGCCTCATCTCGGATTGGTAGTGCTACATTGATGTTGCAGTTAAGCGAACAGCTTCCACAGTGACCTTCGTGTGGCACGCAGGCACGGGAGCGCTCATCACAGGACTGGAGGAACGTGCCATGGCACGTACGTGGCTGATCACCGGTGGTTCCCAGGGCCTCGGGAGGGCCCTCGCCGTCGCGGCGCTGGAGGCGGGCGACCAGGTCGCGGTGACCTCCCGCAAGCCGGAGGCGCTGGCGGATCTGGCGGAGGCGCACCCCGGGCGGTTCCAGAGCCTCGCGCTGGACGTCACCTCGCCCACCGGGGCCCGGGACGTGGTCGCGGCGGTGGTCGAGCGGTTCGGCGCCCTCGACGTCGTGGTCAACAACGCCGGATACGCCACCAACGGCTCGGTGGAGGACTTCCCGGAGGACGAGTTCCGGGCGCAGATCGAGGCGAACCTCTACGGGGTGGTCAATGTGACGAGGGCGGCGCTGCCCGTCCTGCGCCGCCGGCGTTCGGGGCACTTCGTGCAGATCTCGTCGATCGGCGGCCGTGTCGGCGGCACGCCCGGCCTCAGCGCCTACCAGACGGCGAAGTTCGCGGTCGCGGGCTTCTCCGAAGTGCTCGCCAACGAGGTGGCCCCGCTGGGCGTGAAGGTGACCATCGTGGAACCGGGCGGCATCCGCACCGGCTGGGCCGCCGGCGCCGCGAAGACGTCCGGCCCGATCGGCGCCGACTACGAGCGGACCGTCGGGCAGTGGCAGGAGCGGTTCGCCGCGTACAGCGGCAACGAGCCCGGCGACCCCGCCCGCATGGCCGCGGCAATCGTCGACGTCGTCGGCGCGCCGGAGCCCCCGCGCCGTCTGCTGCTCGGGAGCGACGCCCTGCAGATCGCCCTGGAGGCGGAGGAGGCCCGGCTCGCGGAGGCCCGCACATGGGCCGAGGTCAGCCGCTCGACGGACCACCCCGCCGCTCCGTGACCGCCCGCGGCTCCCTGACCGCCCGCGGTTCCCTGACCGCCCGCGGCTCCGTCCCGCGGCCCACCGGAACGCACCCCGCGCGCACGGCCCCCGCGTGACCGCGCCCTTTCACCTTCACCCCCGACAAGGAAGTGGTTACTGATGATCGTCCGCGACAAGCTCTACATTGGCGGTTCCTGGGTGGCGCCCAGCGAGCCGGACCTGCTCGAGATCCGTTCCCCGCACGACCGGTCCCTGCTGGGCCGCGTCGCACAGGCGGCCGACGCGGACGTGGACGCCGCCGTGGCCGCGGCGCGTGAGGCCTTCGACAACGGGCCGTGGCCGCGCACCGAACCCAAGGAGCGGCAGGAGGTGATCCGGCGCGTCAACGAGCTGCGCGAGGCCCGCGCCGACGAGATCGCCGCGGCCATATCCGCCGAGAACGGTTCGGCGGGCTGGTTCACCAGGGCCGGCCAGCCGTTCCTGACCCGCCAGGTCGACGCCTACCTCAAGGCCGCCGAGGAACTCGGCTGGGAGGAGGTCCTCCGGCCCTCCGACCCCTCGGTGGCCTTCGACACGGTCGTCAGGCGCGAGCCGATCGGTGTGGTCGCCGCGGTCATCCCGTGGAACTCGCCCTTTTCCGCGGCCACGGCCAAGCTGACGCCGGCCCTGCTGGCCGGCAACACCGTGGTGCTGAAGGTCTCCCCCGAGAACTCGCTCAGCATGATGCTGCTCGCCGACCTCTTCCACGAGGCGGGCCTCCCCGAGGGGGTGCTCAGCATCCTCCCGGCGGACCGGGAGACCAGCGAGCACCTCGTCTCGCACCCGGACGTCGACAAGATCGCCTTCACCGGGTCGACCCGGGCCGGCCGGCGTATCGCCTCGATCGCCGGTGAGCAGCTCAAGCGCGTCAGCCTCGAACTGGGCGGCAAGTCCGCCGCCGTCATCCTGGACGACGCCGACCTCTCCGCCGTCACGCAGGGGCTGCGCTTCGGTTCGCTGGCCAACAACGGCGAGGCCTGCATCCTGCAGACCAGGATCCTGGCGCCGCGCAGCCGTTACGAGGAGGTCGTCGCGGCCCTGAAGGAGATGGTGGAGTCGCTGAAGGTCGGCGACCCCTCCGAGCCGGACACCTTCATCGGCCCCATGATCCGTCGCGACCAGCAGCAGCGCGTGATCGACTACATCAGGCTGGGCATCGAGGAGGGCGCCCGCCTGGTGACCGGCGGCCCCGAGGTGCCGGCGGGACTGGAGGAGGGCAACTACGTCACACCGACCCTGTTCGCGGACGTCGACAACGGGATGCGCATCGCCCAGGAGGAGATCTTCGGCCCCGTCCTGGTCGTGATCGCCTATGACGACGAGGACGACGCGGTGCGGATCGCCAATGCCTCCGACTACGGCCTCTCGGGAGGCGTCTGGACCGCGAGCCCCGAGCGCGCACTGGCGGTCGCCCGCCGGCTGCGCACCGGAACCGTCACCCTGAACGGCTCCCCCATGAGCTTCGACGGCCCCTTCGGCGGCTACAAGGCCAGCGGGATCGGCCGCGAGTACGGATCGGTCGGCCTGAGCGGCTACCTCGAGTACAAGACGATCACCCGCCACCGGTGACCGACGCTCCGAAAGGCCCGGGACGCCCGTCGTGCGTCCCGGGCCTTCGCGTGCGGCCGGAACGCCTCGGAACGGACGGGAACGGGAGCCGGGTCTCAGGGGGCTTCGGCGTGCAGGTTCTTGACCTTGATCCAGTCACGACTGCGCCGGCCCGGCAGATACGTACTGGTCAACCGCTTGGCCACCACACCGTCATACCCCTCCTGCCGAATGTAGTGCAACGCCTCACTGGCCATCGCCGGCCA
>NZ_JBEZXR010000168.1:0-3732 GCF_040638135.1 Streptomyces sp. NPDC026673 | reverse complement strand
CTGCGGGTCGCGGTGATGGGCTGTGTCGTCAACGGTCCGGGTGAGGCGCGCGAGGCGGACCTGGGGGTGGCCTCGGGCAACGGCAAGGGGCAGATCTTCGTCAAGGGCGAGGTCATCAAGACCGTGCCGGAGTCGAAGATCGTGGAGACCCTCATCGAGGAGGCCATGAAGCTCGCCGAGCAGATGGAGGCCGACGGCATCGCCTCCGGCGAGCCCTCCGTCTCCGTCAGCTGACCCTTCCCCGCCCGCGTCCCGGGTCCCTCGCGGTCCGGGATACGGGCGGGCACGGGCGGAACAGGCGTTCGCGAGGTAAGGTTCGGGGACTTCCCCCGACCGCTGCGGCCCGTACGGTGAGGCGCCCCACGTGTTGACGACCACGACGACCAAGGTCATGGAGCCCGGCGAGCTGGACGCCGCGCTCGCGGTGCTCGACCGCGATCCGGTGACCAACGCGTTCGTCGCGTCCCGGGTCGCCGTCGCCGGTCTCGACCCCTGGCGGCTCGGCGGCGAGATGTGGGGCTGGTACTCCGGCGGACGCCTGGAGGCGCTCTGCTACGCCGGCGCCAACCTCGTCCCGATCTGCGCCGGACCCGAGGCCGTACGGGCCTTCGCCGAACGGGCACTGCGCGCCGGGCGCCGCTGCTCCTCCATCGTCGGCCCCTCCGCCCCGACCTCCGCCCTGTGGTCGCTGCTCGAACCCAGCTGGGGCCCCGCCCGCGAGGTCCGCGCCCACCAGCCGCTGATGGTCACCCGGGCGCTGCCCGCGCAGGTCGAACCCGACCCGTACGTCCGGCGGGTCCGGCGCGACGAGATGGACGTGATCATGCCCGCGTGCGTGGCCATGTTCACCGAGGAGGTCGGGGTCTCCCCGCTCGGCGGCGACGGCGGCCTGCTCTACCAGGCGCGCGTCGCCGAACTCGTCGCCGCCGGCCGGGCGTTCGCCCGCATCGAGGACGGGAAGGTCGTCTTCAAGGCGGAGATCGGCGCCGTCACCCGGCACGCCTGCCAGATCCAGGGTGTCTGGGTTGCCCCCGAGTACCGCGGCCGCCGTCTCTCCGAGACCGGCATGGCCGCCGTCCTGCACTACGCGCTGCGCGACGTGGCCCCCGTGGCCAGCCTCTACGTCAACGACTTCAACGCGCCCGCGCGGGCCGCCTACCGGCGCGTCGGCTTCACCGAGGTCGGCGCCTTCATGAGCGTCCTGTTCTAGTAGTGTCGCCGCCCATGGATGACGTGGCGGTCGAGCCGATCGACCTGGCGGCACGGGTGGACGAGGCACTGGCCGTCCAGGCGGTGGCCTTCGGACTGGGAGCGGACGAGGTCGCCATCCGCCGGCAGATCGTGCTGCGACACCTGTGCTTCCCGGGCGTCCGCGCGCTGGGGGCGCTCACCCCCGACGGACGGCTCACCGGCTTCGTGTACGGCATGCCCAACAGCCGCACCCACTGGTGGTCCACGGTCGTCGAGCCGTACCTGCGCCGTACCGGCACCGACGAGTGGCTGGACGACTCCTTCACCATCACCGAACTGCACGTCCACCCCGAATTCCAGGGCCGCGGCATCGGCCGCGCCCTCATCACCACCATCACCGACGGCGCGGACGAGCCCCGCAGCATCCTGTCCGCCATCGACACCGAGAGCCGGGCCCGGCGCCTCTACCGCGCCCTCGGCTACGCCGATCTCGCCCGGCCCGTGCACTTCCCCAGCGCGGCCAGCCCCTACGCGGTCATGGGCGCCCGCCTGCCGCTCGCACGGTAACGCGTTTCCGGTGGCCCGGCACGGCTCGATATCCTCGCGGGAACGGTACGAAACCCCCTGGAGAGCCCCCATGGTCCTGCGCATGTCCCGGCTGATGCTCAAGACGCTGCGCGACGACCCGGCCGACGCCGAGACCGCGAGCCACAAGCTCCTGGTCCGGGCCGGATACGTCCGCCGCTCCTCGGCGGGGGTGTGGACCTGGCTGCCGCTCGGCAAGCGGGTGCTGGAGAACGTCTCACGCGTCGTCCGCGAGGAGATGGACGCCATCGGCGGCCAGGAGGTCCTGCTGCCCGCGCTGCTCCCCCGGGAGAACTACGAGGCCACCGGGCGCGCCGACGAGTACGGCGACCTGCTCTTCCAGCTCCGCGACCGCAAGGGCGCGGCCTATGTGCTCGGTCCCACGCACGAGGAGATCTTCACCCAGGTGGTGAAGGACCAGTCCACGTCCTACAAGGACCTGCCGGTGATCCTCTACCAGATCCAGACCAAGTACCGCGACGAGGCCCGGCCCCGTTCCGGAGTGCTGCGCGGCCGCGAGTTCCAGATGAAGGACTCGTACTCCTTCGACACCACCGACGAGGGACTGGCCGAGGCCTACCGGCTGCACCGCGAGGCCTACATCAAGATCTTCTCGCGGCTGGGCTTCGACTTCCGCATCGTCTCCGCCGTCTCCGGCGCCATGGGCGGCTCGGCCTCCGAGGAGTTCCTCGCCCCCGCCGCGGCCGGCGAGGACACCTTCGCCGACTGCCCCGCGTGCGACTACGCGGCCAACACCGAGGCCGTCACCACGGTGGTGCCCCCGGTGGAGGGCGGTGTCCACCCGCCGCTGGAGGAGGTCGACACCCCCGACACCCCGACCATCGAGACGCTCGCCGCCCACCTCGGCGTGCCGGCCTCGGCGACCCTGAAGAACCTCCTGGTCAAGGTCGACGGCGAGATCGTCGCGGTGGGTGTCCCCGGTGACCGCGAGGTCGACCTCGGCAAGCTCGCCGAGCACCTGGCCCCCGCCGAGGTCGAACTCGTCACGGCCGAGGACTTCACCGGCCGCCCCGACCTCGTCCGCGGCTACGTCGGCCCGCAGGGCCTCACCGGAGTCCGCTACCTCGCCGACCCGCGCGTCGCCGCGGGCACGGCCTGGGTCACCGGCGCCAACAAGCCCGACACCCACGCGCGCAACGTCGTCTGCGGCCGCGACTTCGAGGTCGACGAGTACCTCGACGTCGTGACCGTCCAGGCCGGCGACCCCTGCCCCCGCTGCGGCGCCGGCCTCCGCCTGGACCGGGCCATCGAGATCGGCCACATCTTCCAGCTCGGGCGCAAGTACGCCGACGCCTTCGAGCTCGACGTCCTCGGCCAGAACGGCAAGCCCGTCCGGGTCACCATGGGCTCCTACGGCATCGGCGTCTCTCGCGCCGTCGCCGCGCTGGCGGAGCAGACGGCGGACGAGAAGGGCCTGTGCTGGCCGCGTGAGATCGCCCCGGCGGACGTCCACGTCGTCGCGGCGGGCAAGGCGCTGCAGACGGAGCTGGCCCTGGAGGTCGCGGAGAAGCTGCACGCGGCCGGGGTCAGGGTCATCGTCGACGACCGTGCGGGCGTCTCCCCGGGCGTGAAGTTCACCGACGCGGAACTGCTCGGGGTGCCGACGATTCTCGTGGTGGGGCGCGGGGCGGCGGACGGGGTCGTCGAGGTCAAGGACCGGCGGAGCGGGGAGCGGGAGGAGTTGTCCGTGGGGGATGCGGTGTCCCGCCTTTCCGCGTAGCGAGTGCGGGGCGGTGCGGTTTGCTGGTGCCCGGTTGTTGTGTGCGGGTCGTTTGCGCCTGCGGCGGGCCTCCACCCGCCCGCCCGCCCTCCCCCAACCTTCGGCCGGGGGTGCCCCCATCCGGCGCGGTCAGGCACCGCGCCGCTGCGTGTGTGGTGGGCCGGGGTCGGGGCCTCCGGGGCTGGGCATTCTGGACCGCATATTTATGTGCATGG
>NZ_JBEZXR010000167.1:0-3968 GCF_040638135.1 Streptomyces sp. NPDC026673 | reverse complement strand
CTCCGGATGCTCATCCGCCGCGCCACCCCGCTCTACCGTTGGGACAGCCGCCCCACCACCAAGAGGCTCAAGTAACGCCTATTGCCGGGCACTCTTAGACGGCGCTCATTACAGGGTGCGCCCATCGTGGCTATCGGGCATCTCGCACCAGGAAGGCATTCCGACCTTCCTGGTCCCTGGGCTGTCCGCCTACCAGCACGAGGCTCGCAGGTGGCCTACCTGCCCACGACTCGGTCCAAATGAGATCCGCGACCTGTAGCTTCCGGCCGACGATGGTCGTGGCGGCCGCCGGGCCCCGGGCCCGCAACGCCCAGCGCGCAGTCCAGGGCATCGCGCGCCAGACAGCCATGGGCGCGGCAATGGCGACGGCCGCCGTGGCGGCCACGCGCTATCTCCCGAAACGGCTGACGACCGAAACCGCATTGCCTACCAGTAGTGCTTCCGCCCGCCGACGCTGTGCCCAACAGCGCCCAGTACCCAGAGCACGAGGCCGATGATCACCAGGATGATCCCGATGGTCCACAGGATCGAGATCCCGGTGAGGAAGCCGATGATCAGCAGGATGATTCCCAGGATGAGCACGATGCCCTCCGTTGTCGGCTGTGTATGTGGTCCGCATGGCTGTGACGGCGCGAACGCATGGTGCTCGGACTGAGCCGACGGCTACTTTTCGAGCGCGCGTTCGAGTTCTGCCTTGTTCATGTGGGAGCGCCCATCGATGTTGCGACGTTTGGCCTCCGCGTAGAGCTGGTCGCGGGTCGGGCCTTGTGATCCCTTGCCGGACCGCAGGCCGCCGCGCCGCCCGGAGGAGATGTCCTCCAGGGAACTGCGGCTGGCGGTCTTGGACTCGCCGGCGCGAGCCCGCTCCTTGTTGACCGTGCGGGCAGCGATCTCCTCGGCCCGCTTCTCGCTCTCACCGCGCTCCTTGGCGCTGTCCTTGATGTGCTCGTACTGCCGCTCACGCTTGCGGCTCGATCCTGCAGGCATTCCGTCCACTCCCAGGTGATCAATCCGAGGTCGTCTATGAGCTGCTACCCGCCATCGTGACCGGTATTTCCGAAGAAAGGACGATCCCCGCAACCCCGGACTCGCCTTGAGGTTCTCGATACCGGGGGCTGAGGGGGGAGAACCTTCAGCCAAGATGCTTGCTGCGCGTTGCTCCGACCGAGTGATCCCAGCGTGGTCGTCTGCCCTAAGCGGAGTCCGGCGCGCGTACCTCCAGAAAACATCCGACACAGGCGGTGGCCGATCGCTGCACTACGGAGCAGGGCATGCGTCCGTTTCGGAGATGCCGGGTAGCCGCCTTGGCAGGAACCACTGCGGTAGCCGATCGGAAGGAGCGGCCTCATGAGTGACGAGGTCGAGCGCGCGGCCCTGTTCGACATGGACGGCACTCTCGTCGACACCAACTACCTCCACGCGGTCTCGTGGTGGGAGGCGTTCCGGCAGGCCGGGCACACGGTGTCGATGGCGAACATCCACCGCTGTATCGGCATGGGGTCCGACCATCTCCTGGAGCGCCTGTTGGGTAAGGACCGCGACCGCAGCGAGGACGACACGATCAGCGACGCCCACAAGGCCCTGTACGGCGCCTACGGGCCCGCGCTCGCCCCTTTGGACGGTGCCGCCGACCTGCTGCGGGCGGTGGCGGCCCGGGGCTTCCGGGTCGTCCTGGCCACATCGGCCGACGGCAAGGAACTCGCCGTGATGCGGGCAGCACTCGACGCCGACGACGTCATCGCCGACGCCACCAGCAAAGACGACGTCGACGCGAGCAAGCCGGCGCCTGACCTGGTGGCACAAGCCCTGGACCGGGCGGGCGTCACTGCCGACCGGGCGGTATTCGTGGGAGACACCGTGTGGGACATCGAGGCCGCAGGAAAGGCGGGGGTCCCCTGCGTGGCGCTCCTTTCCGGAGGCATCAGCCACGCTGAACTGAAGGAGGCGGGCGCCGCCGCCGTGCACCGCGACCCACGCGACATGCTGGCTTCCCTCGACAGCAGTCCCATGTGGCGATCGGTCTGCTAGCGAAAGTGCCGCCCGTTTGATCGCGGACACGCGGGTAGCCACACGTTATGTGGTTTTTGTGCCCTCCGGGGGTGTATCGCCCGCAAGACGACACTTGCCTTCTCGAGGACGCGATGCAGCGGGAGCTTGTCGTTGCCGCCGACGTCCTCGATCTCGGGACGGGAAGCGGCGCGCTGGCGCTCGCCGCCGCCGAATGCGGCGCGGCGCAGGTGACTGCCGTGGACGCATCCGTGAGTGCAGTGTGCACCACGTGGTTCAATGCCCGGCTTAACGGCTTGCGAGTCAAGGTGCTGCACGGCGACCTCACCGAGCCAGTGATAGGTCATCGCTTCGACCTGATCATGGCCAATCCGCCGTATATGCCGTCTCCGCGAGCAGATCTCCCGGCCTGGGGGCGGGCCCGGGCGTGGGATGCGGGGTCCGACGGCCGCGCTCTGCTTGACCGAGTCTGTGTGGATGCGCCGCCGCTGCTCGCCCCTGGAGGAGTCCTGCTCCTGGTCCACTCGGCCATCTGTGGTGTTGAGCGCACCCTGAGCCGGCTAGGTCGTGCGGGACTGCGGGCCACGGTCGTCGAGCGCCGGTACATCACCTTCGGGCCTGTGCTGCGTGACCGCTCGGCGTGGCTGGAGGCGCGGGGGCTGATAGCACCAGGGGAAGAGAAGGAAGAGCTGGTGGTGATCCGTGCCGAACGTGAACGATGAATCGTCGCTGACACGCGTGACGATCACCCGGGACGGACCGATCCTGATCGAAGGTCCCGTCGAGGTCGTCCTGGACGACGGCCGCGTCGTGCGCTCCGACCGCTTCGTCGTGGCCGTCTGCGCCTGCCGCCGCAGCCATAAGTACCCGTGGTGCGACACCAGCCATCGCCGACGCGTCCGGCCAGACCCTGCTCGCGCCGAGGAGGTCCCCGGAGCGGCGGTGGACCCGCATGTGTCGTGACCGTCCGCCGGTCGCGATCACCGAGCCTGGCGATGAGCGGCCGGAGAGCGACGAGGTCCACCACCCCCCTCCAACGCGGGGTTAACGGCGCCGAAGCAGTCCGCGTAGATGCCGTCCTCTTCGTCATCGGGGTTGAACCCGATGTCCAGGGATCCGGCCGTATAGCCGTTGGAGGCGACGATGCCCTGCCGGACGTCTCGCTCGTCCACCACCCTCATGAGCGCCGCGAGTTCAGCGGCCGTGGGGTCTCGGCCGAGCGTCTGCGTTAGCGTGTCCACGGCCTTGGCCAGTTCGATCCGCAACTCCTGCCAGACGACGCGGCACATGGACGGCCCAGCTGGCGTCGCGGAAGTGCCGCCTGATTTCACCGCGGATGCACGGGATGGCGAAGGTGGTGAACTGGACACCCCTCGTCAGGTCGAAGCAGTCGGTGGCCTTGATCAGCCCGATCGTCCCGAACTGGACGATATCCTCCATCTCCACCCCGCGGCTGCTGAACCTCGATGCGGCGAAGCGCACCAGCGACACATTCAGCTCGATGAGCGTGTTCCTGACGTACTGGTACTCGGGGGTACCCTCTTCGAGCACGTCCAGCCGGCCGGACAACGCCTTCGACAACTGCTGGCCATCCCCGGGCGCGACTTTCGTCGCGTCTTCCAGCGTCGGAAGATCGTCGTGGCGGCTGCGCGCGGGGTCCGCTTCGGCTCGCGAAGCCGTTCGGACCGCTCGGCCTAACGTCCTCATGTGCCCCGCCCCTCCTGGCTGGCCTGCCACACGGAAGCCTCTCGGCTACTCCCGGACGCCCGCCCCAAGCCGCTCCCCAGCGGCGGTTGTCGGCCACGATCCGCGATCGGAGGCCAGTTGTGCGGGGGCCGTTTCCGATGGCGGCGAGGGACGCAAGGTGACTAGCTGTTCTGTCCGGGGAGGTTGTGGACAGTGGTGACGATCACCGTTGGGGGCTCTTGAACGGGTGAGGGCCTTCCGGGTTCGGTGTGGAT
>NZ_JBEZXR010000166.1:0-3974 GCF_040638135.1 Streptomyces sp. NPDC026673 | reverse complement strand
GACCGGTGCGGGCCCGGGTACACCGCCGCGTGCCCGGGACCGCACCGGCGTCGTCAGGCCCGCCCGTCGTGGCGGGCGCGGGCCCGGGCGACCGTCTCCGCGGAGATGGCGCCGCTCCGCGCCAGCTGGGCCAGGGCGGCCACCACGATCGACTCGGCGTCCACCCGGAAGTGGCGGCGGACCGCTTCCCGGGTGTCCGACAGACCGAAGCCGTCGGTCCCCAGGGACGAGTAGTCCTGCTCGACCCACTGGCTGATCTGGTCGGGCACCTGCCGCATCCAGTCGCTGACCGCGAGGACGGGACCCTGCGCGCCGGACAGCGCCGTGGTCACGTACGGCACGCGCTCCTCGCCGTCCAGGCGCGCCCAGTCGGCGTCGAGCGCGTCGCGGCGCAGCTCCGTCCACGAGGTCACCGACCAGACGTCGGCCTGGACGCCCCACTCGGACGCGAGCTGCTCCTGGGCCTCCAGCGCCCAGTGGATCGCGGTGCCGGAGGCCAGCAGCTGGATCCGCGGCCCGGCGTCGGGCGAGGCCGCCGGCCGGAAGAGGTACATCCCGCGCAGGATCCCCTCCTCGACCGACGGATCGTCGGGCATGGCCGGCTGCCGCTTGGGCTCGTTGTAGACCGTCAGGTAGTAGAAGACGTCCTCGGGCTGGTCGCCGTACATCCGGCGCAGCCCCTCCTTGACGATCACCGAGATCTCGAAGGCGAACGCCGGGTCGTAGCTCACGGCCGCCGGGTTGGTGGACGCCAGCAGGTGGGAGTGCCCGTCGCCGTGCTGGAGGCCTTCACCCGTCATGGTCGTACGGCCCGCCGTCGCGCCGACCGCGAATCCGCGGCCCAGTTGATCGGCCAGGGCCCAGAACTGGTCGCCGGTCCGCTGGAACCCGAACATGGCGTAGAAGATGTAGAAGGGGATCATGGGCTCGCCGTGCGTGGCGTAGGCGGTCGCGGCGGCCGTGAACTCGGCGAGCGAACCGGCTTCGGTGATCCCCTCGTCGATGAGCTGGCCGTCCCTGGCCTCCCGGTAGTGCAGCAGCTGATCGCCGTCGACCGGCTCGTAGTTCTGCCCCTCGGGTGCGTAGATCCCGGCCGTCGGAAAGAGGGACTCCATGCCGAAGGTCCGCGCCTCGTCGGGGATGATCGGCACCCAGCGCGGCCCCGTCTCCTCGTCGCGCATCAGGTCCTTGACCAGCCTGACGAGCGCCGTGGTGGTGGCCACCTCCTGCTTGCCGGAGCCCTTCCGCTGCGTCTCGAAGGGGCCGGACGGCGGCTGCTTCAACGACTTGGCGACGACCCTGCGCGCCGGGGCGGGGCCGCCCAGGGCGGCACGCCGGTCACGCAGGTACCGCACCTCCTCCGAGTCCTCGCCGGGATGCCAGTACGGGACGAGGTCCCCGCTCAGCGCGTTGTCCGGGATGGGGAGTTCCAGCGTGTCGCGCATGGCGCGGAACTGGGCCATGGTCAGCTTCTTCATCTGGTGGTTGGCGTTGCGCGACTCGAAGTCCGAGCCCAGCGTGTGCCCCTTGACCGTCTGGGCGAGGATGACGGTCGGCTGACCGCGGTGCTCGACGGCGGCCCGGTAGGCGGCGTGCACCTTGAGGGGCTCGTGCCCGCCCCGGGACGTGGCGAAGAGCTCGGTGAGCCGGCTGTCGCTCAGCCCCGCGGCGATACGGGACAGCGCGTCACCGGTGAAGAAGTGCTCGCGTGTGTAGGCGGCGTCGCGCGCGGCGTACGTCTGCATCTGGGCGTCGGGCACCGCACCGAGCCGGCGCACGAGGGACCCGTCGGCGTCCTGCCCCAGCACCGGGTCCCAGGCCTCTCCCCACAGGGACTTCACGACGTTCCAGCCCGCGCCGCGGAACCGGCTCTCGAGTTCCTGCACGATCCGGTGGTTCGACCGCACCGGTCCGTCCAGCCGCTGCAGATTGCAGTTGATCACGAAGGTGAGGTTGTCGAGGCCCTCGCGGGCCGCGAGGGCCAGCGCCGCCGTCGACTCCGGCTCGTCCACCTCCCCGTCTCCGAGGAAGGCCCACACGCGCGACCCGGACGTGTCCTTGATGCCCCTGGCGTGCAGGTAGCGGTTGAACCTGGCCTGGTAGACGGCGGCCAGGGGGCCGAGCCCCATCGAGACCGTGGGGAACTCCCACAGCCACGGCAGCCGCCGCGGGTGCGGGTAGGACGGCAGGCCGTTGCCGCCGGCCTCGCGCCGGTAGCCGTCCAGCTGGTCCTCGCGCAACCGGCCCTCGAGGAACACGCGCGCGTAGATGCCGGGTGACGCGTGGCCCTGGATGTACAGCTGATCCCCGGAGCCGGCCCCGTCCTTGCCCTGGAAGAAGTGGTTGAACCCGACCTCGTAGAGCCAGGCCGCCGAGGCGTAGGTCGAGATGTGGCCGCCGAGCCCGAGACGGGAGGCGCGGGTCACCATCGCCGCCGCGTTCCACCGGTTCAGCGCCGTGATCCGGGTCTCCATGGCGATGTCCCCGGGGTAGGCGGGCTGGGCGCTCGCGGGGATCGTGTTGACGTAGTCCGAGGACAGGAGCCCGGGTACGGGCACTCCGGCGGCGGCCGCGTACTCGTGCACGCGCCGCAGCAGGTACACGGCGCGGTCGGGCCCGGCGTGCCTGACGACGGCGTCGAGCGACGCCTGCCACTCGGCGGTCTCCTCGGCGTCGCGGTCGGGCAGTTGGTCGAGCTCGCTGGTCACGGGGGACTCTGCGGGCTGTGCCGGATCACTCATGGCGGCCTTCCTGTCGGGGCGGGGTGAGGTGAGGGCGGCGGCCGTGCGGGGGGAACCGGCGGCGGCCGCCGCCGTGGGGCGGGTGCGGTGGATGCGCGGCCGGTGCCACGGGCGTCATCGCCGCGCGAGCCACTCGTCGAACGTCGTGTGTCCCACGCGGGCGTGCGCCCCGGGGAGCAGCGTCCGCTGCTGCAGCGCGGCACCGAAGAACCAGGCGTGTGGGTCGGTGATGACGTCCCGCGTGTCCCCCCTGGCCGCCAGGAGCTTCGCGCCGAGTTCGTCGAGGCGGTACTCCTCCGGGCCCGCGACGCAGACGGTGCCGTAGAGCGGCCCTCCGACGGCGACGTGCGCGACCGCGGTCGCGACGTCGTCCGCCGAGACGGGCCGCATCAGGGCGGGCGCGACGCGCACGCCGTCCTTCCCGGGCGCGTCCGCGAGGACCATGGCCTCGACGCTCTCGAAGCACGGCGCGGCACGCACGATCGAGTGGGGGATCGGAGAGCGCCGTACCTGCTCCTCCAGTGCCAGCTTCGCGCGGAAGTAGCCGGACAGCAGCCGTTCGGCGCCCACGAAGGAGAGCACCACGTGATGTTCCACTCCCGCCGCCTCCGCGGCGGCCAGGAGGCCGGCGGTGGCCGAGCGGAAGTGGTGCAGGCTGACCTGCTCGGCGGGTGAGGCCGTGTCGATGAGGTCCACCACGACGTCGGCGCCGCACAGGGCCTGCCGCAGGTCACCGGCGGTGGCGACCTCCTCGGCGGCGGCGTCGGCGCCGTCGCGGCGGCACAGGGGGACGACCTCCACACCGTGGTCCCGGAGTCTGGCGACGGTCCTGGAACCGATCAGGCCGGCAGCCCCTGCGACAACGACTCTCATCCGGGTTCCTTTCCTGCGCGGGGGTTCGGCCGCCCCTGCGGCGCCTCGTCCTGGTGACGGCGACGCCGGTCACTCCACGATCTGTGACCGCGTCCGGGCCGTTGTTGTGACACCGTGGCCCGCTCCGGTGCGGCGGAGGAGGCGGCGGTGAGGGCCGGCTGTCACGGAATGGGGGCCCGCCCGGTCACCACTTGCCGGCGGCCCTGCGCGCCCGGAACGGACGGACACGGCCACCGCGGGGCGACGTCGGTGCGTCGGCGTCGCCGGGCCTCCGAGTGCCGGCGGTGAACCGGCGGCGAGCACCGCCACCCGGTGGCCGAAGCCGGTGAGCAGAGTGCCGAAGGCGTCGATGAAGGTGGC
>NZ_JBEZXR010000165.1:0-4035 GCF_040638135.1 Streptomyces sp. NPDC026673 | reverse complement strand
TCAACCCGATCCTCGTCTCCGACAGCCGCCGTTCGCTCGCCCCGTGGTCGATCTCGGCCAACGTGGGCGACTTCAAGGACGCCGACAAGACGTTCCCCGGCTCCTACCTCGGCTGGACGCCGTACGTCCTCGACGGCGGCGCCGGTGCCGCGGCCGGTGACCCGGTGGCCTCCGGCTACGACGACCACGGCCAGGGCCTGTCCGTCTCGCGTGGCCTCGGCTCCGCCGCGCAGGGCCACCCGCGGGGCTCCGCCAAGCTCGGCGCCGACCTGGATCTGAAGATCCCGGACAGCGTCGAGAAGGGCGGCTACCGCGCCACCCTCACGATCACTGCGCTGAGCAGCTGACCGTACCCGTTTGACGGCGGGGCAGGCACCGTCGGTGCCCGCCCCGCCTCTTGCTGTGCGCCTACGCCCCCAGCGTTGGCGGATTGGCGCAGTCGGGGCTCAAAGCGTCGGCGCGATTGGCCCGTAGTCGGTTGTCGTTTCCTTTGCTCCGCCGCGATCGACGACACCACACTCGCGGAATCGATCGGCAGTGCGTGCCCGACCTATCCGCCTGATCTGCGCGAGTGGCGTTGCCATGCTCATCGCGGTCAAGGAGCACCTTGCGATCCGGGTGTGGTCGGCTCGACGAGACACGGATGGGGCCCGGGTGTTCAGGGCCGTGAGGCGTGCGTTCGAGGCGTGGTGCGGATCACGGTTACCGTGAGGATCGCGCCGAGAACGAGCAGGGCAGCCATGACATACAGCCCGTTGTTTACGCTGCCGGTCTGCGTCTTGACCCATCCCAGGAGAAACGGGCTGACGAAGCCCCCCGACAGACCGATCGAGTTGATCAGGGCGATCCCACCAGCCCGTGCCTCTGGCGCCAGGTACCTGACCGGAATCGACAGCAGGATTGGCATCGATCCGTATACAGAGCAGGCGAGGAGCGCCAGAGAGAAGATCGACAGTGCAAGGTTGGTTCCGGCGAACGACAAAAGGATCAGCGCGGCGGCGCCGGTCACGCACGCTATGGCAGCATGCCACCGACGTTCGCCGGTCCTGTCCGAGTGACGGGACAGCAGGAGCATCGATGCCGTTGCAGTCGCGAATGGGATGGCAGCCCATGCGCCGATCTCGCCGGGCGTGGCGACGCCTGCATCCTTGAGCATCAGGGGCATCCAGAAGGCCACTGCTTGAATGCCGCACACTACAGTGAACCACGCCAGACCCATCACGTAGACGTTGATGTCGCGAAGGGCGCTGCCGAAGCCGTGCGAGCTGCCGGATGATGCGGAGTCGAGTCCGGCCAAAACCTCGCGGCGCTCGGCGTCGTTGAGCCACTTCGCCTTCTTGGGTCCGTCAGGAAGGACGAAGAAGAACACCACACCCAGCACGATGCTGGGCACGCCCTCGAGCAGGAACAGCCACTGCCAGCCGCCGAGGTCCGCGACTTCGTCCATGGCTTGCAGGATCCAACCGTTGATTGGCGAGCCGAGGGCGCCGGCGATCGGACTGCCGCACAGGAAGAGTGCCATGACACGGGCACGGCGGTCATTGGGGAACCAATAAGTGAGGAAGAGCATTACACCGGGCGCGTAGCCCGCTTCGAAGGCACCCAGCAGCAGACGCATGACGTAGAACTGGGTTGGCGTCTGAACGAACATCATGCAGGTGGAGGCCAGCCCCCACAAGACCATGATCCGCGAGAGGGTCAGCCTGGCCCCGATGCGCTTCATCCAGAGGTTGCTCGGGACCTCGCAAAGGAAATAGGTGGCGAAGTACAGGCCGGCGCCGAGGCCGTACACCGCGGCGCTGAAACCGAGGTCCTCCTTCATCTGTAGCTGAGCGAACCCGATGTTGATGCGGTCGAGGTAGGCGAACACATACCCCGCGAAGATCAGCGGAATGAGCCGCCACCCGATCTTGGAGTACAGCGCTCTCTTGGCGTCGGAGTCCGCGGACGGCAAGGCGTCCTTGCCGAGGGGTGGTTCGGTGGCAGTCACGGTTGCCTCCATTGGCAACGTCCCAGCGCCTTCAGCTCGCGATGGCGCACCTGGTCGAGTGGGTGTGGTTGGTGCGGATCGATGAGTCGGTTCCTGTCCTGGTGCCGGGAGCTCCCCGGGACGGTGGGATCGCCAAACTCAACGTCCGGGACGGCCGTACCTGTTGGCCGTACTACGGACATCCGTCCGGAAAAGTTTGTGCGGCGGTGGCAACTGTGTCAAGCACGTAATGATTGGCTTCCAATCAAGTGAAACGGCAGTACAAATGCCTCGTTATGGGACATCGAAACCCGATGTGGATGCGTCGCATGTCAATGCATCGAGGAGGCGTCGTTACGTCTCGCTACCCGTCTTGCGGACAGGTGTCCGTAGCGCTCGACGCGACCCAATTGTGTGGCTGAGGGCGAGGCCCCAGTCGGCGACGGGATGCCCCGCCTGCGTTGTGGCGGGCTCTGCATGTTGGGAAGCCGCCCCGAGGCGCCCTCGACTGGGACTGCGTGGGCAGTGACATCTGGTCTGCGGCAATCGGTGCCTGGCAGGTGTGTGGTCAGACGGGCGAGGACCTCCTCAGATCTGATTGCTGCCGATGGGAAACTGTCCCTACCGAAGATCGGGGAACTCGAGGTCGAGTGGTCGCGACCTCTCCCGTCGACTCCGTCGTCGGTGACCATCATCAAGGACGCCGCCGGCAGACTATTTGCCGGTTTCGTGGTGGAGACCGACCCCGAGGCTGACTTCCTGCCGCCTGCTGACGGTGGCATCGGCATCGACCTGGGCTTGACGCGGTTTGCGGTGCCGTCCGACGGCAGCCACATTCCTGCGCCGCGCGGAGAAGAGGCTCCGCAAGGCACAGCGAGGCATGTCACGCAAGGAGAAGGGCACCAAGAACCGGGAGAAGGCCCGGGTCAAGGTCGCGTGTGCGTATGCCCGGGTGGCCGATGTCCATGAGAACTCTCACGACGATTGGTCGACGCGGTTGATCAACGACAACCAAGTGATCAGCGCGGAACCTTGAACGTGAAGGGACTGGCGCGCGGGCGCTTGGCGAAGTCGGGTACGACGCCGGCTGGGGCCGGTTCGTCAGCATGCTCCGGTACCAGACCGAACATCGCGGTCGGGGCATTGTGTGGGTCGGTTGCAGATCACCGTCCTCGCAGATCTGCTCGGAGTGTGGCGACGTGATGGGTCGAATCCGCTGCACATCCGGCAGCGGACCTGCCCCAGGGTGTGGCACCCTGCTGGGCCGGTACGGGAACGCGGCGCGGAACGTCCACGCAGATCCGACAGACAGGGAGATCCGTCGAGGGCGAAGGCAAGCTCACCAGCGCGGCGTAAGACCGCAAGGCCAGTAGCACCCATTGCCGGACCTGCGGCCCCGCCTCTACGAGGAGCGGGTAAATGCCCGCCGAGCGAATGTGGGGCCAGGTCTTGCCCCGGCGGTTTGCGAAGGACCCACCCCGGTGGGAAGGAAACAGGAACACTTCCGGAAACGGCGTCACCTGGTCACGGGCCAGCGCCGGACCCACGGAGAATCTCCAGGCGGGGGAGGGGAAGTCAATGGAGCTGCTTCTTCCAGGGCCCGCACCAGTATCTGGCGCGCACCCTCCAGGGCATGCTCATCGCCTTCTCCCTGACCGGTGTTGTCTGGCCATTGCCGTCAGACTTCCTGCCTCGTGTGGGGTTGGCGGCAGTAAGGGGCATGAGCGGGTCAGACCCCGGCGGTGGCGCTCCTCCAGGAGTGTAAGTGGTTACGGGGGCGGTCACTTCTACGTCGAGCCTGCCGAATTGATCGATGCATGCACCGTGCGCGCTGATCGGTCATCCAGCAGCGGGCGCGACGCTCCCCTGGGCCTCGGGTGACCGATTCCCCCGACCCGGAGGCGGCACACCGCCTCTGGGTCGGGGTCTCGGGGCTTACTTCGCGGCGCCGAGCTCGATCGGCACGCCGATGAGGGAGCCGTACTCGGTCCAGGAACCGTCGTAGTTCTTGACGTTGGGCTGGCCGAGCAGCTCGTGCAGCACGAACCAGGTGTGGGCGGAGCGCT
>NZ_JBEZXR010000164.1:0-4245 GCF_040638135.1 Streptomyces sp. NPDC026673 | reverse complement strand
TGTCCACCCTCATCGACGAGGTCATCGAGTGGAGCAGCGCCCTGGCACCGCTGCGCGGCTGACCCCCCGCAACCGCCGCCGGGACCCGCAACGGCCCGGCGGCCCCGTGGCGGGGCCGGACGGAGCGATCCCCCACCCGGCCCCGCGCCGGCGGTCACGCGAAGCGCACGTCGTGGCGGTCCGCCTCCGGGTCGGAGGCGGCGAGCAGCCGCCTCCCCTCCTCCTCCAGCGTGGCGCGGTCCGCCGCCCGGAGCGACGCGAACGGCACGACGGCGACCGCGGCGGTGCCGCGCTCCCGGACGGTGCTCCAGGTGCCGGCGACGAAGCCGTCGACGAGCACCGTGCCGCGGACGATGCCGTTGGCGGTCATCACCCGGCCGACGTGCTCCTCGGCGAGGATCCGGGAGCGGTCGGCGTGCGACAGCAGGAGGTTGTCGAAGTCTGCGACGAAGCGGGCGGCCACCGGCAGGTCGGGGTCGGGCAGCGGCGCGGCGTCGGGGGCGTCGTACAGCACGCGGCCGTTCTCGTCGCGGTAGGTGCGCAGCTCCATGGCGGCGAAGACCTGCCGCAGGCCGGTGAGCCCCGACCACTTCTGCGCGTCGGCGACGGAGGCGGGACCGAAGGCGGCGAGGTAGCGGCGCACGAGCGCGCGGAGGTCGGAGCCGGCCGGAGGGCGGCCCAGCCAGGACTCGGCGGTGGTGTAGGCGGTCCGTCCGGCGATCCCCCAGACGCCGCGCGGCGGCACCTGCACCAGCGGCATCCAGTTGCGCAGCGCGTTGACGAGGGAGGCGGGGTCGGCGTCCGGCCAGCGCGGCCCGAGCAGCTCGCGCAGTTCCCCCGGGGTACGCGGCTCCGCCTCGACCAGCGCGCGGCAGGCGGCGACGGCCTCGTCCCGGTCCACGCCGCGCACGCCCGGACCCCAGGTCCCGCGCTCGATCTGCCGGTCGAGCAGCGGCTGCAGCAGCGGGCGCAGCAGCAGCGCGTCGTCCGCCCTGACCAGGTGCACCGTGCCGCGCATCAGGGCAATGCGCACGACGGCGCGGTCCAGCAGCAGACGGGACAGGTCGGCGAAGGCGAAGCCGTCGAGCCGGGTCCACAGCGCGGGGTACGCGGAGTGCGGGGCCTGGGACTGCAGGCCCAGCAGATGCCCGACCGCCTCCAGCGGGCTCATCGCCGCCCGCGACAGCAGCAGCTGCCGGTCCAGCAGGGCCCGGTTGAGCGTGCGGCGGCCCAGCACGGCGGGCGGCGTCGTCCTGTGCATGCGGCCACCGTACGGGCCACGACGAACTCATGGGTAACAGTCGCCTCGGCCGTGCCGGCAGTGTAGACATGGCCTATGGCCGGGCCGACCGATCATCGGGCCTCGCGGAAACCGCCGAGGCGGGGACTGCGAGCGCCGGCGGGCGGACGCAGCCTGGCCGGTCAGGTCTTCCTGCTGCAGGTCGTGGTCGTCGTCCTGCTGGTCGCCGCCGCGGTCGCCCAACTCGTCGTCCAGGCGCGGCACGACAGCCACGAGGAGGCCCGCAACCGCTCGGTGGCGGTGGCCACGACGTTCGCGAGCTCGCCGGGCATCGTCGCGGCGCTCGCTTCCCCCGATCCGACCGCGGTCCTGCAGCCGAAGGCGGAACAGGCGCGCCGGCGTTCCGGGGTGGACTTCATCGTGGTGACGGACCGGCAGGGGATCCGCTACACCCATCCCAAGCCGGACCGCATCGGCAAGAAGTTCGTCGGGAACATCGAACCGGCCCTGCACGGCAGGGTGGTCACCGAGGACATCGTGGGCACCATCGGCCCGCTGGTGCAGGCGAACGTCCCGGTCTTCGACGACCGCGGCGAAGTGGTCGGCATCGTCTCCTCGGGCATCACGATCGCCAGGGTCAGCCGTGCCGTCAACGAGGAACTGCCGGTCATGCTCGGGGTGGCCGCCGGGGTGCTGGCCCTGGCCACCGGCGGCACCTGGCTGATCGCCAGACGGCTCACCCGGCAGACCAGGGGCCTCGGGCCGGTCGAGATGACGCGCATGTACGAGCACCACGACGCCGTGCTGCACGCCGTGCGCGAGGGAGTCCTCATCCTCGACGGGGACCGGCGGCTGCTGCTCGCCAACGACGAGGCGCGGCGGCTGCTGGACCTGCCCGCCGACGCGGAGGGCCGGCCCGTCGCCGCGCTGGGCCTGGACGACCGGGCCCGCGAGCTGCTCTCCTCCGGGCGTGCCGCAACCGACGAGGTGCTGCCCGCCGGGGACCGGCTGCTGGTGCTCAACAACCGCCCCACCGACCGCGACGGCGGTCCCCCGGGCAGCGTGGCGACCCTGCGCGACGCGACCGAGCTGCGGGCGCTGTCCGGCCGCGCGGAGACGGCCAGGACCCGGCTGCGCCTGCTGTACGACGCGAGCCTGGGCATCGGGACCACGCTGGACATCACCAGGACCGCGGAGGAACTGGCGCAGGTGTCGGTCCCGCGCTTCGCCGACTACGTCACCGTGGACCTCGCGGTGCGGGTGCTGCGCGGGGACGAGCCGCTGCCGGGGCCCTCGGTGGAGATGCGCCGGGTCGCGGTGAGCGGGGTCCGCGGCGACCATCCGCTCTATCCCGCCGGGCATCCGGTGCTCTTCGTGCCGTCCACCCCGCAGGCCGCGGGCATCGCCGGGGGCCGGGCCGTCCTCGTGCCCCGGATCGCGGACTCCCCCGGCTGGCGGGCGCAGGACCCGGAGCGCACCGCGCAGGTCGTCGGCTTCGGCATCCACTCCCTGATCTGCGCCCCGCTGAACGCCCGCGGGGTCCTGCTCGGGATGGTGAACTTCTGGCGCTCGCAGGCCCCGGAGCCGTTCGACGAGGAGGAGCTCAAGCTCGCGGAGGAACTGGCGGCGCGGGCCGCGGTGTGCGTCGACAACGCGCGCCGCTACACCCGCGAGCACACGATGGCGGTGACCCTTCAGCACAGCCTGCTGCCGCGGGAGTTGCCCCGGCTGACCGCCCTGGACGCGGCCTACCGCTACCTGCCCGCGCAGGCGGGGGTGGGCGGTGACTGGTTCGACGTGCTGCCGCTGCCGGGGGCGCGCGTCGCCCTGGTGGTGGGCGACGTCGTGGGCCACGGGCTGCACGCGGCCGCCACGATGGGCCGCCTGCGTACCGCCGTGCACAACTTCACCACCCTGGACCTGCCGCCCGACGAGCTGCTCGGCCACCTGGACGAGCTGGTCGCCCGGATCGACCAGAGCGACGCGGCCCCCTCCGGCGACGGCACCGCCCCCGCGGGCACGACCGTCGCCGGCGCCACCTGTCTGTACGCCGTCTACGACCCGGTGTCCGGCAGCTGCACGATGTCCCGCGCCGGACACCTGCTCCCGGCGGTCGTGCACCCCGACGGCACGGTGCACTTCCCCGACCTGCCGGCCGGCCCGCCGCTGGGTCTCGGCGGTCTGCCCTTCGAGTCGGTGGAGCTGACGCTGCCGGAGGGCAGCAGCCTGGTGCTCTACACCGACGGCCTGGTGGAGGACCGGGACCGGGACATCGACGAGGGTCTGGAACTGCTGCGCCGGGCGCTGTCCCGCGCCGGCCGGGATCCCGAGCAGACCTGCCGGGACGTGTTCGAGGAGGTCCTGCCCCTCCGGCCGGGCGACGACGTCGCGCTGCTCGTCGCCCGTACGCGGGTCCTGCCCGCCGGCCACGTCGCGGACTGGGACGTGCCCCGCGACCCGGCCGCGGTCTCCGGGGTACGGGCGGCGGTGGAGCGGCAGTTGACCGCGTGGGGGCTGGACGAGCTGTGCTTCACCACCGAGCTGCTGCTGAGCGAACTCATCACCAACGCCATCCGCTACGGTGCCGAGCCCATCCGTGTCCGGCTGATCCTCGATCAGGTGCTCGTCTGCGAGGTGTCCGACGCCGCCGGGACCTCTCCGCATCTGCGGTACGCGGCCGACACGGATGAGGGTGGCAGGGGGTTGTTCCTGGTCTCGCAGTTCGCCGAACGATGGGGGACGCGTTATACCGCCGGGGGGAAGGTGATCTGGGCGGAGCAGCGGGTGCCGCGGTAGCGGTTTGCTGGTGGCCGGTTGTCGTGTGCGGCGCCGTTGTGGTTGCGGTGGGTTTTTCCCCGCCCGCCCTCCCGATTGCCCGGCGCGGTCAGGCACCGCGTCGCTGCGTGTGGGGGTGGGCCGGGGTCGGGGCCTCCGGGGCTGGGCATTCTGGACCGCATATTTATGTGCATGGCGGGCGGTACTTGTTGTGCCGTCTGTGCCGCACA
>NZ_JBEZXR010000163.1:0-4700 GCF_040638135.1 Streptomyces sp. NPDC026673 | reverse complement strand
ACTCTTTTTTTGGTTTTTAGAGTCTTGTCTTGGGCCCACCTGGGGCGCGGGGGCGGCCCCCGCGCGGGGCGGACCCGGGACCGCTCACAGCCAGCCGTGCCGCTTGAACGTCCGGTACAGGAGGATCTCCGACACGGCGATGACGGCCAGCACCGCCGGATACCCCCACACCTGGTGGAGCTCGGGCATGTACCGGAAGTTCATGCCGTAGATGCCCGCGATCATGGTGGGCACCGCCGCCATGGCGGCCCAGGCCGAGATCTTGCGCATGTCGTCGTTCTGCCGCACCCCGACCTGCGTCAGATGGGAGCTCAGGACGTCGCTGAGCAGCCGGTCCAGGCTGTCCACCAGCTCGTTGGCGCGGGTCAGGTGGTCGGCCACGTCGCGGAAGAAGGGCTGGGTGCCGGTCGCCACATGGGGCACCGTGCCCGCGGAGAGCCGGATCATCGGCTGCATCAGCGGTGCCGTCGCCCGCCGGAACTCCAGCAGTTGGCGCTTGAACCCGTAGATCCGGCCGGCCGTGCTCTCCGCGCCGCGGCGCGCGACCGACCTGCGGGGCTCCGGGGCGAAGACCTCCGTCTCCAGGTCCTCCAGGTCGGCCTGGAGATCGGCGGCGACCAGCATGTAGTCGTCCACCACGGTGTCGCTGATCGCGTACATCACCGAGGTGGGCCCGTGCTTGAGGATCTCGTGCTCCGCCTCCAGGCGGTGCCGGATCTCGCCCGGCGCGATCGCCTCGCCGTGGCGCACGGTGACCACGAAGGCGTCCCCGACGAAGATCATCAACTCGCCCGCGGTGACCGTGTCGCGCTCGTCGTCGTAGGAGACCGGCTTGAGGACCAGGAACAGCGAGCCCTCGTACACCTCCAGCTTGGGCCGCTGGTGGGCGCAGAGCGCGTCCTCCACGGCCAGCGGGTGGAGCCCGAACTCGCGGCTGACGAGGTCGAACTCCTTCTCCGTCGGCTCGTACAGGCCGATCCACACGAACGCCCCGGCCGTCGACCGTGCCCGGTCCAGCGCGTCGGAGAGGTCGTCGGGGGCGTCGGTGCGCTGCCCGTCGCGGTAAATGGCGCAGTCGACGATCACACCTGTCTTCTTCCGCGATACGCCGACGCCACACCGGGGAAGCCGGGGCCGTATGGTGGCGGACATGCCCACCGTGATCCTGGTCCGGCACGGCCGGTCCACCGCCAACGCGGAGAAAGTGCTGGCCGGACGGCTCCCCGGAGTCGCCCTCGACGAGACCGGACGGGACCAGGCCGCGGCCCTCGCCGCGCGGCTGGCCGGACTGCCGCCCGCCGCCGTCGTCACCAGTCCGCTGCAGCGGTGCCGGGAGACCGTGCAGCCGCTGCTGGACGCGCTGCCCGGCGTGCCGCTCCACGTCGAGGAGCGGATCTCGGAGTGCGCGTACGGCGACTGGAGCGGCCGGAAGATCGCGGAACTGGCCGACGAGCCCCTGTGGGGCGTCGTGCAGCGCTATCCCTCGGCCGCCGTGTTCCCCGGCGAGGGGGGCGAGTCGGTGCGCGCCATGCAGGCCCGCGCGGTCGACGCGGTGCGCGAGTGGAACGCGCGCATCGAGGAGAGCCACGGACCCGACGCGCTCTACGTCATGTGCTCCCACGGCGACATCATCAAGTCCATCGCCGCCGACGCCCTCGGCATGCACCTGGACCTCTTCCAGCGCATCGCCGTCGACCCCTGCTCGGTCACCGCGATCCGGTACACCCCGGAGCGGCCCTTCCTGCTCCGGCTCGGCGACACCGGCAGCCTGGAGAGCCTGCGCCCGAGGGAGCGGCCCACCGCGGCCCCGGGGGACGCGGAGGTCGGTGGTGGTGCGGGCGCACCGTGATCAGCTTCCGCAGTAGGGTGGACCGAACCGCGCAGACACCGAGAAAACGGAGCAGGACGTGCCTCGTCAGGTGTTCCTCTACGACAAGCCCGAACGCTTTGTCGCCGGCACCGTAGGCCAACCGGGCCAACGCACCTTCTTCCTGCAGGCGAGCGCCGCCGGCCGGACGACCAGCGTCGCGCTGGAGAAGACCCAGGTCGAGGCGCTCGCCGAACGCATCGACGAGCTGCTGGACGAGGTCGTGCGCCGCACCGGCGGCTCCGCCCCGGTTCCCGCCGTGGCCCCCTCGGAACTGCTCGACAGCGGGCCGCTCGAGGTACCGGTTGAGGAGGAGTTCCGGGTCGGCACCATGGCCCTGGCCTGGGACGGTGCCGAGGAACGGATGATCCTGGAGGCCCAGGCGCTGGTCGAGATCGAGGCCGAGGACGAGGACGACCTCGAGGCGGCCGAGGAGATGCTCCTGCAGGACGACGAGAACGGCCCGCCGCTGCTGCGGGTGCGCCTGACCGGTGCCCAGGCCCGTTCCTTCGCCAAGCGCGCCCTCGACGTCGTCGCGGCCGGCCGCCCGCCCTGCCCGCTGTGCAGTCTGCCCCTGGATCCGGAAGGACACGTATGCCCGCGCCAGAACGGGTACCGGCGGTCGGCGACGGCCTGAGCGGGGACATAGCCCCCGAGCTGCTCGTGCGTGGTGAGCTCACCGTGCGCGGGCGGCTGCGGGACGCCTCCAACGCGGTGCTCTACTGCGCGGTCGAGCACGAGGGCGCCCGCGCCCACTGCGTGTACAAGCCGGTCGCCGGAGAGCGGCCGCTGTGGGACTTCCCCGACGGCACGCTCGCCCAGCGCGAGGTGGCCGCGTACCTGGTCTCCGAGGCCACCGGCTGGGGCCTGGTGCCACCGACCGTGCTGCGGGACGGGCCGTACGGGGAGGGCATGGTCCAGCTGTGGATCGAGACGCCGCAGGAGGCCGGCGAGGGGCTGCTGGCCCTCGTGGAGGGCGACGAACCGGGCGAGGGCTGGAAGGCCGTCGGCTTCGCCGAGGTGGGCGAGGGACGCACCGCGCTGCTGGTGCACGCCGACGACGTACGGCTGCGGCAGCTGGCCGTCCTGGACGCCGTGATCAACAACGCCGACCGCAAGGGCGGGCACCTGCTGCCCGCGGCCGACGGGCGCCTGTACGCCATCGACCACGGCGTGACCTTCAACACGGAGAACAAGCTGCGGACGCTGCTGTGGGGCTGGGCCGGCGAACCGCTCACCGACGAGGCCGTCGACGTCCTCGGCAAGCTCTCCGCGGAACTCGCCGACGGGGGCCTCGGCGCCCGCCTGGCGGAGCTCATCACGGTCGCGGAGCTCGACGCCCTGCGGGCCCGCGTCACCGCGCTGCTGCGCTCCGGACGTCATCCGGAGCCCTCCGGGGAGTGGCCCGCCATCCCCTGGCCACCCATCTGAGCGTCCGCGACGGAGGCCGCCGGGAGACCCACCGGTCGTTTGTGGATCACGCGGGCGGTTAATCTCATGACATGCATGCCTGGCCCGCTTCCGACGTCCCTGCCCTTCCCGGCAGCGGGCGCGACCTCCGCCTCCACGACACCGCGACCGGCGGCCCGGTAACCCTGAGCCCCGGTCCGGTCGCCCGCATCTACGTGTGCGGGATCACCCCCTACGACGCCACCCACATGGGTCACGCGGCCACCTACAACGCGTTCGACCTCGTGCAGCGCGTGTGGCTGGACACGAAGCGCCAGGTCCAGTACGTCCAGAACGTCACCGACGTCGACGACCCGCTGCTGGAGCGGGCCGAGAAGACCGGCGAGGACTGGACGGCCCTCGCCGAGCGCGAGACCACCCTCTTCCGCGAGGACATGACCGCCCTGCGGATGCTGCCGCCCGCGCACTACATCGGCGCGGTGGAGGCCATCCCCGGGATCGTCCCGCTGGTCGAGCGGCTGCGTGAGGCGGGCGCGGCGTACGAGCTGGACGGCGACGTCTACTTCCACGTCGACTCCGACCCCCACTTCGGCGCCGTCTCCCGCCTCGACGCCGCCACCATGCGCCTGCTCTCCGCCGAGCGCGGCGGCGACCCGGACCGCCCGGGCAAGAAGAACCCGGTCGACCCGATCCTGTGGCTCGCCGCCCGCGAGGGCGAACCCAGCTGGGACGGCGGCAGTCTGGGCCGCGGACGGCCCGGCTGGCACATCGAGTGCGTCGCCATCGCCCTGGACCATCTGGGCATGGGCTTCGACGTGCAGGGCGGCGGCTCCGACCTGGCCTTCCCGCACCACGAGATGGGCGCCTCGCACGCCCAGGTGCTCACCGGCGAGTTCCCGATGGCGAAGGCCTACGTCCACGCCGGCATGGTCGCGCTGCACGGCGAGAAGATGTCGAAGTCCAAGGGCAACCTCGTCTTCGTCTCCCAGCTGCGGCGCGACGGCGTGGACCCGGCGGCCATACGGCTCAGCCTGCTCGCCCACCACTACCGCGAGGACTGGGAGTGGACCGACGCCGTGCTGGCGGACGCGGTGGAGCGGCTGGCCCGCTGGCGCGCGGCCGTCTCGCGGCCGGACGGCCCGCCGGCCGAGGCGCTGGTGGAGGAGATCCGCGAGGCCCTCGCCGACGATCTGGACGCCCCCGCGGCGCTCGCCGCCGTGGACCGCTGGGCCGCCCGCCAGGCCGCCGAGGGCGGCACGGACACCGGCGCCCCCGGCCTGGTGTCCCGCGCGGTGGACGCCCTGCTCGGCGTCGCGCTCTGACACCGCGGGGGTCCGGCCCCCGACCGCGAACGGCCCGGCCGCCGCCCCCTGTGCGGGGCCGGACCAGTGGCCCATGCCGAAACGCCCATTCGGCGGATATT
>NZ_JBEZXR010000162.1:0-4721 GCF_040638135.1 Streptomyces sp. NPDC026673 | reverse complement strand
CGTAGCCTGATCCGCCGGGCATGGACGACCCACCGCTGGGACGGACGCCCGAACCGCCGACCATGACCACACGCCTATCCGCGCGGCCTCTTAGTTCTTTAGCCGACGGGTTTCCGACGGTCGGGTGACCGGCGGCCGGGTGACCGGTTGTCGGGTGGCCGACTGCCGGTTGACCGACTGTCGGGAACCCGTTACTCGGTCCGGCCTGTACGTCTTCGGGGTTGTCATTGGTGGCGCCTGGGTCGGGAGATCCCGTCGTGACCGGGCGGAGGGCGGATGGCGCGGCTGGGGGGTGTGTGGCGGCCGGCTCTGGCAGTGTCGGTTCGGGTGGGGTGGGGGTGTGGTGGTTGCGGGGGTCGAGCCAGACCGGTTCCACGCGTACGGCCCGTGTCCCGGCCACCTGGGCCAGGAGGTGGTGGATGTCCTCTCGGCGGTGGGGGAGGCCGGCGACGGAGAATTCGGTGCGCCAGGTGCCGTCGGTGGCGTCCTGGATTTTGAGTTTGACGATGTAGCCGTATGCCACGAGGTTCCGCATGGCTTTGGTGAGAGCTTCGCGGCCGGGTTTGCGGGTGTTGGCCAGGGCGGCGATGGTGAAGTCCGCGCCGTCGGGCAGGCGCAGCGCGATGGTGAGCAGTCCGATGTCCAGGACGCTCAGGCGGTGGTCGTCGACGGCGCGGTTGTCGACGGCGACGAACCGTGGGGGCCGGGCGGGTAGTTTTCTCATCGGTGTGCGCCCGTCTTCGCGAGTGCGGCCGGCCTGGCTGCACAGGGGCCGACGGCAGCGCCGGCTGGCGGTGTGGCACGCTCGAGGGCGCGGCGGCCCGGTCCGGTCCGGCCGGCGGTGCCGGGGTGTGGGTTCAGGGTGGCTATGTCGGCAAGGCGGTGTCCCGCGGCGGTTGCGGGGCGCCTTCGCTCGTGCTGCTCGCGGCGGGCGGGTACTGCGGGGTGCCGCACTGGGGCGGTCTGTGCCGGCCGGGTACAGCTGGTCCCTGGGCTGTCCGGCAGCGGGGACGGACCCGGTTGCGGCGAGGGGAAGTCGGCGGCCAGCCCGGGCGTGTCCCGCGATGGCTGCCTGTGGTGCGCGGTGCGGGTGCGCCCGGTGTCGGGGCTTGCTGTCTGCCGTGCGGGGTGGTCCGGTCGTACCCGGCGCGGGCCGGGTGTGGCCGGCGGTGCGGTGCGGGTTTCGGTGGCCGTGGCGGTGGTGGTGGCGGGGGGATGCTGATGGGCGGTCATGCCGGCTCCCGGGCAGGTGGAGGTGGGTGTCGTCCTCTATGAAGCCCGGTGGCACTCACCGATTTGCTCACCGAAAAGCGGGGTGAAAGATCACAATCCGGTATCACCTGTGGTCGGTGAGTGCCGTTACCTCACCGGTGAGTGCCGCTGCGTCACCGGTGAGGAGCACGGGTCCCCTCACCACTGCAGGTCACGGCGCTTTGCGAGTCGTCACCGGCGCACCGTCAGCCGGTGGAGCAGTATCTGACGGGGCGGCAGGCCCGTGCGGCTTACGGGCCGTCGCGGCGGCGCAGGCGTGGGCGAAGGTACGGCCGGAGGTGATGGGGTGCGGTGTTCGCGTGATGGCACCCGTCCGAAGGCTGGGGCGCCGCGGCCGTGTTCCCCCGTGTGAACTGCTACGTGCGGTCTGGGCTGTGCGCGGGAGGCGTTCTTGCCGGCAGCCCTGGCAGCGCCGCGGGCCGGGCGGCTGGCGTGGGCTGTGGGGTGTGCCGTGGTCTGGGACAGTCGGCCGTGTGCGGCCCCGCAGGTGAGTTCGGCGGGAGGCTTTCGGCGTGGTTACTGCGGCGGGGTGACGAAGGTGCCGCGTTGGGGCACGGTGAAGACCAGCCCGTCGGCTGCCAGGACGGCGATGGCGCGGCGTACGGTGGAGCGGGCGAGACCGTACTGCTGTACCAGGCGCTGCTCGGAGGGGATGGCGCGGTTGGGTTCCCAGTCGCCGCGGGCGATACGGGCCGCGAGGATTCCGGCCAGCTGCCGGTAGGGGGTGACCGGGCCGTCGGCGTCGATCTCGTCGTCAGGGCCGTACTCCATGGTCAAGACGCTAGAGATGCCCAGATGACGCAGCACCTTGAGATACGTTGCGAGACGTATCGATACCAGCATGCTACGATCAGTTGGACAAACGGGTGGTCGGGGTGGCCGGACACGGAACTGTGTGAGGTGTCGGATCGTGGGGAAGCCCGGTGACGCGGAGCGCTGGCTGGACACCGGCTCGGGGCCCGGCGCCGTGGTCCGGGTCCGTGTGACTGGGGTGAACCATGTGGTCCAGGCGGCGTACCGTGCGTGGCTGGACCACGCCACCTCCTGCGGCACGTGCCGGGACGGGGCCGCCGGCGAGTGCACGGTCGTACAGCCGTTGTGGGACGCCTACCAAGCGGCGCGCCAGGCGGCCCCGTGAACCACCTGCCGGGCTTGGTTGTGGAGCGGTGACGGCGTCGGCTCGACCGGGGCCTTCTTGCTGGGCCACACTGGGGGCACGGCAAGCCGAGGAGGTGAAGGGGAGCGTGAGTGTTGCCGCCGCTGACCATTACGGGCCGTGGACCGTGGACGATGTCCTGGCCCTGCCCGAGGACCCGCGGAACCGGATCGAGCTGGTCGGGGGCGCTTTGATGATGAGCCCCGCGCCGGGCCTTGCGCATCAGTGGGCCTCGCACCGTCTTCACGTGCTGCTGGAGCAGGCGGCTGTGGCCGCGAAAGCCCCGGTGCTGGTCTTCGACGCCATCAACGTTCTGGTACCGGACGGCCTGATGATCCCGGACCTGGCCGTCGTTGATGAGGGCGTGGACCTGTCCGGTGTGACCGTGCACGCCCAGGACGTCATCGCCGTGGTGGAGATCGCCTCTCCTTCGACCCGTGTGGCGGACCGGAAGATCAAGCCTGCTCTGTATGCGGCAGCGGGTATCGAGCACTACTGGCGCCTGGAACTGGAGCCCGCGCCCAGGCTGTACCTGGGGCATCTGGAGCACGGCGCCTACAGCGACCGGCTGGTCCAGGCCGGCCAGACCACGGCAGTGACCGAGCCCTTTCCCCTGGACATCGACCCAGCCCGGCTGGTCAAGCGGTAACCACCCTTTTCCAGCCGCCGCAGGTGTCTGCCGCTGGATGGCAGGCGGAGCTTTGACCGCACCGCCGGTCGTGGACGGTTGGCAGTCCAGGGCCTGCATGGGCTGGTGTCGTGGCGGCTCGGGTCATTTCCATGTTCGGGCAGCCATGCCCTTACGGCTGACGTCGCCTTCCGACGGCCTTCGGCGAGCAGGCCATGGGGCGTGCTCCACTTCAGATGCCGACGGGGTCCTGGGCCGCGGCTTTGCTTCGAGCGCCCCTACGGCAGCTGCGCTTTGGGGGCCGCCGGCCTTCACCGCTGTGCCGGTTGGGGGCTTGTGTGGTTCAGGGCGTGTAGGGGTCGGTGAGGGTGGTGGGGGTGGCGGCGATGTCGAGGGCGGGTTGGGGGAAGCGGTCGCCGGCGGTGTAGTAGCGGGCTCGGGTGCGGCCGACGGGGGTGAGGACCTGGGCGGTGACCAGGTCGCGGAGGTCGCGTTGGGCTTGTTGGAGGCTGAGGCCTTCGGCATGTTCGTAGCGGGAGCGGCGTACTCGTCCGGCCATGGCGACGTCGTGGAGGGCGGTGATGGTGCGTTCGTCGAGGCCGGTGTGCTGGGTGAAGTCGGCGAGGGCTTCCCAGACTTTTCCGGCTCGGGTCAGCCGTGCCTGCACGGTCTGGGCCTGCTGGTGGTAGGCGGTCAGGTTGAAGCGGATCCACCCTGCGACGTCCTGGTCGGGCAGGTACCGGGCGCCGCGGCGAGCGAGTTCGCGGTAGTACTCCCAGGTGTTGCCCGGGCGTCCGAGCCATGCCTCGATGGAGGAGAACTCCGGAGCCAGGACGCCTTCCCGCGCGATCATGAGGGTTTGTAGTGAGCGGGACATTCGGCCGTTGCCGTCGGCCCATGGGTGGATCGACACCAGATGCAGATGCGCCATGGCGGCCCGGACCAGGGGATGGGTGGCGTCGTCGGTGCCCAGCCAGTCGACGAGTTCCTGCATGAGCGCGGGGACTGCTTCGGCGTCGGGGGCGGTATAGGCGGCGATGCTCGGGTCGCGGGCGTCGGTGACGTACACCGGCCCACGGCGCCACTGCCCGGCGGGTTTGCGCGGGTGGTGGCGGTGCCCTTGGAGCATCCAGTGCAGGGCGTTGAGAAAGCCGGTGCTGTAGGTGAAGTCGCCCGCATCGTGCAGTGTTTGGATGTAGGTCATCATCCGCTGGTAGGCGAGGGTCTCCTCTCGGTTCTCCTCGGAGACCTCCACATCCCGCTCGCCCTCTATCAGGTCTTCCACGTCCACGGTGGCGACCTTGAAACCCTCGATGGAGTTGGACGCTGCCACGGCGTCGGCGGTGAGGAACTTGCGCAGCCCCTGCGTCCACTTCGTCGGGGTGGATCGAACCTGGTGACGCAGGGCCGAGCGCATCTGGTCGATGGAGGCGAGTACACGCTCGTCGTCACGGCTGAGGGGAGGTGTGGGGTACAACATGAAAGAATAATACCGTGACGCAATCATTGCGTCCACGCGGGAACGAGCCGGAAGGCTCCGACCCCTCCCTGCAGTGTCTCCTACAGTCCTCCCTATGCCGTCCCCTACGGTGACCTTCCCTGCCCGGTGTGGTGTTTGTGCAGGTCAGGCGGCATGTGTGGGGGTGGTGGTGGTGCCGACAGCCC
>NZ_JBEZXR010000161.1:0-4995 GCF_040638135.1 Streptomyces sp. NPDC026673 | reverse complement strand
TGGACTCCCGGGGCACCAGAAACGATGCCGCAGACCGCGGTTGGGCCCACCACCATCGATGGGTGCCGTCCACTCCACTCAATGAATCAACATCCAACACGTCTCGGACACCGAGTCCACAGGGGCATTCAAAAGCCGTCACGCAACAGTGACCACCCTGGTCAGTACGGGAGGCGGGATCGGAGCACGGCCCTGCTCATGGTTGCGCATTGCTCGACCACCCTCTCGTCACAGCATGCAGACCAAAAGGCCTGGTCGCGCCACCTGACAGCGCTGGCGCTGTAGGAATGGAGAGAAGAGGATTCATGCGTCCCGAGACATCCCCCGCGTACGGTGCCCTGGACGGGGCCGTGTCCGTCTTCGTGGAGCTCCGGCCACGCCTCTTCGGCATCGCCTATCGCTTGCTGGGCAGCGCGGCGGAAGCCGAAGACGTCGTCCAGGAGGTGTGGCTACGCTGGCAGACGACGGATCGCTCGGTCGTTCGCAGCCCGGCGGCCTTTCTCTCCACCGCAACCACCCGACTGGCGATCAACGTAGCCCAGTCCAGCCGAGTGCAGCGCGAGGCCTATATAGGCCCGTGGCTGCCCGAACCCGCCGACACCAGCAGCGACCCCGCGGTGGGCGCTCAGCGGGCCGAAGCCCTGGACTTCGCCATCCTGCTGATCCTGGAGAAACTCACCCCCACAGAGCGGGCCGCATACGTCCTGCGTGAGGCGTTCGATTTCCCCTATGTCGAGATAGGCGAAATGCTCCACCTGACCGCGGTCAACATCCGCAAGATTGTCAGCCGTGCCCGCGCCCACCTTGCCACGGAGCAGCGCAGAAAGGTCGATTCGGCCGAACACCAGCGCCTGCTCGACGCGTTCGTGGCGGCCGCGCAGAAGGGAGACATGGCCTCTTTGGCAGCGCTTCTGGCTCCGAATGCCATCAGTCTGTCCGACGGCAACGGCATGCGCGGCGTTGCACGCGTGCCGGTGCTCGGGCGGGCCCGGGTGGCGAACCTGTCAATCGCGTACCCGCGGTTCTGGGGCGACGCGGAGGTAGAGTGCGTCCAGGCCAACGGACGTGGCGGGGTATTGCTCCACCGGGACGGCTGCCCCTCGACCTTCATGACCATCGCGGCCTCGGACGAGGGGATCCACCACGTGATGTGGGTGTTCAACCCGATGAAGATCGCCGCTTACCTCGGCTCCCGCTCGCGGTACGCGGCCGTACCGGGCACCTCACGAGAGCCCCTGCCGGAGCGGCAGCCGACCAGCCTGCCGAAGGTGCTGCCGCAGGATCTGTTCCGTTGTCCGTCATCGACCAACATCCGCTGAGGGCCGTTCATTCGCGGCCAGTCAGGTATCGCAACGGCGAGCAGTCCCTCCCCCATCGCCACTGCGCCCTCCGTGCCCCACCGCCGATGTCCCAAGGCCAGTTGGAACCGCGCGCTCACCTCATGGACGCCACCGGACCCTCGCTCACCGAGACCCACGGTGTTGGATCGTCGAGCGTACCCTTCGCCTGGCTCCACCAGTCCCAACGACTCCGTATCCGCCACGAGCATCGCGCCGGCCTCCACCAGGGCCTCCTGGAACTCGGCTGCAGCATCATCTGCCTCCGACGACTCCGCACGTCATTCTGAAATGATCAGTAACAGGCATCGAGGTTGGCTGTTGCCGGCCTCGGCAGGGGCTGGGCGAGACACCGGCGCCGTCCGCGTCTGACAGGCGCGTCCGCCGCCGTCCCGTCCCCGGCACGACGCCGGGCCCGGTGTTCACACGGTGCGTGCGGGTCAGGCGGCCTCGACCTCGGGGTGCAGGCGCACCGACACCTGGTGGGAGCCCAGCGTCTTGATCGGGGAACCGATCTCGATCCGGCGCTTGTCCACGTCCGGACCACCCGCGGCCTTGACGGCGGCGGCGATGTCGGCCGGGGTCACCGAGCCGAACAGCCGGCCGGCGTCGCCCGCGCGGGTCGACAGCTTGACCTTGACGCGCTGGAGCTGCACCTTGAAGGCGTTGGCCTACTCGACGGTCGCGACCTCGCGGATCAGGAGCGCGCGGCGGATCTGATCGAGGTCGAGCCGACGGGCCGTCGCAAGGACCAGAACCGACCATCTCGAGCAAGCCCGTATTGCGCAGTTCGGCTAGGAGCTCCGCGTGCAGCCCGGGCCGGACACCGGCTTCGGTCCGGTCCCGCAAGCGGCGCCAGGTGGTCACGCCGAGCAGCCCACACTCCGGCGGGGACGTCCCGCCAGGCCACACCCTTGCGCGCACCGGGCAGCTAGAACCGCGGCGACGTCCGCGAACCAGAGGTTGTGGGTATTCCCTGTTCGACCCAGACAACCTTGCCTTCGCTCATCAATCGAGATCCCCACCTGCGCGACATCTGAGCGACGAGGAGGAGGCCGCGGCCGTTCTCGTCTGTGGAGCGTGCACGGCGCGGGCGTGGGGAGCAGGTATCGGAGTCCGACACTTCACAGGTCAGGACTCCGTGTTGTTTCAGGCACAATCGAATCGGACCGCTGCTGTGGCGGACGGCGTTGGTCACCAGTTCGCTGACAATCAGCCTCGTGGAGTCACCAAGACTGTCCAGGCCCCAGACGGTCAACTGGCGAACCGTCATCTCACGGGCACTTCGGGCGGCGGTCTCGTCATTGGGCAATGTCCAGCAGGCAACCTGACCCGCGCTCAAGGACAGAGTCCTGACGAGGAGCAGAGTGGTGTCGTCGCAAGAAGCCTGCCCGGGGACGGCGTCCGTCGCGCGCGTACAGAGTTCTTCCAGGGACCGGCCCGGTTCCGCAAGGACGGTACCCAAGCGGCGCATGCCGTCTTCGATGTCGCCGTCGCGGGTCTCGATCAGACCGTCGGTGTAGAGGGCGAGGAGGCTGCCTTCGGGCAGTTCCAGTTCCACGGTCTCGAAAGGATCTCCCAGGCCGACGCCCAGCGGGGCTCCGGGGGGAAGATCGGGAAAGGTGACATGGCCCTGCGGGTCGACGATGACGGGCGGTAGATGCCCGGCCCGGGCCATGGTGCACACGCGGGTGGCGGGGTCGTAGACGGCATACAGACAGGTGGCGCCGACCGCTCCGGGAATCGAACCCATGTCGTCGCCGTCCGCTTCGGCCAGTCGCTGGACCGTGTTGTCGAGGTGGGCCAGCACTTCGTCGGGGGGCAGGTCCATGTCGGCGAGCGTGCGCACGGCGGTGCGGAGCGTGCCCATCGTCGCCGCGGCGTGCAGACCGTGCCCGACCACGTCGCCCACGACCAGGGCCACCCGTGCGCCGGCCAGAGGAATCACGTCGAACCAGTCGCCGCCAACCCCATGGTCCATGTCGGCCGGCAGATAGCGCGACGCCGCCTCGACGGCCGTGCCGCCGGTCAGCCGGCGCGGCAGCAGGGTGCGCTGCAACGTGAGGGCGGCACTCTGCTCGCGCGCGTACTGGCGCGCGTTGTCCAGCGACCGCGCCGCACGACTCACAAGCGCTTCGGCCAGGAGCAGATCGGTCTCGTGGAACGGCTCCGCATTGTCTGTGCGGACGAACAGCACCACACCCAGCAGCGCGCCCCGCACACGAACCGGCACGATCATCAGCGAGTGCATTCCGGTCTCACGGAACCGCCGGGCTATCGCCGGGCGACCGTCGACCCAGGGTCGGTCGAGGTGCTGCTCAAGGTGAGGCTCGCCGGTGCGCAGGACGACCGCGAGCGGCGACGCGGACGGGACGGAGACCGGCTCGCCTTGTGTCAACGAGGACTCCGGCACCCCTGGATGAATCGACGCTTGCCCGGCCCGACGCAGCACGGGAACACCGTGAGCCGGGGCGCCGGAGTGAACAGCCGGCCCCTCGCCGAACGGGACGGACTGCTCCAGGTCGACAGCGACGTAGTCGGCGAGCAGGGGCACCGCCAGGTCGGCCAGGCTCTGGCTGGTCTGCATCACATCCAGGCTTTCGCCGAGGCGTGTACTGGCCTCGGAGATGGCGGCCACGTCCTCGCGCATCCGTCGACTCTCGGTGACATCGGCGCTGATCACGCATACGCCCACGATTTCGCCGTCGGCGCCCTGGAGGCAGTGGTAGGCCCCACCGAAGGAGTGCTCCCGGCCCGGGAAGGTGGGCAGCCATGCCCGGTACTCGTGCACCTTGGTGGCGCCACCTTGGAGGGCCTGCTGCATCAGTGCCTCGATGGCTTCGGCCGTGGCGCCGGGTGCTGATTCGGTGAGCCGTCGTCCCAGCCTCCGGTCAGCGGGGATGCCATCGTGCTGTTCCATCACGTCGTTCGTGAACATGCACCGCAGATGGGGGTCCCGGATCACGACCCCGATCGGCGCGCGGGCGAGGAGCGGGCCACGCATCAGTCCGCTCAACACGTCCCCTGACAGCCCTCCTGTGTCGGTCAGTGAGGCCAGCCAGCGTGTGGGGCCGTCCTGGCCTCGCAGTGCCGTGATCCGCAGGCTGACGTCGACCAGGTTGCCGTCGTGGCGTCGCACTGCTGACGCCCCCGGCCAGCCGTTCTCGGCGAGGAGGTGCTCCACGACCGCGTCCGTGGTGGCTGCTGCGCCGAAGGATGGCACCACCAGGGCGGCCGAGCGGCCGACGATGTCCCCCGCACCGTGACCGACGAGCCGCTCGGCGGCCTGCGTCCACCCGACAACCGTGCCCAACTCGTCCAGCAGTGCGAACGCGGTGTCGGATATGGCGAGCCCATCGAATTCATTACCGAGTGTCACCTGTGGGAGGCTGTCCGTTGTCATCGGGGCGCTGTCCTTGCGTAGTCGGGGGTCCGTTTTCAACCCTTTTAGTTAAATGTCAAACCAGATCTCCGTTTCGTGACAAACCTCCGAAAATAATACGCAAGGTCACTGCACCATTACACTCGGCATCGAGCAGCTGGCCTCCGGTCGGCCGGTCGGGACATGGCGCGTGCGGGCTGGATGGCGTTGCCCTGGCGGCAGATCCACCGGCGCGAGCGGCACAACGCCACGTGGGTTATCGCGGCCCGTGCGCAC
>NZ_JBEZXR010000160.1:3222-5051 GCF_040638135.1 Streptomyces sp. NPDC026673 | reverse complement strand
GGACAAGCCCTCGGCTTATTAGTACCGGTCAGCTCCACCCATTACTGGGCTTCCACATCCGGCCTATCAACCCAGTCGTCTACTGGGAGCCTTAACCCCTCAAGGGGGTGGGAGTCCTCATCTCGAAGCAGGCTTCCCGCTTAGATGCTTTCAGCGGTTATCCCTCCCGAACGTAGCCAACCAGCCATGCCCTTGGCAGAACAACTGGCACACCAGAGGTTCGTCCGTCCCGGTCCTCTCGTACTAGGGACAGCCCTTCTCAAGACTCCTACGCGCACAGCGGATAGGGACCGAACTGTCTCACGACGTTCTAAACCCAGCTCGCGTACCGCTTTAATGGGCGAACAGCCCAACCCTTGGGACCGACTCCAGCCCCAGGATGCGACGAGCCGACATCGAGGTGCCAAACCATCCCGTCGATATGGACTCTTGGGGAAGATCAGCCTGTTATCCCCGGGGTACCTTTTATCCGTTGAGCGACGGCGCTTCCACAAGCCACCGCCGGATCACTAGTCCCTACTTTCGTACCTGCTCGACCCGTCAGTCTCACAGTCAAGCTCCCTTGTGCACTTACACTCAACACCTGATTGCCAACCAGGCTGAGGGAACCTTTGGGCGCCTCCGTTACCCTTTAGGAGGCAACCGCCCCAGTTAAACTACCCACCAGACACTGTCCCTGATCCGGATCACGGACCGAGGTTAGACATCCAGCACGACCAGAGTGGTATTTCAACGATGACTCCACAATGGCTGGCGCCACTGCTTCACAGTCTCCCACCTATCCTACACAAGCCGAACCGAACACCAATATCAAGCTATAGTAAAGGTCCCGGGGTCTTTCCGTCCTGCTGCGCGAAACGAGCATCTTTACTCGTAGTGCAATTTCACCGGGCCTATGGTTGAGACAGTCGAGAAGTCGTTACGCCATTCGTGCAGGTCGGAACTTACCCGACAAGGAATTTCGCTACCTTAGGATGGTTATAGTTACCACCGCCGTTTACTGGCGCTTAAGTTCTCAGCTTCGCCCCGACGAATCAGAGCTAACCGGTCCCCTTAACGTTCCAGCACCGGGCAGGCGTCAGTCCGTATACATCGCCTTACGGCTTCGCACGGACCTGTGTTTTTAGTAAACAGTCGCTTCTCGCTGGTCTCTGCGGCCACCACCAGCTCAGGAAGCAAGTTCCCTCACCAGCAATGGCCCCCCTTCTCCCGAAGTTACGGGGGCATTTTGCCGAGTTCCTTAACCATAGTTCACCCGAACGCCTCGGTATTCTCTACCTGACCACCTGAGTCGGTTTAGGGTACGGGCCGCCATGAAACTCGCTAGAGGCTTTTCTCGACAGCATAGGATCATCCACTTCACCACAATCGGCTCGGCATCAGGTCTCAGCCTCAAAGAGTGGCGGATTTGCCTACCACTCGGCCTACACCCTTACCCCGGGACAACCACCGCCCGGGCTGGACTACCTTCCTGCGTCACCCCATCGCTCACCTACTACCACCTTGGTTCGCCGGCTCCACCACTCCCCATCACTCCGAAGAGATCAAGGGCGGCTTCACGGGCTTAGCATCAGAGGGTTCAGCGCTGGCGCTTCAAAGCGGGTACCGGAATATCAACCGGTTGTCCATCGACTACGCCTGTCGGCCTCGCCTTAGGTCCCGACTTACCCTGGGCAGATCAGCTTGACCCAGGAACCCTTAGTCAATCGGCGCAAGAGTTTCCCACTCTTGTATCGCTACTCATGCCTGCATTCTCACTCGTGAACCGTCCACGACTCCCTTCCAGGGCCGCTTCACCCGGCACACGACGCTCCCCTACCCATCCGTAC
>NZ_JBEZXR010000160.1:1836-3129 GCF_040638135.1 Streptomyces sp. NPDC026673 | reverse complement strand
TGCAATGACACGACTTCGGCGGTACGCTTGAGCCCCGCTACATTGTCGGCGCGGAATCACTTGACCAGTGAGCTATTACGCACTCTTTCAAGGGTGGCTGCTTCTAAGCCAACCTCCTGGTTGTCTCTGCGACTCCACATCCTTTCCCACTTAGCGTACGCTTAGGGGCCTTAGTCGATGCTCTGGGCTGTTTCCCTCTCGACCACGGAGCTTATCCCCCGCAGTCTCACTGCCGCGCTCTCACTTACCGGCATTCGGAGTTTGGCTAAGGTCAGTAACCCGGTAGGGCCCATCGCCTATCCAGTGCTCTACCTCCGGCAAGAAACACACGACGCTGCACCTAAATGCATTTCGGGGAGAACCAGCTATCACGGAGTTTGATTGGCCTTTCACCCCTAACCACAGGTCATCCCCCAGGTTTTCAACCCTGGTGGGTTCGGTCCTCCACGCGGTCTTACCCACGCTTCAACCTGCCCATGGCTAGATCACTCCGCTTCGGGTCTTGGGCATGCGACTCAAACGCCCTATTCGGACTCGCTTTCGCTACGGCTACCCCACACGGGTTAACCTCGCCACACACCGCAAACTCGCAGGCTCATTCTTCAAAAGGCACGCAGTCACGAGACACCAGCAAGCTGATGTCCGACGCTCCCACGGCTTGTAGGCACACGGTTTCAGGTACTATTTCACTCCGCTCCCGCGGTACTTTTCACCATTCCCTCACGGTACTATCCGCTATCGGTCACCAGGGAATATTTAGGCTTAGCGGGTGGTCCCGCCAGATTCACACGGGATTTCTCGGGCCCCGTGCTACTTGGGTGTCGTACAAGCAAGCCGCTAATGTTTCAGCTACGGGGGTCTTACCCTCTACGCCGGACCTTTCGCATGTCCTTCGCCTACATCAACGGTTTCTGACTCGCCCAGCCGCCGGCAGACGACTGAAGTACGATCCCACAACCCCACATGCGCAACCCCTGCCGGGTATCACACGCATACGGTTTGGCCTCATCCGGTTTCGCTCGCCACTACTCCCGGAATCACGGTTGTTTTCTCTTCCTGCGGGTACTGAGATGTTTCACTTCCCCGCGTTCCCTCCACACTGCCTATGTGTTCAGCAGTGGGTGACAGCCCATGACGACTGCCGGGTTTCCCCATTCGGACACCCCCGGATCAAAGCTTGGTTGACAGCTCCCCGGGGCCTATCGTGGCCTCCCACGTCCTTCATCGGTTCCTGGTGCCAAGGCATCCACCGTGCGCCCTTAAAAACTTGGCCACAGATGCTCGCGTCCACTA
>NZ_JBEZXR010000159.1:0-5244 GCF_040638135.1 Streptomyces sp. NPDC026673 | reverse complement strand
AAGCAGGACCACCGGCTCTCCGGTCCGGTGGCGGACGACGGCGGTGGCGGTCGCCCCTTGAACGACAAGCACGTGAACCCCTCTCACCGGAGGCTCTGTCGGCCCATACGCCTCGGGGATCGAGAGGATAGCCACCGGTTCGTCGTGCTTCGCACCCTCTGCCGGGACTTCCCCACATCGGGCAGGGGGCGGATTGACCCGTTCGAGTGATATCCCACGGCCGGCGGCCGGCGGCCGGACCACCGCCGTCGGCCCTCTCACCTGTCGTTTCCCTTGCCCGCGCGGCCTGTTGACGGAAAGTCATGAGTGCCGATCGCTTGCCCGGGCCGGTGCGCAGGGCTACTGTCCAACGCCGTCAGACAGATCGTCCGGTGTGGATGGACGGGCCCGGGGTCCGGTGACCGTTCGCACCCTTCGTACAAAGGATCCCCCATGCTCGACATGCGTGAGCTGGACACCGAGTCCGCGGAGCTGCTGCCCGGCCGTGAGGCCCTGGGCAAGCTCAAGTTCAGCTTCGTCAAGACCACGCACGTGACCAAGAACATCGCGCACGTCTCCGCCCACAACGAGTCGCTCGCGGCCAACGAGTGGTCCCCGTACGCGGTCGCCCAGTCGCAGGCCACCCAGGCCATCAACATCAAGCAGTAGCCGGCGTTCCACCTCCTTCCGTATACCGAGAAAGGCATCCCCCTCATGAACATGGACCAGCTCGACGCCGAGTCCGCGGAGCTGCTGCCGGGCCGTGAGGCCCTGGGCAAGCTCAAGTTCAGCTTCGTCAAGACCACGCACGTGACCAAGAACATCGCGCACGTCTCCGCCCACAACGAGTCGCTCGCGGCGAACCAGTTCTCCCCGTTCGCGGTCGCCCAGTCCGAGGCCGTCCAGGCCATCAACATCCGCCAGTAACAGCACCCGTGCGTGTGCGGACCGCGCCCGTCGTGGCGCGGTCCGTCTCGGGAGGAAGAGCAGGACGGTGACGGAAAGTCACATTGCTCACGGCCCCGGACCCACGGGAACGGCGGTGTACGGCGCGGACGTGTTGGAGCCTCCCTACGACACGGGATTCCCCGTTCCGCGGCTCGGCGCGGGACTGCAACTCCTCGGCGAGTACAAGGGAGGGGGTTTCACCGAGCCGCGGTACATCGTCCGCAGGGGCGACGGGCAGGTCGTCCAGCTGAGCCGGCTGCTGTACCTGGTCGCCCGGGCCATCGACGGGCGGCGCGACACCGAGGCCATCTCGCACCGGGTCAGCGGGCGCTTCGGCCGGGAGGTCAGCGCCGAGAACGTGCACTACCTGATCGAGACCAAGCTCCAGCCGCTGGGCGTCACCGTCCCCTTCGGCCAGGAGGACGACCAGGTCACCGGGCCCACCGCGGACCTCCTGCTCGTCCTGAAGGGGCACCGGGTCATCTTCCGCGAGCGGCAGGTCGCCCGGATCGCCCGTTCCCTGGCCTGGCTGCACCGGCCGACGGCGGTGGCACTGGTGCTCTCGGCGGCGGTCGCCATGGAGATCTGGCTGTTCGCCGTCCATGGGGCGATGACCCCGGTGCTCCAGGTGCTGGAACAGCCGGTGCTCATGCTCGTGGTGTTCGCGCTGACCGTGGCCTCGCTCGTCTTCCACGAGTTCGGGCACGCCTCCGCGTGCCGGTACGGCGGGGCCCGCCCCGGCGCCATCGGCTGCGGCATCTTCCTGATCTGGCCGTCGATGTACACCGACGTCACGGACGTCTACCGGATCGGCCGGGGCGGGCGCATGCGCACCGACCTGGGCGGCGTCTACTTCAACGTCGTCTTCATACTGGCCCTGGCCGGCGGGTACTTCGTCACCGGTCAGTCCTTCTTCCTCGCCGCCATCTACCTGGCCCACTTCGAGATCATCGAGCAGCTGATGCCGGCCGTCCGGCTGGACGGCTACTACATCCTCGGTGACCTCGCCGGCGTCCCGGACCTCTTCGGCAAGATCAAGCCGATCCTGCGGAGCATGCTGCCGGGCCGCCCGGTACCCCCGGAGGTCTCCGACCTCAAGCGCTCCGCCCGGATCATCGTCACCACCTGGGTGCTGACGATGGTGCCCCTGCTCATGGCCGAGCTCGGCTATGTGCTGTGGAACCTGCCCCGTCTGCTCGAGACGAGCCTGCGCTCCCTGGTCGAGCAGCTGACCGGGACCGGTTCGGCCTTCGCCGACGGCCAGTTCGCCGCCGGGACGGTCGGGGTCGTCGGCAGCCTCATGCTGATCTGCCCCCTGGCGGGGGCGGCCTATCTGTCGGTACGCCTCGGGGGCCGGCTCGTCCGCTACGTCGTCCGCGCCACGGAGGGGAATCTCCGGCTGAGGCTCCTCATCGGCGGGGCCACGCTGGCCGGAGGTGCTGCGCTGTGCGCCGCGTGGGTGGGCGGGGTGACCCCCCAGCCGCTGCCGCCGCAGCCGCCGATCGCCCCCATCCTGCAGCCCGGGGTTCCCGAGATCCGGCCCCTGCGCCCCGTCGCCCCCGCGCCGCTGCCCAGCGTCACCGCACCTCCGGTGAACCTGGCCGCGAGCGAGCCGCCGGCGACCGAGCTCTCCGCCACCCCGTCGGAGTCCGGCTCCGCCGACGCCTCCGCGTCGGCGAGCGGCAGTCCCTCGCCGGCCAAGTCGCCCAGCCCGCGGGCGACCCGCAGCGAACCGGAACCCAGCAGCACCCGGACCACTGCCACGGCGGGGCCCAGCCCGTCCGCGAGTTCGTCCACCCCCGGGCCGTCGGAGTCGCCGACGCCCTCGGAGCCCCCCATCCCGAGCTTCACCGTGTCCTTCCCCGCGCCCCTGCCGACCTGACGCGGAAATCGCTCAGCCCCCTTTCCCCCGCCCCTTCCCCCCTTCCGCCTTCCCTCTTCCCCCCGACATTCCTTCCATCCGTACAGGAGAAGTCCGTGACGCACCGAAAGCCCCGCACCAGTACGGTGGGCCGCAAGGCCGTCCGGCTGGGCATGCTGACCACCGTCGGCCTCGTCGCCTTCGCCACCGCGGCCCCGGCCGGCGCGGCATCGGGGTCGCGCATCCCGCGTTCCGTCGGCACCGCCGTGGACGAGGCGCACACCCTCGCCAACCGGGCGCACCCGGTCCAGTACGACGAGGAGTTCTCGGTCCACCGGTTCGGGCCGCTCATCGCGGCCACCGCGCACAACCGGGCGGTCGCCGCCTCCGTCGGCTGCTCGCTCTCCCGCCCGTGCCGTTCGATCGCCCTCTCCTTCCAGATCGTCACCACTTCCGGTGTCGACATCCGGCGGGTCACCGCCACGAACATCAGCCGCGCCGTCAACCAGCACTGCACCGGATGTCAGACCTTCGCGGGCGCCTACCAGTTCATCGTGGCGACCCCGCGGCCGCTCACCCTGAGCGCGCGCGACCGGGACCGGCTCGCCGACATCCGGCGCCGGGTGGCCGAGCTGAGGCGGTGCGGCGACCCGATCTCCGAGATCGAACGCCGTGCGGACGCGCTCGCCGCCGAGGTCAGGGCCGTCCTCGACCGCGCCGCGGCCGCGGTCCCGGCAGGGGCCGGCGCCAGTCCGCTGCGGGAGTTCCGGCCCACCGTGACCATGCACCGCCACGTCAGCTGACGCCCCACCGCTTCCGGGCCGGGGACACGTCCCTCACCTCCCCAAACCCCCAGACGGGTCCCCGGCCCGGGACCACGACCGGCCTTCCGGAGGCATGAAGTGCCCAGACGATACCCACCCGAGCTGCGCCGCAAGGCCCTCGATCTGCTGGCCGCCGGCGAGCCCGTGAAGAAGGTCGCCCTGGACCTCGGCCTGGGCGACCAGACGATCTACCAGTGGCGGCGCACACATCTGCCGCACCTGGGACGGCCGCGGCGCGCGGCCGTCGGCGGCGCCGAACTCAACGCCGCGCACAGGCGCATCGCCGAACTGGAGACCGAACTCGCCGTCCACCGGCGGGTCACCGAACTGCTGCGCGATGTGGTGTCCCCAAAAGGCGTTTCGAGGCCGTGCACATGATGGCCGGTGAAGGACTCCCGATCCGGACCGCGACGCGCGTTCTCGGGATCTCGGAATCGGGGTACTTCACCTGGCGCAGCCGGCCCCCCTCGGCCCGCGCCTCACGGCACCTGTGGCTGACGGACCTCATCACCTCCATCCACGCCGCCTCCCGCGGCACCTTCGGATACCGGCGGATCCACGACGAGCTCACCCTGCGGCACGGCATCCCCATCAGTCACGGCACGGTGGAGCTGCTCATGCGGCGCGCCGGGCTCCAGGGCCGGCCCGGTGTCCCCGACCGGCTCTGGGTGACCGACGCCGTCGAACTGCCCACCCGGCAGGGCGAGCTGCTGTGCGTGGTCGTGCTCGACGCCCACGCACGGCGGCTGATGGGCTGGAGCACGGGTTCCGCACCGGCCGCCGCGGTGGCGGCGGATGCCCTGAGCAGGGCCGTCCTGCGGCACTCCGTCCACCCCGGGCCCCGGCCCGAGGGACGCTTCACCACGCTCGTCTTCACCCAACGCGCGCACGCCCGAGGGCTGGCGCCCCCCACCGGACTGGTCGCCGACCGGAACGACCACGCCGTGATCGGAGCCTTCTGGGCCCGGGCGCAGACGGAACTCCTGGGCCACCGCGAATGGCACAGCCGGCTCGACCTCACCACCGCCCTGTCCGACTACTTCGAGGGGACCCGATCATGACCGTGGAACGACCGACACCCCCGTTGCCGATCTCCTACCTGCTGCGGTCCCAGATCCGTCCGGGTCAGCCCCTGCCGCCCACCCAGGCGCACCAGGTCATGCTGCACTGCGCCCTCGACGCCGCCGGCGTCCCGGTCCGCCGGGACGACGCGGACGCCGTGGCCCGGATCGCCGAACTCGACTACGCGACCGTCAACGCGGTGATCGGCTGGCTGCGCGTCATGAGATCGGCGGCGTGCTGAATGCCCGGGACCGCCCCCGCGGGCCGGTGGCTGCCGCGCCTGGCGTACGGCGGCGCGCTGCTGAGCGCGCTGACGGCACACCGGTTCGAGCGCGCACCGGCGCACCGTTCCGCACGCCGGGGTGCCGAGCCGATGGCGGCGCTGTGCGGCCTGGACCAGAGGGGTTTCCTGCTCCGGTGCCACGTCGCCGGCCGCGTTCCGCCGGGGAGCACCCCCGCTCCGTGACCTATGACCCGGTGGGGCTGCGGAGGAGGGATTCGACGAGGGCGGCGACGTGCCGCCGGTCGGCCTCGGAGAGCCGCTGGACACTGGCGATGAGGGTGGCCACT
>NZ_JBEZXR010000158.1:0-5330 GCF_040638135.1 Streptomyces sp. NPDC026673 | reverse complement strand
GGCGCATCTTCCGTCACGCCCGCTGCGGCCCCAACCGCCTGTCGTCAGCGGCAAGAGCCGTACTCACCCTGGAAAGGCAACGCTGAAAAGGCTCATTGCCTGGCTCATCCGGGCCCATCCGGGACGACACGGCGCAAACGGTTCCCCGGAGGTGCCGCGACGCGGCGTCCGAGGCGGGCCGGGACCCGGTCGCGGACGGGTGGGCCGGTTCGTGAGGCCGGGCACGGGCGCGGGGAGAGGCCCGAGCCGTGAGGGCGGCCGTGACGGCGAGGGTGCCGGCGGCCGTCGCGGCGCGCACACGGGCGGGCGCGGCGGCTCCTGTCGGGACCGGCGCGCCCGCCCGCGGTGATCGCGGGCCACGCGTCAGCCGCGCGCGCCCGTCGGAACGGTCCGCGGGTTCGCCGCGCTGATCTCGTCGGCGGCCGGCACCGCGCTTCCCGCCGCGTGGCGGGCGGCGCGGTGGACCGGGACGAGGAGCGCGGCCAGGGCCGCGGCCAGGCACAGGACGGCCAGCAGGCCGAAGGCGTGGGTGTAGCCGGAGGCGTAGGGCAGGCCCGAGGGCTGGAGCCGGCTGGTGACCAGGACGCTGGTGACCGCGGCGCCGATGGAACCGCCGATGGTGCGGATGTTGGCGTTCATACCGCTCGCGGCGCCGGTCTGCTCGGCCGGGACGCTGCGCACGATCAGGTTGGCCATGGAGGCGAAGGCGAGCCCGATGCCCAGGCCGAAGATGCCGGCCGCGAAGGCCACCTGCCACTGCCGGTCGTGCCAGGCCGCGAGGGAGCCGCAGGCCACGGCGCCGAGTGCGGCACCGGTCGTGAGCAGGCGCTTGGCGCCCACGACGGGCTCCAGCCGGCCGCTGAGGACGCCGGAGAGGAACATCGCGATCAGCATCGGCAGCATCAGCAGGCCGGCCCCCGTCACGCTGGCGCCGAAGCCGTAGCCCGCGGCGCTCGGGGTCTGGGCGAAGCCGGGCAGGAAGGACCAGATCGAGTACATCCCCGCGCCGAAGAGCAGGCCGGCGGCGTTGGTGGTCCACACCGCGCGCAGCCGCATGATGCGCAGATCGATCAGGGGGAACCGGGAGCGTGCCTCGGTGAACAGCCACAGCGCGAACAGGACGACCGCGGCGGCGAACAGGCCCAGCGCACGGCCGGAGGTCCAGCCCCACCGGGTCGCCTGGCTGAGCGGCAGCAGCAGCGCCACCAGCCAGCCCGACAGGAGGATCGCGCCGAGCCAGTTGACGCGGCCCTCGGCCCGGCTCGGGGACTCGGGCACGTAGCGGTAGGCGATCAGCGCGGTGAGCGCGACGACGGCGACGGGCAGCCAGAACAGCCAGCGGTAGTCGAGCGCCGAGACGATCGGGCCGGCCGCCACGATGCCGACACCGCCGCCCGCGGCGATCACGGCGGACAGGTTGCTGATGCTGGGGCCCACCCGGCTCGCGGTGAACTCGTCCCGGATGATCCCGAAGGACAGCGGGAAGAGCGCGCCGCCGATGCCCTGGACGACGCGGGCGATGATCAGCACCCCGATGGACGGCGCGAGCGCGGCGAGCAGGCAGCCCAGGGTCAGGGTCACCAGGACGGCGACGAGGGTGCGCTTCTTGCCGATCAGGTCGCCGACCCGGCCGAGGATGGGGGTGAAGACCGAGGCGGACAGCAGGTAGGCCGTCATCACCCAGGTCACGGTGGACTGCGAGGTGTGCATGGCGTGCTGGACGGTCGGCAGGGCCGGCGCGATCAGCGACTGGAGCATGGAGAACACGCCCGCACCGGTCGCGAGGACGGCGAAGGTGAGGCGGGTGGACTTTTGCGGCATGAAAAGCCTCTCCGGTTCGGAGCGGGGTGTGGCCGGGAGCGTCCGGCCGTGGTCGTGCGGGCCGCGCGGGCAGCCCGGGGAACCGGTGGTCGCGCGGTCGCGGCCGCCGGGGGGAGTCCGGGAGCGGGCGGTGCGTCGTCGCAGGGCCCGCGGGAGGGGTCACATCGGGGTGTGGACGCCTTGCCGTCGCGTGCGGGGCACGGGTCGACGGGAAGCACACCCCGACTGGTAAAGTGGAGGTATGCCTCCACTGTAGCGGAGGCTACCCTCCACTTCAAAGCGTTCCGGTCAGGAGGCAGCAGTGACGGCCGACACGTTCCCCGCCAGTGAGATCGTCGCGTCCCAGCGCCCGCACCGAAGGGACGCGGCGCGCAACTACGACGCCCTGCTGGCCGCGGCCCGTGAGGCCTTCGCCGAGAACGGCGCCGACGCGTCGCTGGAGGACATCGCCCGCCGCGCGGGCGTGGGCATCGCGACCCTCTACCGGAACTTCCCCACCCGCCGGCACCTCTTCGAGTCCGTCTACGCGGACGAGGTCAACGACCTGTGCCGGTTCGCCCGGGAGGTCGCCGACCGCGAGCCGTGGGAGGCGCTCACCTCCTGGCTGGGCCGCTTCGTCGACTACACCGTGACCAAGCGGGCCATCCGCGAGGCCCTCAACGACGAGTCCGATGTCTTCCTGGCCTGCCGCGACTCCATGTTCCAGGCCGGTGGCCCCCTCTTCGAGCGCGCCCAGAAGTCCGGCGACGCCCGCACCGACATCTCCGTCGACGACCTGCTCCGCATGGTCGCCGGCATCAGCGCCACGAAGTTCCTCGACGACGCCCAGCGCGACCGCATCCTGTCCGTCGCGCTCGACGGCGTCCGCGCGGCGCGCTGAGGCACCGGGCTCTTCGCGGGGGCCGGGACGAGGCCGTCCCGGCCGGGGCCGCGTGACCGCGCCCGCCGTGCCGGGCGGCCGGTACGGCGGAGACGGCGACGGGCGGGCGGGCCGGTATGGCGGGGACGGCAAGGGGCGGGCGGCCGCCGCGGAGAAAACCCCGTGCCCCGGGCCCGCCCCGATCACTACACTCGCCTCCATCGCGCGCCGACCGTCAACGCGGCGCGCATCCGTGACGAACGAGGGGAGCCCGGCCGTGTGTTGCCGCACCGCTGCTGTCGTGCCCCCGTCACGCCATGAGGTGATCCTGGTGTCTTCGCCGGCCCGGTGCCGGCTGCGCGGCCGGCACCGGACGTCCGCGACGACGATCTGACCCCTCGTACGACCCGAGCCCGGGCCGCCGGGCGGGCGCGCCCTCGGGCAGCCCCGCCGCGCCCGGCAGGCGCTCCGCAAGCGCTCGGTGCTCACGAGGGCTCCCACGGCCCGCCCGACGGGCCGTCTCGTCCGGGGAATCGCGCGCCCATCTCCGGATCACCCGAAAGGCCACAGGCCATGCGCACCGTCAACCCGCCGACCGCCGTACGCAATCTCGGCATCCTCGCCCACGTCGACGCGGGCAAGACCACCGTCACCGAACGGATCCTCTACCTCACCGGCGCCACCTACAAGCGCGGCGAGGTCCACGACGGCACGACCGTCACCGACTTCGACCCGCAGGAGCGCGACCGCGGCATCACCATCTTCGCCGCCGCCGTGAGCTGCGACTGGGACGGCCACCGGCTCAACCTGATCGACACCCCGGGGCACGTCGACTTCTCCGACGAGGTCGAGCGCTCGCTGCGCGTCCTCGACGGCGCGATCGCGGTCTTCGACGCGGTGGCCGGCGTCGAGCCGCAGAGCGAGTCGGTGTGGCGGCAGGCCGACCGGCACGGTGTGCCGCGGATCGCCTTCGTCAACAAACTGGACCGGGCCGGCGCGGACCTCGACACCGCGGCCCGCTCCATCCGCGAGCGCCTGCGCACCGTCCCGCTCGTCGTCCAGCTGCCCATCGGACGGGAGGACGCCTTCACGGGCGTGGTGGACCTGCTCCGCCTGCGCGCCCTGGTGTGGGCCGACGGTGAGGACACGTACGCCGAGGGCCCCGTGCCCGACGGCCTGCGCGAGGAGGCGCTGCGCCGCCGCCGGGCGCTGGAGGAGGCGGTGGCGGAGCTGCATCCGGCCGCGCTGGAGGAGTTCTGCGAGCGGTCGGCGCTGTCGGAGGCGACGCTGCGCTCCGCGCTGCGCGACCTGACGCTGAACGGTGAGGGCGTCGTGGTGCTGTGCGGTTCGGCGTACCGCAACCGCGGCATCGAGCCGCTGCTGGAGGCGGTCGTGGCCTACCTGCCGTCGCCGCTGGACGTCCCGGCGGTACGGGAGGCCGCCGATCCGGCGGCGCCGTTCGCCGGGCTGGTGTTCAAGGTGACCGCGACCGCCACCGGGCGGCTGACGTACCTGCGCGTATACGAGGGAACGATCCGGAAGGGGGACGCCGTGCTGGACGCGCGCGCCGGGCGCACCGAGCGGATCGGCCGGATCCTGCGGGTCCAGGCCGACCGGCACGTCGACGTCGACGCGGCGGTGGCCGGGGACATCGTCGCGGTGGTCGGTGTGAAGTCCGCGTCCGCGGGCGCCACGCTGTGCGCCCCCGGGGCGCCGCTGGTCCTCGAACCGCCGTCCGTTGCGGCACCGGTCGTGTTCGTCGCCGTCGAGGCCGCGCGCACCACCGACACCGACCGTCTCGCGGTGGCTCTGGCCCGGCTGGCCGAGGAGGACCCCTCGCTGGCCGTGCGGACCGACCCCGAGACCGGCCAGACGGTGCTGTCCGGCATGGGCGAACTCCACCTGGAGGTCGCGGTGGAGAAGATCCGGCGCGCGCAGGGGCTGGACGTCCGCGTCGGGCGGCCGCAGGTCGCCTACCGGGAGACGCTCGTCCGCGGCGTGTCCGGGCTGCTCTACCGGCACGTCAAACAGGAGGGCGGCGCCGGGCAGTTCGCGCATGTCGTCCTCGACGTCGAACCGCACGCGGAAACCGCGTTCGCGTTCGCCTCGACGGTCGTCGGCGGGCGGGTGCCGAAGGAGTTCGTCCGCGCGGTCGAGGCCGGCTGCCGGGACGCCCTCGCCGAGGGTCCCCTCGGCGGGCACCCCGTCACGGGCCTGCGGGTCACCCTGACCGACGGTGCCACGCACTCCCGGGACTCCTCGGAGACGGCCTTCCGCACCGCCGGCCGCCTCGCCCTCCGGGAGGCCCTGCGCGGCGGCGTCATGGCGCTGCTCGAACCGGTCGTCGAGCTCACGGCCACCGTTCCCGACGACTGCGTGGGCGCCGTCCTCGGTGACCTCGCCGCGCGCCGCGGCCGCGTCACCGGTTCGACGACGCGTTCCGGCACGGCGGTCGTCACCGCGACGGTCCCGCTGGCCGAACTGTTCGGCTACGCGACCCGGCTGCGCAGCCGCACCCAGGGCCGCGGCACCTTCACCACCCGGCCGAGCGGGTACGCCCCGGCCCCGGCGGGCACGGGACTTCGGCCAACATGATTGTGACCGACCGTTCTCTCTAGAGCTGCGGATCAGAAGGTGCGGCGCTCCGGCG
>NZ_JBEZXR010000157.1:0-5432 GCF_040638135.1 Streptomyces sp. NPDC026673 | reverse complement strand
CCGACGCCGAGGACGACGGCGCTGAGCGTGGCGGTGTCGGCGGCGGACGCCTGGGTCACCAGCCCGTTGCCAAGGGCAACCGTCAGGCCGAGGAATGCCGCAGTGGCCCCGGTGGCCACACGGCGCCGCGCGGACCCGGAGGTCTGCGAGGAATTGCTCGATCTCATCGTTAGTCTTTCTGTCTCCACTCGTGCACACAGTTCGCGCACAGATCCCCACACTCACGCCATTAGGTAAAGCTCACATAAATGGGCGTCGCCGACCCTCTGAACAACGAACCAGGAGTGGGGCGATCCTCCGAGGCCTCACATGCCCATTCCACGGGCAACGCCGGGCTTGCGGCAGCGTACGCTCGAGGGGCGCCTCGTAAACCAGGAACGGACGCAATCAACTGCAGCACGACAAGAACAGCGAAGCAAGGCATTCGACACCCTCGCTGGCCGTGCGTCACTGGAGCATCGCCAAATTGTATCGGCCTTCAACGTCTGAGTTGATGCGGCGATTTAGTGACCGCTCGCTTGAGGGGCGGCCCCTCTTCTGGGTTGGCCCTCCCTCAACAGGGCGAGGTCAGACAGAGGCACCCGAGAAGTCTGGGCAAGGGACAATTGTGACGCTCCGCCTTGCACACTCCACGCCGTATGTGCGCTCCGTACGAATGCCACGTCCGATTCCAGGTTACCGGACCTCTTCAGTGCGGCCCGGAAGGACGCGGGAGATCCACACGGCCTCACCTCGTGGGTCGGTGACCGCGTGCACGTAGGCGTGGGCGGTGCCCACGCCGATACGGAAGCCGGCCGCAATCTGTGCGGGGCGTCGGGCCTGCGCAGATTCGCGAGGGCGACCAGGGCAAGCTGCGGCCGGCCGGAGCTTGAAACGGCGGCCACCCTCCCGGGTGGCGATCAGCATCGACACCCGCTGAACCAGCGTATGAGCGAAGTCCAGTGCGGCTGGATATAGAACCAACGAGGCTCCTTGACAGAAGAGTTGAGGCGTCGGACATCTCGCTCAACCGCCGAGGAGCCTCGTCCGTTGTGTACAGGTCACCGACCAATTGGCCGTCACCCGATCTGAGGCCCCGCTGAAAGGCTGACTCATCCCGCCGTGGTGACCGCCTTGCCAACTGCTGGGAATACTTACACAGATTCTGGCGAGTGACGTTTTCTCAGCGAAATGATCTTCGCGAAACGATGTGAACGACCCCGTTCGTGAGTAGGTAGGACGAACCCTCCCCGGAGTCGGGCAGACGTGAAGCCCCTGGTAGGACGGTTCTCACCACAAGATCGTCCGCGCAACCAGAGGCTTCACGTTGGTCACCTATGTTGCCATGCTCGACGTCCCGCGCCATGTCGTGGACCAGTTGTCCCGGCTGCTGGCCGCGCACCGCCGGCGGATCGGCACACCGAGGGGCTCGCGGGTACTGGGGCCGTTCCGCCAGGCGGTGTTGGTGCTGCGCTGGTTCCGCGAGCGCGGCTGCGTGCACCGCCTGGCCCGGGACGCCGGTGTCTCGCAGGCCACCGGCTACCGATACCTCCACGAAGGCATCGACGTCCTCGCCGATCAGGCCCCGGACCTGCACGAAGTCCTGGACCGCTGTCGGCGCGAGGGCATGACACACGTGGTCCTGGACGGCACACTGATCGAGTCCGACCGCGTCACCGGGGTCCGCGAGAACGGCAACGACCTGTGGTTCAGCCAGAAACACAAGGCGTTCGGCGGGAACGTGCAGTTCCTGTCCGCCCCGGACGGCACCCCACTGTGGGTCTCCGACGTCGAGCCCGGCTCCACTCCCGACATCACCGCCGCCCGCATCCACGCACTTCCCGCCCTCTACAAAGCCGCCGCCGACGGCCTGCCCACCCTCGCCGACAAGGGCTACATCGGCGCCGGCATCGGCATCCGCGTCCCCGTCCGACGCCCCAAAGGCCGCTCCGAACGGGCCCTGCACGCGGACACGCAGACCACGAACAGCCTGATCAGAGGCATCCGCGCGCTCGGTGAACGCGCCGCCGCCGAACTCAAGCAGCGCTGGCGCACCCTGCAGCACGTCACCCTCAGCCCGAGCCGGATCGGCGACATCGCCCGCGCCGCCCTCGTCCTCAACGAAAACTGGAAATGATCATCGTTGAGAAAACGTCAGTGGGGGCGTCTCACCTCGTCACGGAACGATCAGACGTTATTGTCGATTCAGCCAAATTCCGGCAGGACCAGAATAGTTCGTGGTTACTCTGGTTGTCACCGCACACCCCCTCGAAACTCGGCCGTTTTGAAGGCCTGGTTGATTGCCGCGATGGTTTCCTGCGACGGGTCGCGAAGGCAGATATCGACGGCCAGCATCAAGGGCCGGTCCCTGGCCGTGGGTATGCCGCCCTCCCCACGCATCTCGGTGGTACCCGCGAGGACACGGCAGCCCGAGGCAGCGGGGCTCGGGGAAGACAACTCGAAACCCGCATCACCTCCAACGTTCGTATACATCCGCTTGTGCACGTAAATGAGCGCAGAGTCCTTGTTCAGAAAAGGAAATGGGGGGCAGGCTGGGTACCCCGAATCGTTTGCGGTGCCGCATGGCTGATGACGCTGCATCGGCTGCGGCGACAGGAAGCCGACCATCATCGCATCCGGGTCGAGAGTAGTGAAGCCCGCCCAAGTGCGCGGAAGCCGCAATGTCAGCCCGTACAGATCCCCCAGATGGATGGTCGTGTACCCGTGCGCGTCCTGGGTGGGTACCCCGTCAAGAGAGGCTGTCTCCGACGGGGTACCGACAGGCGCCGTGGCAGGCATCACATCGGTCTCCCGGTGCGGGGCGGCGGTTCCCGGCAGCAGGCTCCCGCCCAATGACAGGAGGATTGCGCTCAGCGCGGCCGCCGTGCCCACCGTCATCGCCCCCAGACGGCGCCGGCGGCGCCGCTGCATGCGCCGCATGACGTTGGCCATCCGGTTGGCGGGAGCAGGCGGCTGCGGAACGACGTGCTCCAGGAAGGCGCTGAGCTCCCGCTCCGCTTTCGTGTCGGCACCGGGCACCCGTGTCTCCCCCTCGTCACGCACAGGTTCGCGCCCCATGCCCCTCACCCACTTCCACCAGACTCGGCACCGCCGCGAGCTTCGTGCGCAACGTTGCCAACGCTTTTGCCGCCTGGCTTTTGACCGTGCCAGGGCGGCATCCCAGCAATTGGGCCGTCTCCTCCACGCTGAGATCCTCGAAGTAGCGCAGTACAACCACAGCACGCTGCCGACGGGGCAGGTGCTGCACGATGGACGCCAGCGACTGCTCCAAATCGACGGAGGCGTAAGGGTCGCCGACCGTCGCCACAACCGGGACCTCGTCGTGCGGCACCTCGCCCCGCCAGCGCCGCCGCCACCACGACGCGTGCGTGTTGACCAGGGCCTTGCGCACATACGCCTCGGGGTCCTCGAAGGCTATCGACCGCCATCGCGGCCACACCTTCGCCAGTGTCGTCTGGAGCAGGTCCTCCGCCAGGTGCGCGTCCCCCGTCAGCAGCCAGGCGACTCTGAGCAGCCTCGACCCGCGCGCGGTGACGAACTCCTCGAAGTCCGGTGCCGCGTCCCTCAACGTGCTGTCCTCGCCATCGCGTCCCTGTCTCCGAATCCACATCCACATTCGTCTCAACCGGGCGGGGGACCTGTTCGGTTGCCTGTGGCCGTAGATCCTCCGGTTGATGACCGCCCTTGCGCATGGGGCAGCCGTAGATCCATCCGAAACACCGTTTCGGTCGGACGAACAGGATGATACGTAGCGACGGTGAATACTTCGTCGCTCGCCCTCTGTGGCTGAGTTCACAGACGGCATGACTCTGCGAACGCTGAGTGCGCGGCACGACGAGCCTCGGCATTCTGCCCGCGGCGACTGCACATCCACATCATCTTGATCGACCTTTGTCCCCACTCGCCCGAGCATTGAAGCCGACTGTGACAGTGCCGGCGATCCCTGTTAGTTCGACGCCACGAGTGCCAATATCCCTCCCGATGTCAACTCCATCGGACCGCCATCAGAACTGTTGGAGAAGGCGCACTAGTGGGTAGGCGGGCCAAATCATCGCTAACAGGAAGTGCCGTGCGACGCCGGGTATGCGGCGGCTTTGGAAACGTTCCTCTCAAGGTATCCAGGGGGCTGTCGTAGGGCACGCGAGAAGACGTCTGGGGGACGGTTCGGGGAGGGGAATCCCAACCGCGACGCACACCACACCAGGCTACGTTCATACCGTCATAGCGACGGTATTCGCTGGTGGATCAACGGGTAGTGGGAGCCGCCATAGGGAGGGGTGACGGAGGTCACAACCTCCTTAGTGGGCCGATGCCGTAGTCCATCGGGTGGAAGTGGGTAACGGCGACTGCAGTTTGTGCGGACCGCCCCCTACAGAGCCCCTTCTCCTGAAGCGATGGAACGACATGGCTCCCACACGCGCATCTCTCGTCCTCTGGTCGGCGGCAGGCCTTGCCGGCATGGTCGCCCTCGTCGGCTGCTCGCAGGGCGATGCCGAATCCGCGCCTCCGACCACATCCAGCACTTCCTCATCGCCCTCGCGGGCGGCCGCGAACGGGGAGTTGGCAATTCCCGACGGAGCCGACGAGGAGACCAAGAAGGCGTACCTGCTCGAAAATGCCGTCGCCGCCTGTATGCGGAAGCAAGGCTTCTCCTACACGCCGCACGTGACGGACTGGGGGCCTAGTGTTCCTGTCGACGGGCAGGACTACGAACTGGCGAAGAAGTACCGGGAGAAGTACGGCTTCGGCCTCTACGCAGCCGCCGCCTACCCGGACGACCCGACTCTCTTTGGCACCGATGCCTACGAAGCGAAGGTGATGGCGGACCCGAACGACGCGTATCTCGCCGCGCTGTCCCCGGCGCAGCGCAAGGCTTACGACAAGGCACTGGGTAACGGCCGCCGCAGGACGGCCGACGGGAAGGCGGTGGAACTCCCAGGGTGCAAGCTGTCCGGGTTTGAGAAGGTGTACGGGCCGGAGAAATCTCAGGCCGAGATCGACCGTGAGAGTGCCTCCGCCAAGGAGCAGGACCGTGCCGCGGAGCAGGCACTGAACGGGGATCCCAAGTTGATCTCGCTGGCGCAGGAGTTCGCGGCGTGTCTGCGCAATGAGGGAATCGCCGTCACCACGACACAGCCGACCGCCATCGGGGACATGGTGAAGTTCGCGACATCTGCGCAGCTCCCGCCGAGCGGCATCAAGGGCTTGGACAAGGACGACGCCCAAGCCAAGTTTGCCCAGGAGATCTCCAACGCCCGCAAGGATCTGGAGTGCGGGAAGAAGTTCCGCGCCGCGTACTTCCCCAAGCTGGCCAAGCACCCCTTCTCCGGGATCACCGGATGAGCCGGGGTCTGCCGGGCGGCCCGAAGGGGCGCGGCAAGCAGGTCGGGTTGATCGTGGGCGTGGTGGCGCTCGTCGGCGCCGGCGGCTGG
>NZ_JBEZXR010000156.1:0-5793 GCF_040638135.1 Streptomyces sp. NPDC026673 | reverse complement strand
TTTTTTTAGTTTGTTTTGTGTCTCGTTTGTGTTTGTTTTTCCCCCCCCCCCCCCCGCCGCGGGCCCCGGGGGGGGGGGGGGGGGGGCGCCGCCCCCCCCCCCCCCCGCCGCAGGGGTACTACCGACGAGGTGGGCCGTGCCGGCCACGGGGCTGCGGCGGCACGGCCCGGCTCAGCGGGCGGTCAGTGGCGGCCGCCGCGGCCCCAGGACTTGAAGTCGACGACGCGGCGGTCGTCGTTCCGCAGGGTCGCGGTGTCGCGGCGGTCCCAGACGGAGTTGCGGCGGTCCTGGTAGACGTCGCGCCAGCCGTCACGGCCGAAGCCGGTGTGGACGCGCACCTTCGAGTGCCCGGCGAGCCGCAGGTGGCCGAAGCGGTAGCGGTTGCCGTCGCTGTCCGAGAGGGTCCAGCCGCGCAGGTTGACCGATCCGCGGCCCGTGTTGACCACTTCGATCCACTCGTCGCCGCCGCGGCCGCCTCGGCCGTGACCGTGGCCGTAGTCGCGGGTGTTGACGTCGCCGATCACCACGTTGCTGCGGCCGTGGTGGCGGCCGTCCGCCGCCGAGGCCGGCATCGCGGCGGCGGCCACGACCGCGCCGGAGGCGAGGACGCCGGCGATGACCGTGCGGGTGATACGAGAAGCAGACATGATGCCCCCTCAATCGGGTTGCGTTCCCACCCCGTTGGGGCTGGTCACGCGGTGCGGATGCTTCGGCGGTTGGCCGATGACCCAACTCTGACCCGTCGGCGACGCGCACAACCGGAACACTCGCTTCGTGTTACAGAATGCGGACATATCAGTAACTGTTAGCTGTAAGCGACATCTGTCAATCTCGACTGAAATATCGACTGCCTGCGCGATACAGCCACCCGCCGCGCACGGACTTCCGGGTCTTTCCGTGTCACCCACACGAGTGCACCGATCGCGAGGTGTTCCCCGGTAGCGGACGGAGCCCCTCCGTAACGGAGAATCGCGCCATGACGACACGCGACACGGACCACGGGGACGGCCGGGGACACGACGGCGGCTATCTGCTGGACAACCGCCGGCCCGAGGCCGGCGTCCGTTTCGAGGCCTTCGCCGAGCTCTTCGACCCCGTGACGTTCCGGCACGTCGACGCGCTCGGCATCGGGGCCGGGATGCGCTGCTGGGAGGTGGGCGCCGGCGGCCCGTCCGTACCCCTCGGACTGGCCGAGCGCGTCGGGCCCGGCGGCGCCGTGATCGCCACCGACATCGACGTGTCGTGGACCCGGGACGCCGCGGGCGGGGTCGTCGAGGTGCTGCGCCACGACGTCGCCGCCGATCCCCCGCCGCCCGGCGGGTTCGACCTCGTGCACGCCCGGCTGGTGCTGGTGCACGTCGCGGACCGCGCCGAGGCACTGCGGCGGATGGCCGGCGCGCTGCGCCCCGGCGGCCGGCTGCTCCTGGAGGACGCCGATCCGGGGCTGCAGCCGTTGCTCTGCCCGGACGAGTCCGGCCCGGAGCAGCGGCTCGCCAACCGCCTGCGCTCCGGCTTCCGCGCGCTGATGGCCGAACGCGGCGCGGACCTCGCCTACGGGCGGACGCTGCCGCGTCTGCTGCGGGAGGCGGGGCTGGAGGACGTACGCGCCGACGCCTACTTCCCGATCACGTCGCCGGCCTGCGCTGTCCTGGAGGCCGCCACCGTGCGGCACATCCGGGACAGGCTGGTGGCCGCCGGACTCGCCACCGACGAGGAGGTCGACCGCCACCTGGCGAACGTGGAGAGCGGCACGCTCGACCTGGCGACGGCCCCGATGGTCTCCGCGTGGGGGCGCAGGCCGCTCAGCGCGGCGGACTCCAGGCCGGATCCCGGCCGGTGAGCCCGAGCAGCCGGTCCAGCGGCGGCGCGGCGGCCGGTACCGGTACGGGCCGGCCGAAGGGCCCCGAGCCGTCCGCGGCGTCCCCGGAGGCGGCCCGGACATCGCTCAGCAGCGTGATCGCGGCCCGCAGGCCGGGCTCGGCGGGGCCGTAGTCCTGGCCCGTGGCACGGGCCAGGTCCCAGCCGTGGACCAGCAGCTCGTTCAGGGCGAACCTGCCCGCGGCGGCCGCGGGCAGGGTGACCCCGCCGGCGACGGTCTCCCCCTCCCACGCCTGGGCGCCGCACCAGGCGTCGGACATCTCCCCCAGCAGTACGGGCAGCAGGTCGCGCCAGTCGGCCGGCGGCTCGGGGACGAACGCGCCGGGGTCGCTGTCCGTGGTCGGGCCGAAGTCCTTGCGCGCGGCGTCGCGGAATCCCGCGCAGAACCCCGCGATGTGCCCGATGAGCTGCGCCACGGTGTAGTCGGGGCACGGGGTGGGCGCGTCGAGCTGCCGGTCGGCCACCCGCTCCAGCAGTCCGCGTACGTCCCGTGCGGCCGGGCGGAGGTCGGGATGTCGCGTCATGGGGGGTCCTCCTGAAGTCGGGGGTCGTCACCCATGGGGACAGGTACCGCACCGGGAACTCATCGCCGCACGGGGAGACGGCCGCCTGCCGGGGTGTCCCGGCGCCTCACCGGGGTCGCGGCACTCAGCGCGTGCCTCAGATCTTGGCGGCGGGCAGTATTGGTCTGTGGGAATCCTTGGGTGTGCCAGGGTCGGGTGGGCGTGACAGGTGAACATGCGCGGCACTCTGTTCGCCGACACCCCTGACGGTCGCCCCCGGTCCAGAGGCGACGCCTTCGCCGTCGTGGACGCGCGGGGCACCGTGACGAGCTGGACCCCCGGGGCCGAGCGGCTGCTCGGCTGGACGGCCGACGAGGCCCGCGGGCCGGTGTCACGGCTGCTGTGGTCCCGGGCCGACGGTGCCCGCGCCGCGGGGATCCTGCGCACGGAACGCTCGGTCTTCCTGGGCCCGCTGCTGCTGCGGCACCGGGAGGGCCGTCCGGTGGGCGCGGTGCTGTGGGGCCATCCCCTCGAACCGCGGCAGTGGCTGCTGCAGGCGGAGAACGCCGAGGCGGTGCGGCGGGACGACCTGCTCGGCGCGCTGCTGCGCGGCCTGTTCACCGAGTCGCCGTTCATCATCGACGTCTTCGACACGGAGCTGCGCTTCCTGGCGCGGAACGACTCGCAGATCCGCGCGACGGGCTTCCTGGAGGACTTCGTCGGTCGCACCATGCGCGAGGTGGCGCCGCCCGGGCTGCTGGACGCGGATGCCTTCGAGGCCCGCCAGCGGCTGGTGCTGTCCTCGGGCAAGGCGATGATCGGCAGCGAGGTGCACGGCCGCGACCCCCGGGACCCGGACCGGGACACGGTCTGGTCGGAGACGATCCTGCCGCTGCGGGGCGCCGACGGGGACGTCGTCGCGCTGGCGCACATGGTCTTCGACCTCACCACGGAGGCCCGGACCCGCGAACGGCTCGACCTGGTCAACGACGCCAGCGCGAGGATCGGCAGCACGCTCGACGTGCTGCACACGGCGCAGGAGCTGACCGACGTGGCGGTGCCGCGGTTCGCGGACTTCTCGTACGTCGATCTGCTGGACTCGGTGCTGGGCGGCGAGGAGCCGGTGCCCGGCCCCGTCGCGGAGGCGGCTCCTCTGCGGCGCGCCGCGGCGACGATGGTCCCCGACGGCCCGGCGCAGACCGTCGTCCCGCCGGGCGCGGTGGACCACTTCGCGTCCCTGCCCGGCACCCCCGCCGCCCGGGCCCTGGCCACCCGGAAGCCCGTGCTGCTGACGGGCGAGGAACTGCTGGTCGAACTCGAGGCCGCCGATCCCGCGCGCGCCGAGGCGGTCCGCGACTACGCCGTCAGGTCCTGGCTGCTGGTGCCGATGTTCGCGCGGGGGGCGGCGCTGGGCGTGGCGCTCTTCGTACGGTTCACCCGGGCCCACTCCTTCGAGGCGGACGACGTCCTGCTGGCCCAGGAGTTCGTCACGCGCGCCGCGGTCTGCATCGACAACGCGAGCCGCTACACCCGGGAACGGGCCACGGCCCTGGCGCTGCAGCGCAACCTGCTGCCGCAGCGGCTGCCCGCGCTGCGGACCATGGAGGCCGCCTCCCGCCGCCTGCCCAGGGGCGGCCGCACCGGACCGGGCGGCGCCTGGTTCGACGTGATCCCGCTCTCCGGCGCTCGCACCGCGCTGGTCATCGGTGACGCGGGCGGGCACGGGCTGCACTCCGCGGTGTCCATGGGCCGGCTGCGGACGGCGCTGCGGACGCTCGCGGACCTGGACATGGCGCCGGAGGAGCTGCTCACCCATCTCAGCGACCAGGTCAAGCGCTTCCACGAGGAACAGGGCGGCCCCCCGCCCGGGGCGGCGGCCCCCACGTGCCTGTACACGATCTTCGACCCCATCACCATGCGCTGCGCGACGGCGAGCGCCGGGCATCCGATGCCGGCCTGCGTGAGCGCCGACGGCCGGGTGACGGTGGCCGACGCCCCCACGGCCCCAGCGCTCGGCACCGCCGGCGTCCCGTTCGAGTGCGCCGAGGTGACGCACGACGAGGGCGACCTCCTCGCCCTGTACACCGAGGGACTGCTCGGCGGGGACTCCGGGAAGGAGGCCGCGGCCCGGCTGTGCGAGGCACTGGCCGGAACGAGCCCCGAGCAGGACCCGGGCCGGATCGCCGACGAGGCGCTGCGCCGGCTCATTCCCGGGGAGCATCCCGAGGGGCACCTGGCGCTGCTGCTGGCGCGCCTGCACCGGCTGCCGGCGGACCGGCACGCCACCTGGGACCTGGCACTCGAACCGGAGTCGGTCGGGCGGGCCCGCGGCCTGGCGATCGCGAAACTGGGCGAGTGGGGGCTGGAGGAGCTGGAGTTCTGCACGGAGCTGCTGGTCAGCGAACTCGTGACCAACGCGATCCGCTACGGCTCGCCGCCCGTGCGCCTGCGGCTGATCCGCGATCGCCGGCTGATCTGCGAGGTCGGTGACGGCAGCAGCACCTCTCCGCACATCCGGCGCGCCCTGGAGACGGACGAGGGCGGGCGCGGGCTCTACCTGGTCTCACAGCTCGCGTCCCTCTGGGGCACCCGCTACCACGCCCGAGGCAAGACCATCTGGGCCGAGCAGCCCCTCCCCGCGGCGTCCGGGGCCGACGCCGGCTGAGCGAACCCGCGGCCGGATCCGGCGCCGGATCCGGCCGCGGGCAGGTCGGCGCCTCCGCCAATTTCCCGATTCTGTAACTACCGGGCATATCGGCATCGGTGACGTTGACACCGTCGCGGCCGTGCTCCCACCCTGGTGAATACGTAACCGGCATATCACTTCAAAAGGAGACAATCATGGCGATAAACACCGAGAAGCGAAACCGGATCCGGCACCTGGTCGGCGCGTCGTGCGCCGCGGCACTGCTCGCCGGTGCGGTGGGCGTGGCGAGCGCCCAGGCGCTGCCCCAGACGACCGAGTCCGCGACGCAATCCTTGCGAGCGGCCCCCACCGAGGACTGCACCAGTTACCACAACGACAGCAACGGCAACCCTGTCTGGGAGCCGCCGGGCTGTACCCCGCCGTGACATGAGTCAGCCGTCCTCGGGCCGTCACGACGTGTGACGCTCAAGGCCCGACGGCAGACCCGGGGGCGGCGCCGACTCGGCGGCGACGCCGCGAACACACGCCGGCACATGCGGCGACCGGCCCGGGGCCCGGGGAACCGCCGCGGGCGGACCTCCCCCTAGGTCGTTTCGTCAAATGCCCTCCCCCAACCTTCGGCCGGGGGTGCCCCCACCCAGCGGCGCTCCCCCAGCTTCGCTGGGAGGTACCCCCAGGCACGGCACTCCCCCAGCCTTCGGCCCGGGGGAGTTGTCGAATCGTCCGAGTAGCCCACTACGAGGACGACTCTCCGCCTTGCGATGC
>NZ_JBEZXR010000155.1:0-6518 GCF_040638135.1 Streptomyces sp. NPDC026673 | reverse complement strand
GGCGGCCGGGCCGTTCGCGGTCGGGGGCCGCCCCCTGTGCGGGGCGGCGGCCGGGCCGTTCGCCGTGACGTGGGTGCCGCTCGGGTCACTCCCCGTCGGCGCCGCCGTCGTCCTTCCCGTCCCGGTCGTCCTTGGGCTTCGGCGAGATGTCCCGCAGGTAGGGCCCCGCGTCCGACTCGCCCGCCTGCGGGTCGCGGCGCCGCAGGTAGCGCTCGAACTCGCGGGCGATGGCCTCGCCGGAGGCCTCCGGCAGCTCGGCGGTGTCGCGGGCCTCCTCGAGCGTCTGGACGTACTCGGCGACCTCGCTGTCCTCGGCCGCGAGCTGGTCCACCCCGACCTGCCAGGCGCGCGCGTCCTCCGGCAGCTCGCCGAGCGGGATCCGCAGGTCCAGCAGGTCCTCCAGGCGGTTCAGCAGGGCCAGCGTCGCCTTGGGGTTCGGCGGCTGCGACACATAGTGCGGCACGGCCGCCCACAGGCTCACCGCCGGGATGCCGGCGTGGGTGCAGGCCTCCTGGAGGATGCCGACGATGCCGGTGGGGCCCTCGTAGCGGGACTCCTCCAGGCTGAGCGCGGTCGCCAGGTCCGGATCGGAGGTGACGGCCGTCACCGGCACCGGACGGGTGTGCGGGGTGTCGCCCAGGAGGGCGCCCATCACCACCACCATCTCGATGCCCAGCTCATGGGCGAAGCCCAGGATCTCGTTGCAGAAGGAGCGCCAGCGCATGCTGGGCTCGATGCCCCGTACCAGGACGAGGTCGCGTGGTTTGGGGGTCTCGATGCGGATGACGGACAGCCGCGTGGTGGGCCAGGTGATCCGTCGCGTGCCGCCGTCCATCCAGACCGTGGGACGGTTGACCTGGAAGTCGTAGTAGTCCTCGGCGTCCAGCGCGGCGAACACCTCGCCCTTGAACTCCCGGTCCAGATGCCCGACCGCGGCGGAGGCGGCGTCCCCGGCGTCGTTCCAGCCCTCGAACGCGGCCACCATGACCGGGTCGATCAGCTCGGGAACCCCCTCGAGCTCGATCACCCAGCGCCTCCTTCCGGCCGGAAGGGGGATGGTGCCACCCCCACCGGCTGCCGTTCCTTCGCGTGCTGCACCAGCCTACGGCTTCACGAGGCAGGTGCCGCCGCCTTCGTAGGGGGATGATCCCCAGAGTCATCGGAGGTACGCGTCCGGTCGGCCACCGCTCCACGCGGAGCGGTAGGCGGCCCAGTCCGCCGGGGTCGCGGCGAAGTCGACGTACAGGGCGAGTCCGAAGCGCTCGCGGGAGGGCGCCTCGCGGGCGAGGCCGAGGCGGGCGCCGCGCACGGCGGCCGTCACGGTCTCCGCCCAGGCGTGCCGGCCGATGTTGTTGGTGTGGTAGCCGGGCAGTCCGACGAGCAGATCGGTGCCCGCGGGCGTCACCTCCAGGGCGAGCGCGGTCTGCTGGGCCACGTAGCCTCCGTAGAGGCTCTCCATCGGGAGGGCGGTGTCGTAGGTCATCATCGCGACCTGGTCCACGCGCCGGGCCACCTCCCCGAAGTACCGCTGCGACCACCACTTGGGGTGGTTGAACAGCGGGCCGCTCACCGAGTGCAGGGAGGGCAGCGGGTCGATCTGGTGCGTCGCGACCGACAGGGGCACGCCGCGGGCCGCGGTGAGCCGGTGCACGGAGTCCAGCAGCGCGAGGAAGCCGCGGTCGTCGGAGTACATCGGCTCCAGGTCCAGGTGGACCCCCTCGAACCCGGCCGCCAGAACCTGGGCGGCGCTGTCGCGTACCCGGGCACGGGTCGCCGGGTCGTCCAGGTGCAGGCCCTTCGAACCGTCGTGCGAGAGGACCTGGCCGAGCCATGCCTGGACGCGTACCCCGGGCAGCGCGGTGCGCATCTCGCGGAGCATGTCCCGCGCGCCCGGATAGAGCCCCGCGTCGAGGCGGCCGTCGAACTCCAGCGGTCCGGTGTGCACATACAGGTCCCGGGTCCCGCTGCCGCGCAACTCCCCGGCCAGCGCGGCCAGGTCGGCGCCGTCGCGCTCTCCGTCGACCCATGCGTGCCCGAGCCACACCGCGTTGCGATCACGGTTGGCGCCGGCGCCGGAGGGGTCGCCGGCGTACTCCAGGCGCAGGGCGGCCCCGGCGGCCAGTACCGGGAGCAGGACGGCGAGGCAGACGAGCAGCGCGCAGCGGCGCAGCGTACGGGCCGTGGGGCGGCGCAGGCGCAGCCTGAAGCGTGGATTCATCCGATCCCTCTTTTCGATCACTCTTACGAAGGACCGGACGCACCCCGGCACGGGGCGGTTCGCCCGCCGGCGGGATCCCGCGGGAACCCGCCGGGTCTCAGAGCGTGGAGCGCAGCCACTGCTCCACGCTCGCGATGTGTACCGTCGCCCAGGACCGTGCCGCCTCCGCGTCCCGGTCCCGCAGCGCGGACAGGATCGCGCGGTGCTCGTGCAGGGTGCGGCTGACCGCGTCCTCCTGCGTCAGTCCGCGCCAGATGCGGGCCCGCGTGGTCGGCCCGGACAGCCCGTCCAGCAGCGAGCACAGCACCGAGTTCCCCGACGCCTGGACGATGCCGCGGTGGAACTCCAGGTCGCACGCGACCAGTTCCTCCACCGACGGCTGCGGCCCCAGCGCCTCCAACTGCTCGGTGAGCACGTCCAGTTGGGACTCGTCGATGCGCGCCGCGGCCATGGCCGTCGCCGCGGGCTCCAGGATCCGGCGCACGGCGAGGAACTCCAGGACGGTGTCGTCGCGGTGGAAGTCCACCACGAAGCTCAGCGCCTCCAGCAGCAACTGCGGGTCCAGGCTGGTGACGTAGGTGCCGTCGCCCTGCCGTACGTCCAGGATCCTGATCAGCGAGAGCGCGCGCACCGCCTCGCGCAGGGAGTTGCGCGACAGGCCGAGTTCCGCGGCGAGTTCGCTCTCCTTGGGGAGCCGGTCGCCCGGGCGCAGCGCACCGGAGACGATCATCCCCTTGATCTTCTCGATCGCCTCGTCGGTGACCGCCATGAGCCCCTCGCCTCCCCGGACATCCGATGTATCGGGCCATTATGCCGGTACTTCCGCGCGATCAGGAGCCCTGTCCCGGACCGCTGTGACGACCGCCCGCGGGTGCGGCCGAGTGCACGGCCGAGTGCGCGGCCGTCTGCGCGGACGCGACCATCTGTGTCCGCTGTACGGACAATGGTCCGGCTGTGTGTCACCGGGCGACACCCGGGGCGTGCGGAACGTCCGGTGTTCGCGCCGGGGAGCAGCGTGTTTTCTCCGGAGGGGTGCCCAAGGCCGTGTCGTCCGCATTGCGGCCGACGGTCTAAGCCCTGGTCAGAGGTGAAACCTCCGTCCTGCGCGGAGTATTGACAGCCCTTCTCGGGCCGCTCATCGTTACGCCAGCGTTTCCCGCGTTCGCTTGCCGGACAACCGTCCGCACACCGCGACCTCTCGGTCGCCGTCCCCGAAGGAACCCTCACGTGATAGACGGACCCGTCAGCACGGCCGCATCCTCCCCGCCGTCGTCCGGACCCCTGACGCGGGCCGGCGTCGCCGTCGGCTTCGCGGTGCTGTGCGTCTCGTACATGATCAACGCCATGGACCGGCAGGTCTTCTACCCCCTGCTGCCGGAGATCCGCGCCGAGTTCGGGTTCTCCCTCGAACAGGGCGGCCTGCTCGCGACCGGATTCACCCTCGGCATCGCCCTGGCCGGCCTGCCCGCCGGTTATCTGATGGACCGGCTGGCCCGCAAGACGATCGTGCTGGTCAGCATTGTGATCTACTCCCTCGGCACCCTGGCGATCCCGCTCGCCGCCGGTTTCGCCGACATGAGCGTCTACCGGCTGGTCTCCGGCGTCGGCGAGGGCATGCAGGCCACCGCCCTGTACGCGGTGGTCGGCGCCTACTTCTTCCACCGCCGGGCGGTCGCCGCCGGGGTCGTCGGCGTCGCCTTCGGCGCGGGCGTCTTCCTCGGCCCCCTCATCGGCAACGGCATCGCCGGGGCGTGGGGCGACTGGCGCGGCCCGTTCTACGTCTTCGCGGCCGCCGGCCTCGTCATCGCGCTGGCCATCGCCGGCACCGTCAGCCGGACGATGACCGAGGCGGTCACCGGCGCGAACGCGTCGGCGGGCGGCTACGACCACGTCCCCGCCAGCCCGTTCAACCGCAACACCCTCGGCATCGGCATCGCCTGCGCCGTCTCCGGCCTGGTCTTCTACGGATTCCTGGGGCTCTACCCCACCTTCCTGCGCGAGGAACTCGGGCTCGGCGCCGGGCAGGCGGCGCTGGCCGTCTCCTTCTCCGGCTTCGGCGCCATGATGGCGCTGCCGGCGGGCTGGCTCGGCGACCGCGTCGATCAGCGCAAACTGCTGGCGGCGGGCTTCGTCGGCACCTCCCTCACCGCGGCGCTCACCTACCAGTACGCCACCTCGGCCCCCGCCCAGTACGTGCTGGCCTTCCTCATGGGCGCCTTCGCCAGCGGCATCCTCTTCACCAACTGCACCACCGCGATGCAGCGCGCGGTCCGCCCCCGGCACGTCGGGCGGGGCTCCGGGCTGTTCATGCTGACGTACTACGTGGCCGCCGCCTTCTCCGGACTGCTCTTCGCCCGGCTGGTGGACGGCCTCGGCTGGGGTGGTGCGGGCCTCTGGCAGCTCACCGTCCTGCCCCTGCTGGGCCTGGCCGGCCTCACGCTGGTCGACACCTCCAGGATGGTCGTGCCGCGCCGCGCCTCCGCCGGCTAGCCACCTTCGCCCGGACATGCCGGAGGCCGTTTCCCCGAAGCGGAGAAACGGCCTCTGACCTGCTAAAACACCGTCGGGACGACAGGATTTGAACCTGCGACCCCTTGACCCCCAGTCAAGTGCGCTACCAAGCTGCGCCACGTCCCGGTGCCGACCCCCGGAGCGATGCCCCGGAAGATCACGTAAGAGGAGGATACCCGAACCTCGCTGATCAGCCGAATCGCTCGATCCGGATCCGGTCGAGCGGCTGCCCCGCCTCCGCCAGCAGACGGGACGCGTGCTCGGCGAAGCCGTTGCCGCCGCACACATACGCCTCCCAGCCGCCGGGCGGCGGATCGGCGAGGTACGGCGCCAGATGCGCCGCGGTGAGGCGGCCCTGGGAGCGGGTGAGCAGCACGGAGGTCTCCGCCCCGTACTCGTCCGCGTAGATCAGGTCCTCGCGGGTGCGCGCCGAGACGACCAGCCGCAGCGGCACGTCCAGGCCGCGCAGCCGGCGGTGGCGCACCATCGACATCAGCGGGACGACGCCCGATCCGGCGCCCAGCAGCAGCGCCGGATGGTCGCCGGTCCAGGCGAAGAAGCCGCTGTGCGGGCCGCGGACCTCGACCGTGTCGCCGGGCCTCGCGACGGTGTGCAGGTGCCCGGAGACCTCCCCGCCGGCCACGTGGTCGAGGGTCAGCTCGATCCGGCCGGAGTCGTCCGGGGCGGAGGCGACCGAGTAGTTGCGCTGCGCCGTGTAGCCGTCCGGGGCGGTGAGGCGCAGCGTCAGGTACTGGCCGGGCAGATGCCCCGCCCAGCCGGGCACCGCGAGCCGGAAGGTGGATGTGCGCGGGGTCTCGCGGCGGATCTCCGAGATCACCGCGCGCCGCCAGAGCGCGGACGCGGACTCGGGCACCGCGATGCGGCCGGGGACGGCGAACCGGGTCGGCGGGACGAACGCCGGGGCGGGCGCGGGGGTGACGAGGTCAGTCATGGGCGTAGCGCTGCTCCTGCCAGGGGTCGCCCCGGTGGTGGTAGCCGTTCTGCTCCCAGAAGCCGGCCTCGTCGTGGTCGAGCAGGCGCAGGCCCGCGATCCACTTCGCGCTCTTCCAGAAGTACAGATGCGGCACGATCAGCCGGGCCGGGCCGCCGTGTTCGGGGGCGAGCGGCGCGCCGTCGTACTCCCAGGCGATCCAGGCGCGGCCGCCGGTGACATCGGCCAGCGGCAGGTTGGCGGCGTAGCCGGTGTGGGACCAGGCGACGACGTGGGTGGCGGCGGGGGAGGGGCGCACCGTCTCCAGGAAGGCGTCGACCGAGACCCCGCCGAAGCGCACACCGAACTTCGACCAGCCGGTCACGCAGTGGATGTCGCCCCGGAACTCCGAGCCCGGCAGGGCGTGCGCCTGCTCCCAGTCCCAGGTGCGCGGGCGGTCCACCAGCCCGTCCACCCGGAACGTCCACTCCTCGGCCGACAGCGCGGGCGTGACCTCGGCGGAGAGGACCGGCCAGGTGTCGCGGGCGTCGTACTGGCCGGGCGGCAGCCGCGGGTCGCGGTCGTCGGCGCGGCTGCGGCCGGTGAAACCGCGGGTGGGTTCGACGGCGGAGCTCACGCGGGGTGCTCCCGCTCCAGCGCCTCCAGCTCGCGCAGCGCGGCCGGTTCGTCGAGGGTGAGCAGCACCCGGTCGCGCATGAGGACCCGGCCGTCGACGACCGTGTCCCGGACGTCCGCCGCGGCCGCCGCGTACGCCAGCATCGACCACGGGTCGTGGCGCGGCGTGAGGTGCGGGCCGCCGAGGTCGAGGACGGCCAGGTCGGCGCGCTTGCCCGGCTC
>NZ_JBEZXR010000154.1:0-6525 GCF_040638135.1 Streptomyces sp. NPDC026673 | reverse complement strand
CGTCCGGTGCGGCGCTGTACTGGCACATGGCGGCCATCCAGATCCGGTTCGGGATGGTCAGCGACCGGAGGGTGAAGGGCTCGAACAAGGTGGTGCTCACGGAACTGTTCTCCTCGATGCAAGGTCGGAAATGGTCCGCACGCCGGGGAGCGGGCCGAGAGGCCGCTCCGTGCGACTGTGCGGGCTGTCCGGGTGAGTGCGACACGCATGCCGCATCCGCTGGGGGAAAGGGACCCGTCGCCCATGCGTTGCGACGGGGACGATCACGCGCCGGCCTTGTCGCGGCGGCGACGACGGTCTGTGGCGGCGGATGGCCGATGGCCGGTTGTCGAGCGCCGCCACGTTGCGTGCGGCAGGCGGTGACGGGCCGACCCGGTACGCCGACGCCTGCCGGCGCGCCTGGTGCCACGGGCTCAGGGAATCAGGGGCTCAGGGCGTCAGCACCCATCTGCCGCGTCCGCCGCCGCCGCGGAGCGCCTGGTAGGCGCGCGCGGCCTGCTCCAGCGGCACGGTGCCGGCCCTGCGGGCCTCCAGCACACCCTGTGCCGTCAACTCCAGCATGCCGCTTAGTTGCGGGCCGTCGGGCGTGACGACGCCTGTGGTGATCGTGATGCCACGTTCGGCATCGGGTTCGAGGCCGGGAAAGACCCCCACGTATGTTCCGTGGTCGCGAACGGCGCGTAGGGCCGCGGAGTTGAGGAGGGCGGCGTCCAGTACCGCGTCGAAGCCGGTTGCCTGCTCCAGGTGTGTGATCGTGGCCGCCGCTCCGGCGCGGCCCAGGAACTCCGCGTCGGATGCGCGGGCCAGACCGGTGACGGCCCAGCCGGTGCGCGCCGCCAGGCCGACCGCGTACCCGCCGACGCCCCCGGCCGCACCGGTGACCAGGAGCCGCCGACCGTGACCAGGGCCGAGGGGACCGAGCAGTTGGGCCGCCGTCAGGGAGTTGAGCGGGACCGTGGCGGCGTCGAGCAGGTCGACGCCGGGGGGAACCGCCGCGGCGTGCGCGGCGGGGACGATCACGTACTCGGCCGCCGCCCCGGCGACGGCGTGCGGCGCGTGGGGGACGTGCAGGGCCGCGACGGGTATTCCGGGCCGGAAGTCCCGTACGCCGGGTCCCACCATGTCGACGACTCCGGCCACGTCCATGCCCAACCCCGTACGCCGGGCCGGAACGGCTCCCGCCGTACTGCCGGCCCAAGCGTCGAGGACGTGCAGATCGACCGGATTGACGGCTGCTCCCGTCATCTTGATGCGGATCTGGCCGGGGGCGGGTTGCGGATCGGGGAGGTGCTCCACCGTGAAGCCGTCGGCTTCCCCCGAGCGGGTCAGGATGAGGGCGCGCATGCTGTGTCCTTCTGGCGGATGGCGGATGGCGGATGGCGGATGGCGGGCGGCGGATGGGAGAAGTCGGATCCGGTGGCTCCGTACGCCGGGCAGCCGGCGGTCGGTTGCGAGGCGGTATGGCCGGGCCCGGTCCCGTCAAGGCAAGGGCTGTCGCGCCCACGGCCGGTACGAGCTCGAGGTCTCCGTCAGGCGGCCAGGCCGCCCGGCACCTCGGGGGCCCAACGCGGCCCGTCGACCGGCCAGTCGGGATTCGCGCACAGCGACTGCCGGGGCGCGGTACGTCGGTCGGTCCGGGCGAGTCGAGCGGTGGGCGGCTCCGGGACGGCGCCGTCGGCGTGCTGCCGGTCGGCTCCCTGTCCGGGCGGCGGGGTCGAGGCGGACGTCTGCGGGGCATCATGCGGGGTCATGGATGGTGCCTCTCTGAGCTTCCGAGTGGTGGGGTTCGGTCGACTGGGGTTGAAGCTTCAAGTCATACTCTGTGAAAACGCCGGGAGGATTTCCCGATGCGTGAGGGTTTCGGCGCGCCGACTTCCCCGGCGCTCTTGCGTCCTGGCGGCGCGTGGCGGGCGGGCTTCAGGGGGTGCGGCGTCGGCGCCGGCCGCGATACGCGCTGATTTCGGTTGAGTCCCTGGCCGGCGGGGTGTCGACGTCCGTGTGCGCCCGGTGCCGCTCGTGGGGCGCCGTGATGTCCGCGTGTCGGCCGGCGGGGGAGGAGTTCCGCTCGATGCTCGCTCCCGTGACCGGCGCGGTCCTGGCTTGCGCGGCCATCGCCCTCCTTCGGGTTGTCGTCATCGGAGCGGCGCTCCGGTACGATGCGAATGGCTCCGAACATACGGAGCGCCGCTCCGGTCGTCAAGCCGAGGTGCCGCTCCGCTCCCAGCGAGGTGTTGATCTTGCCGCAGGCAAACCGCGCGGACGCGCTCCGCAACCGTGACCTGCTCTTGGCGGTCGCGAGAGAGGCCATCGCCGAGCATGGCACGGACGCCTCCTTGCGCGAGATCGCCCGGCGCGCCGGCGTGGGCATCGGCACGCTCTATCGCCACTTTCCCAATCGTGAGGCCCTGCTCGAGGCTCTCCTCGAGTCCAACTTCGCCACGCTGTGCGCGCGGGCCGACGACCTGCTCGCGTCCCCGGACTCTGGCGAGGCCTTCCTGACGTGGCTGCGGGAAATGGCCGCGGGGGCCGCCACCTATCAAGGACTGCCGGAATCCATCAGGGACGCCCTGGCCGACGACGAATCCCGCCTGCACACGTCCTGCGCCCAGATGAAGGTCGCCGGGGGCCTGCTGCTGGAGCGGGCGCAGAAGGACGGCGGCGTGCGCGCGGACGTGTCGCTCGGCGAAGTCGTCTCCCTCGCCCTGGGACTCGCCTGGGCGGCGGAGAAGGCGTCGGAAGCATCCGATCTGGCCGCTCGCCTGCTCTCCACGACCTCACGCGGGACCGGGGGGCGCGGCCGCTGACGACTGGTCCGCGACGCCTCGGCCGGCAGGCGGCTTGTCCACGAGGCCGCGCGGAGAGGCGTGATGGGCCGCTCCGGCGACAACGCCAATCCGGCTCCTGACGCGCCTAGACTGCCCGCATGCCGAAGGCAAGTCCGGTGGCCGGTTCGCTGGAGCGCTCCTGGCCGTCCACGTGTGCCGATGACGAACTCCGTCTGCAGTGGGAGTTCCTTTCCTTCCTGCGTATCACCGTTGTCAACAAGATCGCCGGCCTCGGCACCGGCCAGGCGGCGGCCACCCCGCTTCCGACGTCGCCGTTCATGAGCCTGGCCGGAGTGGTCAAGCACCTCACGGCGGTCGAGCGCTTCTGGATGTCGATCGTCGGTGGCGGATCGGACCTGCCGTCCCTGTGGGAGGAGGGCGACGTCAACGCGGACTGGCACCTGCACGGGAGCGACACCCCGGCGGGCATCGTCGCCGCCTACCGGGCCGAGTGGTCCCGGTCGGAGCAGGCGCTGGCCGGCAAGGCCGCCGGCGACCGGGCGACGCGGAGCGTCGGCGGCGAGGAGTACACCGTGCGATGGCTGCTCGGCCACGTCATCCAGGAGACGGCTCGTCATGTCGGCCACATGGACCTGCTCCGCGAGATGGCCGACGGCGCGCGCGGCGAATGAGTGAGGCTCACGGTCGTCGGCACGGGCGGCTGCCCCGCCGATGGCCGGTGCTTTTTGCCAGGCGTGAGTGCGTTCGGCGTCGCCGGCGCTGACGTGCCCGGATCGGTGCCTTCTCGTTCCGTGCCGCGAGGTGCGGTCGTCGCGCAGGGGCCGGCGGCGGACGCATCCCGGACCTGGTGCAGCGGATACGCCGCGGTCGCCGGATTGGGACCTGCCGCTCGCCGGAGGCGGCGGGTGGTATCCGACGGGATCCGGCGAAGCCGCCGCTCGGTGCCCTTTTGACTATCGGAGCGGTGCTCCGTATATTGTGAGGCATGCCGGAGCGTTGCTCCGTTTCCATGAAACGGAGCAACGCTCCGATGTGTGCGACCCGACCCTGGAGACCCATGCAGCCCACAGAAGACACCGTGGTCCTCACGGGATCCGCCGCCCCTCGGTACGGCAGCGCCGCGCGGCACGCGTTCACCATCGGATGGCGCATGCAAGCGCCACCGCGTGACCCGGCCCGGTCCGGCCCGACGCCTTTCCGTGGGCGTGCGGACGAACACCTGTCGCCGCACGCGGCCGCATGAGGTGTCGTATGACCGAGTCGTCAACCGTCGCGACCGCGGGCCGCGTCGGCAAAGCCGGGCCGGCCCAGCGTGGCGGTCCGCGGAGCCGAGCGGATGCCGTACGCAACCGCGAGCGGATCGTGGCGGCGGCCCGGGAGGTGTTCGTGGAGAGGGGCCCCGCGGCTCCCTTCGACGAGATCGCTCGGCGCGCCGGAGTCGCAAACGCCACGCTCTACCGGCACTTCCGCGGGCGGCGGTCCCTGCTGCACGCCGTACTGCTGAACGCCGCTCGCCGCATGGGCGGCCAGGTGGAACAGGCCGCGGTGGAGACCACCGACCCCTTCGCCGCCCTGGAGCGCTTTCTGCACGAAGCGGTGGACGAGCGGCTCGGAGCGCTGTGCGGACTACTGCTGGGCAAGGGTGAGCAGTTGTCCACGGAACTGTCCGCACAGTACGGACGCGTGGAGGCCGCGGTCGGCAGGCTCGTGGAGGACGCCCGACGGGACGGCCGGATCCGTGCCGATGTCGGCCTCCACGATGTGCCGGCCGCGATGTCCCTGCTCGCGCGCCCCTTGCCCGGTACGGATCACCACGACGCGGATCACCACGACGCGGACGTGCACCGCCGCTTGCAGTTGCTCGTCAACGGCCTGCGCCTGCCCACCCGCGCACGCGCCGAGCCCTTGCCGGCTCGCCAGAGCCCGCGGCGGCACCGGAACGAACAGGTGTCGTCAGCCGGCCGGTGAGAGCTCGCCAAGTCCGGACACCCGCACACACCCCCTCCTCACACATCTCTTCCGTGCGCCCCCGCACGCCTAGGTGGATACCGCTATGTCTCATACAGCCGATCACGTCACATCCGACCCCAGGCGCTGGAAGGCCCTGGTCTTCCTCTCTCTCGCCCAGTTGATGGTGGTGCTGGACGCGACCATCGTGAACATCGCCCTGCCGAGCGCCCAGCAGGCCCTCGGCATCTCCGAAGCCAACAAGCAGTGGGTCATCACGGCCTATGCGCTGGCGTTCGGCGGCCTCCTTCTCTTCGGCGGCCGGGTCTCCGACCTCTGGGGCCGCAAGCGGACCTTCGTCCTCGGCCTGTCCGGCTTCGCGCTGGCCTCGGCGCTGGGCGGCGCCGCCACCGGCGAGGCGCTGCTGCTCGGCGCCCGCGCGGCGCAAGGCGTCTTCGGCGCACTGCTCGCGCCGGCGGCGTTGTCCCTGCTCGCGGTCCTCTTCACGGACGCCAATGAGCGGGCGAAGGCGTTCGGCATCTACGGCGCGATCGCCGGCGGCGGCGGCGCGGTCGGTCTGCTGCTGGGCGGCGTGCTGACGGAGTACCTCAACTGGCGCTGGACGTTCTTCGTCAACATCCCCTTCGCGATCATCGCGGCGCTGGGCGCCCACTTCGTCATCCGCGAGCCGCGGGGCGGCCGCAACCACTCGCCGCTGGACCTTCCCGGCGTCGTGCTCTCCACCCTCGGCCTGGTCGCGCTGGTGTACGGCTTCACCCGCGCCGAGACCAACGGCTGGTCCGACGGCTCGACGATCGGCCTGTTCATCGGCTCCGGCGTGCTGCTCCTCGCCTTCGTGCTCGTCGAATCCAAGGTGAAGGCACCGCTGCTGCCGCTGCGCGTGATTGCCCACCGCACCCGCGGCGGCATCTATCTGTCGCTGGGCCTGGCCATCATCGGCATGTTCGGCGTGTTCCTGTTCATGACGTACTACCTGCAGGTCGTCCAGGGGTACTCCGCGATTAGGACCGGCTTCGCCTTCCTGCCCATGGTCCTCGGCTTCGTCGTCGGCTCCACCCAGATCGGCGCCCGACTGGCCACGCGACTGCCCGCCCGCATGATCATGGCTCCCGGTTTCGCCGTCACCGGCGTCGGCCTGCTGCTGCTCACGCAGTTGGACGTCGACTCCTCCTACTGGGCCCTGTCCGGACCCGGACTGGCGCTGGCGGGCATCGGCATGGGCGCCGCCTTCATGCCCGCCCTGTCGCTGGCCACGTACGGCGTCGAGGTCCAGGACGCGGGTGTCGCCTCGGCGATGGTCAACACCTCACAGCAGGTGGGCGGCGCCATCGGCACCGCACTGCTGAACACCGTCGCCGCGTCGGCGACCACCGCCTACCTCGCGGGACACAGCGCGGTCGCGGGCAACGGGAAACTGCTGCACGCGCAGGGCCTGGTGCACGGGTACGCGCGCGCGACCTGGTGGGCGGTCGGCGTCGAAGTCCTCGCCGCGCTCATCGCCGTCACCTTCGTCAACGTCGGACGCCCCGGTTCCACGACGGTCGCCTCCGGCCCCGGCGGCGTCGAGGACGACGCCGTCGTGCCGGCCGTGGTGCACTGACCCGCCGGCGCCCCGGCCACCCGCGTCGCTGTTCGGCGCCGCAACGCCGTGCGGCCCGGGGCCCGGATCGCCGGCCGGCGGTGCCCGGCCCCGGCGCGGGCCCCCCGAACCCCCCCCCCGCGGGGCCGGGAAAGCGGGGGCCGGCGGGGAGGCGGGGCAGGGGCAGGCCGG
>NZ_JBEZXR010000153.1:0-6619 GCF_040638135.1 Streptomyces sp. NPDC026673 | reverse complement strand
GAATGCCCAGCCCCGGAGGCCCCGACCCCGGCCCACCACACACGCAGCGGCGCGGTGCCTGACCGCGCCGGGCAATCGGGCGGGAGGGCGGGGAATCCCCCCACCGCAACCACAACGCACCCGCACGCGACAACCGGGTCACGCCGGAGCGAAGGCCGGGGGAGTAAAGAGGGGGCCGGGGCGCGTTGTGATCGGCATGCACGGTGAGTACAAGGTGCCCGGTGGGAAGCTCGTGGTCGTGGACCTCGACGACCACGACGGGACGCTCCGCAATGTTCGCGTCGCAGGCGACTTCTTCCTAGAACCGGACGAGGCGATCGCCGCCATCGACCGGGCCCTGGAGGGGGCGCCGGCCGACACCGACGCGGCCGGCCTCACGGCACGGATCGAGGCGGCCCTGCCCGAGGGGACGGTCATGTACGGCCTGACGGCCGAAGGGATTGCCGTCGCCGTACGCCGGGCCCTCGCCCAGGCCACGGACTGGACCGATTACGACTGGCAGCTGATCCACACCGCACCGCAGTCCCCGGCGCTGCACATGGCGCTGGACGAGGTCCTCACCGCCGAGGTCGCGGCCGGCCGCCGCCCGCCGACCCTGCGCGTCTGGGAGTGGGGCGCCCCCGCGGTGGTCATCGGCAGCTTCCAGTCGCTGGTCAACGAGGTCGACGCCGAGAACGCCGCGCGCCACGGCATGACCGTCGTGCGGCGCATCTCCGGCGGCGGGGCGATGTTCGTGGAGCCCGGGAACACCATCACGTACTCCCTTTCGGTGCCGGCCTCCCTGGTGTCGGGGCTGTCGTTCGCCGACTCCTACGCATACCTCGACGACTGGGTGCTGGACGCCCTCGGCGACATGGGCATCAAGGCCTGGTACCAGCCCCTCAACGACATCGCCACCGAAGCCGGCAAGATCGCCGGCGCCGCGCAGAAGCGGATGATCGCGCCCGACGGCGGGGTGGGGGCGGTCCTCCACCACGTGACGATGTCCTACGACATCGACGCCGACAAGATGCTTCAAGTGCTGCGCATCGGCCGCGAGAAGATGTCCGACAAGGGGACCCGCAGCGCGAAGAAGCGCGTCGACCCGCTGCGCCGCCAGACCGGGCTCCCGCGTGAGGCGGTCATCGACCGCATGATCGAGTCCTTCCGTTCGCGTTACGGCCTCACCGACGGCGGCATCACGGACGAGGAGCTCGCTCGCGCCGAGGAACTCGTCGCCGCGAAGTTCGGCTCCCCGGAGTGGACCGCGCGCGTGCCGTGAGGTCCCCGGTCCGCCCCGGACGGGCCGGTTCATGTCCGTGGGCCTGACGCGGCGATCGCCCCGTGTCGGGCCCGGGGCCGGAGGTGCCGGGCCGCGTACCAGCCGAGGTGGGCCAGGACCGCGCCCGCGAGGGCGTCCAGCACGTAGTGGTTGGCGGTCAGGACGACGGTGGCGTCCATGGACACCGTGAGCGCGACGGCGAGGACGCGGAGCCAGACCTTCCGTGTGGCGGCCAGGATGGCCAGCGTCATGAGAAGGTTCCAGCCGACGTGCAGGCTCGGCATCGCCGCGTACTGGTTGGTGAAGGCGGGTGGCTGCAGCACCCGGTAGGCGTGGGACTGCTGGGTGACGGTGTCCGTCATTCCCGACGCGGCCAGCCGGGGCGGCGCCACCGGGAACGCGGCGAACACGACGAGTCCCGCCGCGCCCGAGAACAGCATCGCGCCGGCCGCCCTCGTGTACACCTCCGGGTGCCGGGAGAGCAGCCAGAGCAGGGTGAGTGCGATGACCGGCCAGTGGCCGAAGATGTAGACCCAGTTGAGGATCCGCGTGACGGTGTGGTCGTCGACGACCAGGCCCTGCAGCGGGGATTCCCAGTCCAGGTGCAGGCTCCGCTCGGCGGCCTGGATCCAGGCCGCGTTCCGCAGCGCCGCGGCCTGGGAACTGTCGGTCAGCCCGCGGACGCCGAAGTAGCCGATGACGGCGGCCACGACGATGCCGCTCCGGGCGACGGACCCGGCGAAACCCGGCCGCGGGGTGTGCGACGAACGGCAGGAGACGGCGTCGTACGCCAGGTGGCGGGCGCGGTGGGTGTAGGGCGTGATGGCGCTCATCGCCGGCCCCGGAATCCCTGGCGGTCACCCTTGGTGAACGGATGCGGCTCGGCGACGGTGCCGTGTCCCGCGAGCGGGGCCCGCCACAGTGGTACGACGATCCGGGCGCCGTCCCTTTCGGTCGCGCTGCGGTCCGACGAGGAGAGTGGGCCATTCATTCCTGCCTCCGGCTGGGTTGTGATCGAACGAATCCCAACAACTGGAGGTTCTGTTCCGCGTATTCCACCGGCGTGAGGTGGGGAAGGTCACAGGATCCGGAATGCCGGGCGAACCGCCGCATGGTGAAGGGGATTCGCCGGGGAGCGGAATTTCCGTCCGCGCGTCGCAGGCGATCTGAGGTGGCGTCCGACGTGTTCCGTCTCCCTAGTCCCAGGGGAAGGGTCTCGATCGGGCTTGACAGGACAGGGCTTTGGCGATGTACTTGACGTGACAACTACCTGTTGCCGAGGTGGCCGCGATGCACGGCCGGCGGCCTCTGCTTATCGTCGAAGGGAATTCACCGGCGGCGGTTCTGGTGTGCGGGAGAGGACCTTCCGGCATTCGATGGTGCGGGGCGGAATTCGCCTTTTCGTGCTGTCCGTATTCCGGCGCCGCGACCGGATGGCGAAGAGCGCGGCCGCCATGACATCGATGTGCCGATTCCCTGCGGCACTTCCACTCCCCGTCGCCGCCCTGATCGGCGACGGGGTCATGCGGTACACGACGTCGGCGCTCTGGACCGCGGCCCGCTACCGGGTCCCCGTGACCTTCGTGGTCCGCGACCACACCAAGTACCGTGCGCTGCAGGAGTTCAACTCCTCGGCGTCCCCGAGGGCGACTACCCGGACATCGCCGGCGGCGGCGTCCTGGACCTCGCGCACGGCTGCGACCTGCGGACGCACTGCGCGGAGGGTCCCGCGGCTCGTCGAGATCCACCAGCGCCGACCGCCCCCCCCCGGGGGATGGCCGGGAGCGGGCCGGCGACGGGCAGCCGGCGCGGTCCGGTCCGCGATCCAATCGGAGACGGCTCTCCGGTTGGTAGGCTGGGCGCATGGCAGCGACGGAGAGCCCTCGAACCGCCGAGCGGGGACTGCGGGCGGATGCCGTGCGCAACAGGCAGCGGATCGTGCAGGCCGCCCGCCAGATCTTCGAGGAGCGGGGACTGGACGCGCCGTTGGACGAGGTCGCGGAGCGCGCCGGCGTCGGGGCGGGCACGCTGTACCGGCGGTTCCCCACGCGCGAGGAACTGGTCGAGGCCGCTTTCGCCGAAGAGCTGACGACAGTCGGGGCGATCGCCGAAGAGGCCCTGCGCTGCGAGGACGCCTGGGTGGGGTTCAGCACCTTCGTCGAGCGGCTGTGCGCCGCCATGGCGGCCGACCGGGGACTGGGTGACCTCCTCGTCCTGCGACTGCCGACCTCGCAGGTGGCGGCGACCTCCTGCGAGCGCCAGAACCGCGCCGTGTCCGAACTCGTCCGGCGGGCCCAGGAGGCCGGGGCCCTGCGCGAGGACTTCGTTCCGGAGGACATTCTCCTGTTCCTGATGGCCAACGCCGGCGTGATCGAGGTGACCCGGGACGCCGCCCCGCATGCCTGGCGGCGTCTGGTCGCGTTTCTGCTGGAGGCCTGCCGGCCGGGCCACGCCGGTCCGCTGCCGGCCGCGCCGACCCCCCTGCAGACGCAACGGGCCCTGCTGGGGAACGCCGAGGCGAAGGGGTTGAAGGCGCCGGGTCGTGACATCCGGGAAGGCGACTGACGGCGGCGTGCGGCAGTCGACCGGGGCCCGCTCCGTCGCGCCCGCGGGTCCCCGCCGTCGCGGCGCCGCCCGCCGTGGTGCCTTCACCGCCGGTCTCCACCGTGTTATGTGCGTCACGACGGAAATAACCGGAGAGCTTGGTCCGGTTTCCCTGTTCGGAAGACGATGTCGAAGCGCCGCCGCAGCGACGCGCATCCGGCTGATCAGGAGGCCGTCGTGAACCCATCCCCGAGAGACGGTTGGGCGGTGCTGGGGCAGGACGCGACGCACGTACTCGAGTGGATCCACGCCGGCGCTCCCTGGCCCCTGATGGCGGTGGCCCTGTTCTGGCTGGCCCGCCGGCACCCCGCGGTCTACGTGCGCATCGCCATCGCCCTGCTGCTGTCCACCGCGGCCGGCCTGGCCGTGACCGTCTCGATGGTGGGTGTGCCGGTGCGCGGGGCGCCGCTCGCCCGTGACTACCTGGCGGACTACCTCGCGCTGCCCGGTGCGTGGGCGAGCTGGTACCTGCTGCTGGTGCCGGCGGTCGCCGCCGCCGTGCCGGCCGCGTGGGCCCGGCTCCTCGCGACGGCGATCGCCCTGGCGTCGGTCACGTCCGCGGTGGTGACCGCGGAGCAGCCCGGGGTCGGCGCGCTGCTGGCCGTGGGGGTGCCGGTGCTCGCCTGGTTCACGGCGGGACCTCTCGCCCACGGGGCGCGCGCGCGACGCCGCGGGGCCGGCCTGCCATCCCCCTCCCGTGACGGCGTGGCGGAGCCATGGGCCGCGCCCGATGCCGTGCCGCTGCGGCGGGCGGGCTGACGGCCATGCATCTGGACGGCCTGATCGAAGCGGCCGGATGGTGGTCGTACGTCGTCGTGTTCGCCGTGACGGCGGGGGAGACCAGCGCGTTCGTCGGCCTGCTGCTGCCCGGCGAGACGGTCATCCTCCTGGCGTCCGCGATCGCGGGCCGGGGGGACCTGAATCCCCTGATCCTCGCCGCCGCCGTCGTCACCGGCGGCATCGCCGGCGACAACCTCGGCTACGCGCTGGGCCGGCACTGCGAACGGCATCCGGGTACCTGGCTGCACCGCATCCGGCCCGACAGCCGTATCGGGCGGGCGCAGAACTTCCTGATCCGCCACGGTGGGGCGGCGGTGTTCACCGGACGGTTCATCGGATTCGTCCGTACCTTCCTGCCCTTCGTCGCGGGTGTCTCCCGCATGCCGTACCGGCGATTCGTCGCCTACAGCAGTGCCGCGTCGCTGGTCTGGGGTGTCGGCAACGTGGTCCTCGGCTACTTCGCGGGTGCCGCCGCGACGGAACTGCTCCACCGGGCCGGGCTGGTCGCGCTTCCCGTGCTCGCCGCCGCGGCCGTGGCCGCGCTGGCCGTCGCCCGGCTGCTGACCCGGCGCCGCCGCCGTACGGCGCGGGCCACGTCGAGGATCGTGGCATCCGGTGGGGCGCGGCGCGCCCCGGACCAGGACCCGACGGGCGCGTACACCTCTCCGCGGGAGCGGTGAGACCCGGGACGTCCCCAACCCTCAGGCGGCCTCGACGAGATCGGCGCGGCCGAACAAAGGCGCGTATCCGCCGGGGAGCTGGTCGAGGACGCGCGTGATCAGGTCGTGTCCCGCGAGCCGGGCGACGACGGCGAGCACGGTGCAGGCGTCCCACCGCGCGGTGGCGATGGTGCCGCCGGTGCGGGCGGCCAGGTCGTCGACGAAGGCGGTGCAGGCGAGGGGCCGGATGTCCGGGATCTCGGCGGTGAAGACGAGGGCCGCCTCGACGGGCAGGCACGCGGCCAGCGCCACGCGCTCGTCGCCGAAGAGTCGGCGGCCCAGTGCGGCGAGCACCGCGCGCACGGCTTCCTCGGCCCGCTCCCGGGTGGGGTGGACGCCGTCGTACCGCACCCGCTCCAGCATCTGGTCGAACGTCATGGACGTCGTGGGCCGACCCGGTCGGGGCTCGGGGGACATCGGAGGACCTCCGCGGTGGTGTGCAGCCGGCCGGCGGGTCCGACCGTTCGGCCCGCGTCTACCCCGAACGCGGCCGGGTATGGCTGCGGACCCCCCATCAAGGTCGCTACGTCCCGGGGCATGTGAAGTGAATCGAGGCTTTTACCGCGGCTTGTCTTGACCTGCGCACTACAAAATCGTACATTCCGCCTGCCCGGCCGTATCGGGCGGGTTTCCGGCCATGGCATTGGGGGGCACCACATGCACTGGTACGTGGACGTGCTCAAGAAGTACGCCGTGTTCGACGGGCGTGCGCGCCGCACCGAATACTGGATGTTCACCCTCTTCAACGTGGTGATCAGCATCGTGCTGCTGCTCATCGGACGCGCGATCGACTTCACCCTGCTCCAGTCGATCTACGCGCTCGCCGTGCTCCTTCCCTCGCTCGGTGTGGCCGTCCGCCGGCTGCACGACACCGGGCGCACGGGATGGTGGGTCCTGATCGGCTTCGTCCCCTTGCTCGGCGCCATCGTCCTGCTGGTCTTCTTCTGCACCGAGGGCCAGCCCGCCGACAACGAGTACGGGGCGAACCCCAAGCTCGCCGGTGCGCCCGCCTGACCTTCGTGCGCGATGCGAGGCCCGTTTCCCGCCCGTCGGCGGGGGGCGGGCCTCGGTCCGTCCGGGCGCGGGTCCGGGCGGCCGCTCGGGGCGCCGGTCACCGTCGGTGCGGCCGCGGGGGCGGGCGGCGGTGGTCATCGGCCGGGTGTTTGATTCGCAGCTTGGGGGGTGTGGGGGGATGCTGGGGTATATGAGTACGCGCGTTCCGGCGGATTCAGTGGTGCGGAGTGACCTGCCCGTG
>NZ_JBEZXR010000152.1:0-7237 GCF_040638135.1 Streptomyces sp. NPDC026673 | reverse complement strand
TCGAGACCGTTTCACCGGCCCCTCCGGGCTTTCCCTTCGTTGTCTCCAGCTTAGCAGATCCGATTTCCTTCTCTGCCACCCTCTGGAGGGGGTTTGCCGTCCGGCTTTCGCTTTTCGGCTTTTCCGACTCTATCAGACCGTTTCCGTCCTGATCCCCAGTCAGCGGGGTTTTGTTTCGCGCCTTCCGGCGTGTCCACCACTTTAGAGGATTTCCCCGGCGACTCATAATCGAGCCATTTGGTTCGGATTTCGGCACGCCGAAATCGTCCCCGTGGGGAAGTCGTGCAGTAGTGGTGTGCCGCCGGGCGGCTTGAGTGGCCGCCTCCGGAAGGTGACCCGTCCGAGGCAGCTAGAGAACACTACACCACGCTCCACGGTGCTTCAAACCTGTGGCCCGCAACCGGTTTCCGCGTTAGCGTCGGGGCATGACCAAGCATGCGCGCACGTACCTGTGGTGGGCCGCCTGACGGCGGCCGACGCTCAGCGCATGCACCCAACGGCCGCCGCCTCGGCGGCCGTGTGTGTTTCTCCTCCGGCCCGCCGACGGCGGCGGCCCCACAGCCGGGAGGAACACCGATGACAAGGGTCTTCAGCGGGATCAAGCCGACGGGGCATCTGACCCTGGGCAACTACCTGGGTGCCGTGCGGCAGTGGGCGGCTGTGGACCAGCACCGGGCCGAGTCGCTGTTCTGCGTCGTGGACCTGCACGCGCTCACGGTGGAGCACGATCCGGCGCGGGTACGGCGGCTCAGCCGGCAGGCGGCGACGCTGCTGCTGGCGGCCGGCCTCGATCCGCGGGTCTGCACGCTCTTCGTGCAGAGCCATGTGGACGAGCACACGCGGCTGGCGTACCTCCTGGAGTGCACCGCGACCGACGGTGAGATGCGCCGGATGGTCCAGTACAAGGAGAAGGCCGCCCGGGAGCAGCGGCGGGGCGGGAGCGTACGGCTGTCCTTGCTGACGTATCCGGTGCTGATGGCGGCGGACATCCTCGCGTACGGGGCGGACGAGGTGCCGGTCGGCGACGACCAGACGCAGCACGTGGAGTTGACGCGGGATCTCGCGGTCCGGTTCAACCAGCGGTACGGCCATGTGTTCACCGTGCCCCGGGCGGTGCTCCCTCAGGTGGCCGCGCGGGTGATGAACCTGCAGGACCCGACGTCCAAGATGGGGAAGTCGGAGGACACCGGTCCGGGGATCGTCTATCTCCTCGACGAGCCGGAGGTGGTCCGCAGAAAGCTCCTGCGGGCGGTCACGGACAGCGGGCGGGACGTGGTGTACGAGCCCGAGGAGCGGCCCGGAGTGGCGAATCTGCTGGAGGTCCTCTCCGCGTGCACGGGCCGGGCCCCGCAGGAGCTCGCCGAGGGCTACGACTCGTACGGCGCGCTGAAGAAGGACACCGCCGAGGCGGTGGTCGAGGAGCTGCGGCCGCTCCGGGAACGGCACGCGGAGCTGGTGGCGGACCCCGGCTATGTGGACGGGGTGTTGCGGGACGGTGCCGAACGGGCGCGGGCGCTCGCTCGGCCGACGGTCGACGCCGCCTACCGGGCGATCGGGCTGCTGCCTCCGGGGTGAGCGCCGGTCCGCCCCGGGGCGCGGAAGGGGCGGGAGCGGCGACCGCCATCGCCCTGGCCCTCGCGATGGTCACGGCCCCTTTCCGCACCGGCACCCGGGAGGGGCCCTTCGGGTGGACGCGGACGGCGCCGGGGTCCACTGGCCCCGGCCGCCGACGGCGGTGGTGCCCGGGCCGGCCGGTCAGCCGCTGCCGGAGGCCAGTTCGCGGCTGCGGTCGCGGGCGGCCTCCAGGGCGGCGATCAGGGCGTGGCGGACGCCGTGCTTCTCCAGCTCCCGGATGGCGTTGATGGTGGTGCCGGCGGGGGAGGTGACGGCCTCGCGGAGCTTGACGGGGTGTTCGCCGCTGTCGCGAAGCATCACCGCGGCGCCGATCGCGGACTGCACGATCAGGTCGTGTGCCTGGGCGCGCGGCAGGCCGAGGAGGATGCCGGCGTCGGTCATGGCCTCGACGAGGAAGTAGAAGTAGGCGGGTCCGGAGCCGGAGAGGGCGGTGGCGGCGTCCTGCTGGTACTCGGGGATGCGCAGGGTCTTGCCGACCGGCTGGAAGATCTCCTCGGTGCGAAGCAGGTGCTCCTCACCGGCGTGGCTGCCCGCGGAGATGACCGACATGCCCTCGTCGACCAGGACCGGGGTGTTGGGCATGACGCGGACGACCGCGATGCCGTCGGCGAGGCGCTCCTCGAAGAAGGAGGTCGGGACGCCGGCCGCGGCGCTGATGATCAGCCGGTCGGCGGCGACGTGCGGGGCGAGCTCCGCCAGGAGGGCGGACATGTCCTGCGGTTTGACGGCGAGGATGAGGGTGTCGGCGGTCTTGGCCGCCTCCTCGTTGGAGACCGACTCGACGCCGTAGCGGGCGTGCAGCTCCTTCGCGCGGACCGCGCGGCGGGCGGTGACCAGGAGGTTCTCCGGCTTCCAGCCGGCGCGGAGCATGCCCGAGAGGAGGGCCTCTCCGATCTTGCCGGTGCCGAGCACCGCGACTTTCTGCGTCATGGGGTCATCCTCGCACCGTGGACGGCTCACGGGCCGTGCCGTCCACGGTGCGGTCACCCGTGGGGGATCAGTCCGTACGGCGGCGGAGCGTGGCCGCGCCGAGGGCGAGGGCGAGCGCCGCGCTGCCGGCGACGACGGCGAGGTCGCGGACGAAGTCGCCGGTGACGCCGGTGTGGGTGAGGACCTCCTGCATGCCGTCGACGGCGTACGACATGGGCAGCGCGTTGGAGATGGCCTCCAGCACCGGCTGCATCTGGCCGCGCGGCATGAGCAGTCCACAGAGCAGGATCTGCGGCAGCAGCACGGCGGGCATGAACTGGACGGCCTGGAACTCGCTGGCTGCGAAGGCGCTGACGAAGAGCCCGAGGGCGGTGCCCAGGCAGGCGTCCGCGAGGGCGACCAGGAGCAGCAGCCAGGCCGAGCCGGTGACGTCCAGTCCCAGGGCGAGGACGGCGAGACCGGTGGCGAGGGCGGCCTGGACGACGGCGATGGCGCCGAAGGCGAGGGCGTAGCCGGCCAGCAGGTCGCCCTTGCCGAGCGGCATGGCCAGCAGGCGCTCCAGGGTGCCGGAGGTGCGTTCGCGCAGTGTCGCGATCGAGGTGACCAGGAACATCGTGATGAGCGGGAAGATGCCCAGCAGCGAGGCGCCGACGGTGTCGAAGGTGCGCGGGCTGGCGTCGTAGACCCAGGACAGCAGCGTGAGCAGGACGCAGGGCACGACGACCATCAGGGCGATGGTGCGCGGGTCGTGGCGGAGTTGCAGCAGCACGCGGCGGGCGGTGGCAAGGGTGCGGTGCGTGCTCATCGGGCGGCCTCCTCGGCCTGGTGGGGGAGCTTTCCCGCGGCCTCGTCGACGAGACGGAGGAAGGCGTCCTCGACGGTGGCGGCGCCGGTGCGGTCGCGCAGGGCGTCGGGGGTGCCCTGCGCGAGGATGCGGCCCTCGCGCATCAGGAGCAGCCGGTGACAGCGCTCGGCCTCGTCCATGACGTGGCTCGAGACGAGCAGGGTGGCGCCCCGGTCGGCGGCGAGGCGGTGGAAGAGCTCCCACAGGTCGCGGCGGAGCACGGGGTCGAGACCGACGGTGGGCTCGTCCAGGACGAGGAGTTCGGGCTCGCCGAGCAGGGCGACGGCCAGGGAGACCCGGTTCAGCTGCCCGCCGGAGAGGTTGCCGGCGAGGGCGGTGGCGTGGGTGGCCAGGTCGACGTCGGCGATGGCGCGTTCGACGTGGTCGCGGGCGTCGCCGCCGAGGACCGCGGCGAAGTACTCGAGGTTCTGCCGGACGGTCAGGTCCAGGTAGACGGAGGCGGCCTGGGTCACGTAGCCGATGCGGGGGCGCAGGGCGCGGTGGCCGGCTGGCAGGCCGAGGACGTCGAGGGTGCCGGTGACATTGGCCTGGGTGCCGACGACGGCGCGCATGAGGGTCGACTTGCCGCAGCCGCTGGGGCCGAGCAGGCCGGTGATCTCGCCGCGGGGGACGGTGAACTCCAGAGCGTCCAGGACGGTGCGGCCACCGCGGGCGACGGTCAGTCCGGAGGCGTGCACGGCGGATCCGGGGCCCGTTTCCCGGGGCTCCTCGGCTTTATTCATCATGTGGTGAATAATGCTCTCGGGGGTGTCGGGGCGTCAAGAACCCGCGGAACCATTCGTTTGGGTGACGGATCATTTACGCTCCGTTTACTTAAAGAGCTTGCAAAATGGAGTGGCTGTCTGCGCAAAATAAGGGGCGGCTAGGCATCGGAACGGGGGCACCTGTGGTATCGGCCAAGGGAGTTGCGCGTGCTGTCGCCGTCATGGCGGCGCTGCTGCTCTCCCTCTTCGCGGCCATAGGCTGCGTCGCCGCCGAGCCCGTTCCCGCCTCCGGCCGCGGCGCGGGCGGCACGGCGGCGCGCGCGGAGTCCGGGCAACCCGACTGCCTCGCACGGCAGCGCGGGAGCAACGGCATACGCCTGGTGCTGCCCGGGACGGTGAGCGTCCCGGCCCCTGCCCCGGCACCGCGGGGCGGCACCGGATCCGATGAGACGGCTCCGGTGGACGGCCCCCGCGTGTCCGCCGCCGTGACGGCGCCGCGGACCGCCCGGCAGGCGATACCCCTCGCCAGATCAGGGGAACTGCCCGTCACCTTGAGGGTGTTCCGCTGCTGAGGTCCGGCCTGCCGCCGGCTCCACCTTCCTGACCGCGGTCGCCGTCCACGGCCCGGGCCCCGCCCCGGTCCGCGTGGCCGTCGCCGTCACCGTCGCCGTCGCCCTGCCGTCGGCTCGGGCTTCGGCTCGGGCTTCGGCTCGGGCTTCGGCTTCGGCCTCGTCGGCTGAGCGAACGTGCCGCTCGCGGTCCGGAGAACGACCCCCCACACCGCTCGACCACGTACGCCCCCGCCCGTTCCGGTGCCGGGGCGCAATGGAGGACACCCTCGTGAAGACCTTCATCCCCCCATCCCCCCTCCCCCCGTCCGCCGGGCGGCCGACCGCCGGCCACCCTGCCCGCGGTTCCCTCACCCCCACCCCCGCCCGGTGAGCCGCCTCACGCGCGCCGTGTCGCGACTGCCCCGCCCGCAGTCGCTGCGCGCCGACGTCACCGCCTCGCTCGTCGTCTTCCTCGTCGCCCTCCCGCTGTGCGTGGGCGTCGCCGTCGCCTCCGGGGTGCCGGCCGAACTCGGCCTGGTCACCGGCATCGTGGGCGGCATCGTGACCGGGATACTCCCCGGCAGCAGCCTCCAGGTGTCCGGCCCCGCCGCCGGACTCACCGTCCTGGTCTACGAGGCGGTCCAGGAGTTCGGACTGCCCGCGCTGGGCGTGCTCGTGCTCGTCGCGGGCGTGCTGCAGCTCGTCATGGGCCTGCTCCGGCTGGGCCGCTGGTTCCGGGCGATCTCCGTCGCCGTCGTCCAGGGCATGCTGGCCGGCATCGGCCTCGTGCTGATCGCCGGGCAGGTGTACGCGCTCACCGACACCGCGGCACCCGCCGGCGGCCCGGCGAAGATCGCCGGATTACCCGGACTGGTCACGGGCACCGTCGCCTCGCCCACGGCGCTCATCGCGCTCGCCGTCGGCGGCGGCACCATCGTGGTGCTCGTGGTGTGGCCCCGCATCCCGCGGGCCGCACGTCTGCTGCCGGGGCAGCTGGCCGCGGTCGGGCTGGCCACGGGCGCGGCCGTGCTCTTCGACCTGCCGGTCGAGCGCGTGGAGGTGGCGGGGCTGCTCGACGTCGTCCAGCCGCCGGGTGCCGAGCAGTTCGCGGGGCTGGCGAGCCTGGCCATGATCGGCACCGTGCTGGCCTTCACGCTGATCGCCTCCGCCGAGAGCCTGTTCAGCGCCGCCGCGGTGGACCGGCTGCACGACGGGCCGCGCACGGAGTACGACAAGGAGCTCATCGCCCAGGGCGCGGGCAACACCGTCTGCGGGGCGCTCGGGGCCCTGCCGATGACCGCCGTGATCGTGCGCAGCGCCGCCAACGTGCAGGCGGGCGCCCGTACCAAGGCGGCACGTGTGCTGCACGGCGTGTGGCTGCTGCTCTTCGCCGCCCTGCTCCCCGGGGCGCTCGGAGTCATCCCGGTGGCCGCGCTGGCGGGTGTGCTGGTGCACGCGGGCTGGAAGCTCGTACCGGTGAAGGAGCTCGTGCCGCTGTGGCGGGAGCACCGGGGCGAGGCCGTCGTTCTCGTGGTGACCGCGACGGCGATCGTGGCCGCCAACATGTTCGAGGGAGTGCTCATCGGGCTGCTGACGGCGGTCGTCAAGGCGGCGTGGGAGACCTCGAAGACCCATGTGGAGATCCACGACACGGGCGACGGCCCGATCGTCGTCCGGGTCCTGGGCAACGCCACCTTCCTGCGGCTTCCCAAGCTGCTGGACCAGTTGGAGGCGCTGCCCCGCGACCGGCCGATAGAGCTGGACCTGCGCCGGCTGCGGCACCTTGACCACGCCTGCGGCATGGCGCTGCTCGGCTGGGCCGAGCGGCACAACGAGGAGGGGGTGACGCCGGTCAGGGTGCAGGGCGCGCCGGTCTGACGGGGCGGCCCGGGGCCGGACGGACGGGGCGCTCCCCCTGACTCCGGTTCCGGGCCGTCTCAGGGTCATCCCCTATGGCTTCCGGGACGGCACCGGGTGACCGTGGCGGTATGAGGCGTTCTACCGATGTATCCAGGGACGTGACCGGCGCCGAGAAGCGGCAGCTCGCGGTGGCCTCGGCCACCCTCGGCCCCTGGCGTCCGGCCGCCGCCGTCGGCGCGATCGGCGGCGGGGTCTCCCTCGCCGCCTCGGCCCTGAGCGGCGACTTCGGGCTCGGCGTCGTCGGCGGCGCCGTGTCCGTCGCGCTCATGCTCTTCTTCCTCGTCGGCGGCGCCGGCGCCGTGACGGGCCGCGGCCCGCGCGCCGACCGCCGTATCCGCCGCTGGGCGGCCGCCCATCCCTGGCGCGTGGCGCTGGTGCCGGCGGGGATGCTGCTCGTCACCGACGTCGTGCTGCGTCAGATCCTCACCTCGGAGGGCTTCTTCGGCAGTCTCTGGGACGGCCTGTGGCGAGGGGCCCTGGTCGCGGGCTTCGTCGGAGTGGTCGGCTCGGTGGCGGGGAGGCGGCGCGCGGACTAGGTGTTCTGTCCGGGGAGGTTGTGGACAGTGGTGACGATCACCGTTGGGGGCTCTTGAACGGGTGAGGGCCTTCCGGGTTCGGTGTGGATTGCGACG
>NZ_JBEZXR010000151.1:0-7274 GCF_040638135.1 Streptomyces sp. NPDC026673 | reverse complement strand
CCCGCCTCCTCGGCGATCGCCTTGGCCGTCAGCGGGTTGTCACCCGTGATCATGACCGTGCGGATGCCCATCCGCCGCAGCTCGTCGAACCGCTCACGCATGCCGTGCTTGACGACGTCCTTCAGGTGGATGACGCCGACGACAGCGGCCGTGCCGTTCTCCTCGACCGCGACGACCAGCGGCGTACCGCCCGACTGCGAGATCCGGTCGACCAGCGACTGCACCTCCTCACCGGCCTCGCCGCCGTTGCGGGTGACCCAGGCGGTCACCGCGGACGCGGCGCCCTTGCGGATCTGGCGGCCGTCGACGTTCACACCGCTCATGCGGGTCTGGGCGGTGAAGGGCACGAACTCGGCGTGGCCGAGCTCGCCCTCGTGCCGCTCGCGCAGGCCGTACCTCTCCTTCGCCAGGACGACGATGGAACGGCCCTCGGGCGTCTCGTCGGCCAGCGAGGACAGCTGCGCCGCGTTCGCCAGCTCGGCCGCGGTCGTGCCCTTGACCGGCAGGAACTCCGCCGCCTGGCGGTTGCCGAAGGTGATGGTGCCGGTCTTGTCGAGCAGCAGCGTGTTGACGTCGCCCGCGGCCTCGACGGCGCGGCCGGACATGGCCAGCACATTGCGCTGCACCAGGCGGTCCATGCCGGCGATGCCGATCGCCGACAGCAGTCCGCCGATGGTCGTCGGGATGAGCGCGACGACGAGCGCCGCGAGGATGACGATGCTCTGCTCGGCGCCCGCGTAGATCGCGAACGGCTGCAGGGTGACCACCGCCAGCAGGAAGACGATGGTCAGCGAGGCCAGCAGGATGTTCAGCGCGATCTCGTTGGGCGTCTTCTGCCGGGCCGCACCCTCCACGAGGGCGATCATCCGGTCGATGAAGGTCTCACCGGGCTTGGAGGTGATGCGCACGACGATCCGGTCCGACAGCACCTTCGTGCCGCCCGTCACCGCGCTGCGGTCGCCACCGGACTCCCGGATGACCGGAGCCGACTCACCCGTGATCGCCGACTCGTCGACCGAGGCGACACCCTCGACGACATCACCGTCACCGGGGATGATCTGCCCGGCCTCGACGACCACGTGGTCGCCCAGCCTGAGGTCGGAGGCCGCGGCCTCCTCCTCGCGGAACGAGGTGGCTCCCGGTCGCCAGTCGGTCAGCCGACGGGCGACGGTGTGGGTCTTCGTCCGCCGCAGGGTCTCGGCCTGAGCCTTGCCGCGGCCCTCGGCCACGGCCTCGGAGAGGTTGGCGAAGACGACGGTCAGCCAGAGCCACACGGTGATGACCCAGGCGAAGATGCTCGGGTCCTTGATCGCCGAGAGCGTGGTCAGAACGGCGCCGACCTCGACCACGAACATGACCGGGTTCTTGACCATCACCCGGGGATCGAGCTTCTTGACCGCGTCCGGCAGCGAGGTGACCAGCTGCTTCGGGTCCAGCATGCCGCCGGAGACCCGGTGCTGCTGCTGCGGCTCGGTCGGGGTTCCGTCCGGCGTGGCCGGGGGTTCGAGGGTGGTCAGGGACATCAGGACAGACCTTCCGCAAGCGGACCCAGCGCCAGGGCCGGGAAGTAGGTGAGGCCGACGACGATCAGGATCACTGCCGTCAGCAGGCCGACGAACTGCGGCCGGTAGGTGGGCAGGGTGCCCGCCGTGGCCGGAACCGGCTGCTGCTGGGCCAGGGAGCCGGCCAGCGCCAGGACGAACACGATCGGCAGGAAGCGGCCGAACAGCATGGCCAGGCCGAGCGCGGTGTTGTACCAGTCGGTGTTGACGGTCAGACCCGCGAAGGCCGAGCCGTTGTTGTTGGCGGCCGAGGTGAAGGCGTACAGCACCTCGGAGAAGCCGTGCGCACCGGTATTGAGCATGCCCGCGCGCTGGCCCGGCATCGCCATGGCGAGGCCGGAACCGATCAGGACGATCGCCGGGGTGGTGAGGATGTACAGGGAGGCGAACTTCATCTCCCGGCCGCCGAGCTTCTTGCCCAGGTACTCCGGGGTGCGGCCGACCATCAGACCGGCCACGAAGACCGTGATGATCGCCAGGATGAGGATGCCGTAGAGACCGGACCCGGTACCACCGGGGGCGATCTCACCGAGCATCATGTTGAAGATCGTCATCCCGCCGCCGATCGGCGAGAACGAGTCGTGGAAGGAGTTGACCGCGCCGGTGGAGGTCAGGGTGGTCGACACCGCGAAGAGCGCGGAGGCCCACACGCCGAAGCGCTGCTCCTTGCCCTCCATCATGCCGCCCGCGACGTGTCCGGCCTGGCTGCTCACGCTGTGCAACTCGTTGACCGTGACGATCGCGACCGAGGCCGCCCAGATGACGCCCATCACGGCGATGATCGCGTAGCCCTGGCGGTTGTCGCCGACCATGCGGCCGAAGGTGCGCGGCAGGGAGGTGGCGATCACCAGCAGGAGGTAGATCTCCAGCCAGTTGGTGAAGGCGTTGGGGTTCTCGAAGGGGTGCGCGGAGTTGGCGTTGTAGAAGCCACCACCGTTGGTGCCCAGCTCCTTGATGACCTCCTGGGAGGCGACCGGGCCGCCGGTCAGGCTCTGGTGGTCCCCGACGAGGGTCGAGATGGAGTCCACACCGTGGAAGTTCTGCACGGCGCCGGCCGCGACCAGGACGATCGCGAAGACGAAGGCCAGCGGGAGCATCACGCGCACGACGATGCGCGTGAGGTCCACCCAGAAGTTGCCGACGCGGTCGGTCTTCTTGCGGGTGAAGCCCCGGATGAGGGCCGCGACGATGGCGATGCCGACGGAGGCGGAGACGAAGTTCTGCACCGCGAGACCGGACATCTGCACCAGGTGGCCCATCGTGGACTCACCCGAGTAGGACTGCCAGTTGGTGTTGGTGACGAAGGAGGCGGCCGTGTTGAAGGACACGCCGGGCGTCACGGCCGGCATGCCTATGGACAGCAGCAGGTGGTTCTGCAGCCGCATGAAGCCGTAGAGGAAGAGGACGGAGACGGCCGAGAAGGCCAGCACGCTCCGCAGGTAGACGGACCACTTCTGGTCCGCGTCGCCGTCGACCCCGCCGAGCCGGTACGCGAAGCGCTCGACGCGCAGGTGCTTGGCGGAGGTGAGGGTGTGGGCCATGTAGTCGCCCAGCGGCCGGTAGGTCAGGGCCAGCGCGCCGACGAGCGCGAGGATCTGGAGCCAGCCCGCGAGGGTGTCGTTCACTAGAACTTCTCCGGGTAGATCAGCGCCAGCACCAGGTAACCGACCAGGGCCACGGCGACGACGAGTCCGACGACGTTTTCGACGCTCACAGCCGCTCCGCCCCCTTGGCCACGAGGCCGAGCACGGCGAAGACGACGACGGTGAGGACGATGAAGGCCAGATCTGGCATGCGGAGGCACCCCGGTTAGTCGTATGGGGAACGGGTACCGCGTGCCCGGTCGGGCCCGCGGCGCCGGCGAAAAACCGGCCTCCGTAGCGAACCGCGTCGCGGTTCCCCTGACGAGGTCCGTTAGCGGGTTCCTGACGCCGCCCACGAGGTGCTTGACGGGACCTTGACGCGGCCTGGGCCGAATGGGGGACGGGGGTGTCCCCGTGTCGTCACCGGGGCCCGGAGCCCGTCCACGGCCCCGGGGCAGGGGCGGGGGCGGCGGGCGGTCACGCGCGCCGGATCAGGGGTGCGTCGTGATCGCTGCCGGCAGGGTCGGGCCCGCACGCCGTGAGGCGGATCCCGAGCTCGGCGCCGCGCGCGGACGGAGGTGATCGGAACCGTCCCGCACCGCGGCATGCGGGTGCATCGGGACGGTGACCAGCCGGTCGCACGCGACGGACCCCGGTCCCGGCACGATGTCCGGCATGCCGGGCGGGACGACGGGTCAGGCGTCCAGCCAGCCGCGTTCCCGGGCGAGCAGCGCGATCTGGAACCGCGTCCTGGCGCCGAGGGCGGTGCCCACCTCGCTGACGTGCTTCTGCACCGTCCGGCGACTCACGCCGAGCACCCGGGCGATGGCGTCGTCCTTCATCCCCGTCGCCATGAGATGGAGGATCTCGCGGGTCCGTTCGTCGGTCTCGACCGCCTCGCGCTCGCGGCGCGCGGCGGGCCAGTCCTGGCGGCTCTCCAGCGAGACCGGCGTCGCGCGTTCCCAGATGCCCTCGAAGAGCGCCACGCACACCTCGATCATGGCCGGGGAGTACACCACCAGGGAGCCCGCCGCGGGCCGGTCGCCGTGCAGCGGGAGGAGGGCGGCGGTCCGGTCGAAGAGGGCCAGCTTGACGGGGAGCCGTGTGCCGAGGCGGAATTCACCGCCCACCGCGGTGCCGCGGATCGCGGTCTCCAGGGACACCTCGTCGGTGAAGCCGTCCGCCTCGTACACCGAGCGCAGCCGCACCCCCGGGGCGACGGCGGTACGGTCCGGGTCCCGGTGTCCCGAGTCGTCCGCGGTCTCCGTCACGTAGGGCGGTTTGGCCAGGTGCAGCACCTCGCTCCGGCTGCCCTTCAGCAGGTACGCGTAGCGGGCGGCGACCTCGTCGCCGTGCTCCAGCACCTCCACCAGGTCGGGTGCGCCGGGGTGCGCGGCGGAGCGGTAGAGCTCGTCGAGCTGCTCCATGAACAGCTCCGTGCGGGCCAGCTCGCTCCGCCGGCGGGCGAGCAGCGAACCCAGGGACGAGCGCGGCGGGCCGGCCTTCCAGCGCGGGGATCCGCCGGGGATGCGGATGACCAGGAGTTCGTCCTCCAGGGCCCGCAGGGCGCGTTCGGCCTCGCCGACGGACGTGCCGACCGCCCCGGCCACCGCGGCGGCGTCCGCGGAAGGGTGGCCCACCAGGTACTCCAGGACCCGTGCGCCCAGGGGGTCCAGCCCCGTCCCCGCCCAAGGACCGCCCGATGAGACATCCATGCAGCCTGCCACCCCTGTACGTCCGCGCCCCGCGTGATGATCGTACGCCTCGCGGAACGGCCGGCGGGGGACCGGTCCGGCGTGCGCCGGTCCGGGCCCCCGTCGGGGTGGTGCGGTGTCGCGGCCGCTCAGCGGCAGGTGCCCGCGGGACGGGCCCGGGTCACCAGGTCCGTGTCCGTGGTGGTGGTGTCCATCCACAGGACGCGGCTGCCGGTGCCGGCGGCGGCGTTCGACTGCTGGCCCTTGCTGCAGGAGACCCGGCCCAGCGGGGCGCCCTGCGGGGTGAACTGCCAGAGCTTGGCCAGCGAGTCGTTGTAGTCGTCGAAGACCTGCGAGAACGAGGAGTACAGGGTCAGCGTGACCGCGGTGTCCGACGCCGTGAGGCCGTACGCCCGGACGGGGCGCGGGCCGTCCTCCGCGATGACGTCGGTGACGGTCGAGCCGTCGAGCGACGCCCGGCGCAGGGTGGTGAAGGCGTCGTCGGTGTAGTCGGTGTCGATGAGCCAGTACACACCGGCCGCGGTGATCACCGGCGTGCTGATCCACTCGGGCTGCGAGGGCGCGCCCAGCACCGTGGTCTTGCCGGTCCTGGTGTCGAAGACCTCCACGACGATCCCGTAGGTGCCGTCGAACATGCCGTCGTGGATGTAGGCGATGCGCCCGTCCTTGACGGCGGGTTCGGCCGTCTGGTTGTAGTCCCGGCCGACCGGGACCTGCTGCGGGGTGGTGGCGCCGCCCTTGAGGTAGGAGACCCGCTGCAGTCCGGTCGTCTCGTCGCGGTCGGACCAGGCGACCGTGTCGCCGTCCACGCTCAGGCCGCCGATCTGCGATCCGGTGCTGTACAGCGTCTTGACGGGACCGCCGCCCACGGGCGCGGCAAGGATGTCGTAGGTGTGGACCCAGGGGTCGTCACCGGGGACGTCGCCGACGGCCACCCAGACCACGCGCTTGCCGTCGGTGACGGGGCTGAGGTGCGAACGCCCGTCGACCGGGGAGATACGGCGGGGCTTGCCCTTGCCGTCGGTACGCCCGGTCCACACCGCGTACGGCTCGGCGCCGTCGGCGCTGGACTTGGGCGCCGCCCACCAGCCGCCGCCCGCGCTCGGGCTGTTGCCGGTGCCGACGTACGACATCAGGGTGCCGAGCCTGCCCATCAGCACGTCGCTGTCGAGGCCGAGGTTCTTCTCCCAGCCGGGGACGATGCCGTGGGCGTCGAAGGCCTTCTTGACCTTGGCCAGGCGGTCGCCCTTGACGTGCAGGGACTTGGCGGCGGCGAGGACCGCGTCACGGCCCTCGTCGAAACCGTCGAGGGGCGTGATGTAGGAGGTGAGCGCCTTGTAGACGATCTGGTCGGCGAGTTCGCCGCCCAGGCTCTCGCGGATGTCCCACAGCGCGCCGCTGAAGATCGTGGAGTTGACGTGCACTCCGCCGTTGTCGTACGACGCGCCGAGGGGCAGTCCGAGGAAGCCCTTCGTGGTGGCGCCGTCGTTCAGGTCGCGGAAGGCGCAGTCCTTCGGCGCCCGGGTCCGGCAGAGGTCGCCGCCGATCAGGCTCGCCTCGGGGTCGGTCATGGACGTGCGGTTGACGGTGACGTCGATGACGTTGCCGAAGTAGTCGGCGAGCGCCTCGTTCATGGCGCCGGACTGGCCGGCGTAGACGAGGTCGGCGGTGTGCTCGACGACGCCGTGGGTCATCTCGTGGCCGACGACGTCCAGGTCGGAGGCGAGGGAGCGGTACTCGTCGTCACCCGTGCCGTAGACCATCTTGGTGTGGTCCCAGAAGGCGTTGACGAACGGCGAGCCGTAATCCGTCACGCCGACGAGGGAGTTGATGGCCATGCCCTTGCCGTCGAGGCTGTCGCGCTTGAAGGTGCCGCGGTAGAACTCGTACACCTTCCCGGCCGCCCAGTGGGCGTCCACGGCCCCGCTGTCGGTCATCTCCTGCGGCGCCTTCGTGGTCGGCATCGCGAACGGCACCACGCCCTCCGGCCACTGGCCCGACACGTCCTGGTACCAGAGGCTGGAGGCGTCCCAGGTCTGGATGACGTTCTGGCTCTTGCCGCCGGCCATGTGCGCGGTGTCGCGCAGCAGGTACTGCCCGGTGCCGGCGTCCTTGGTGAGGTTCAGCGGGACGGTGGCGCCGTGGAGGAGGACCCCGCTGCCGATGACGCCCGTCGATCCGCTCGCGGGAGCGGCGGGCGCGCCGTTCCGCGCCGAGGTGCCGCCGCGCATGGACGTGCCGCTGCGGTGGGCGGCGGTGCCTCGGGCCGAAGCCGGCGCGGCGAAGGTGGGCAGGCCGCCGTACTCGAAGAGCGCGATACCGGTGGCGGCGTCGACGTAGACCTCCTGGACCACGGGCGCGCCGGTGGACGGGTCGGTGCCGCGCACGGTGACGTGCCGGGCCAGCACGCCCTT
>NZ_JBEZXR010000150.1:0-7377 GCF_040638135.1 Streptomyces sp. NPDC026673 | reverse complement strand
GCTCCGCGCCGCGCGGTGTGTGGGTGGGGTTTCCCCCCCCCGCCGCCGTGCGCCTGCGCCGAGGGGCCGGTCCCGCGGCCGGTCCCCGCGGCCGGTCCCCGCCGGCCCGGGCGGAGGAAGGGCTCTTCGACGGGGCGGACGCATCGGCCCGTCGGACCCGGACGGCGGGCGGCGGGAGCGGTTCGCCACTCCACCCGACCGCGCGGTCACGGACGGCGACCGGGGACCGGCGTGCCGGCTCGGCACCCCGGGTGCGGCTCCGGCGGCCCTTCCGTCCGGCCGCTCCTTCCCGAACCGCCGGCGGGACGTTCAGTGCGGCGTCGCCCGCGAGGGGACGTCGTGGCGCTGGTGCCCGCCCGTCGCCAGCATCCGGACTTCTCCACGGTCGCTGATCTCGGCCTGGACGATGCCGGTGTCGTCGCTGTAGACGGGGTGCCCCCCGGCGCCCTTGCGCTCGGTGCGCTTGACGACCACGGTGTCGCCCGAGACGGGGAAGGTCAGATCGTAGGTTTCGGCATGGCTCATGAGGGGAACCTCCTGTCTCCGCTCATATGACGATTTATGCCCAGAGAACCCTTCGCCCATGACACCGGTCATGACGTCCGCTGTGGCGCGGGATCGGCCCCCTGGGAGAGCATGGAGCGGTGTCGATCATCAAGGGGGAACGCATGGCGCACCTCACCCACGTCGCCGCTCCGGAGGGTGTCGTCCCGGGCACGGGGTACAGCCACGTCGTCTGGGGCGAGGGCCGGTTCGTCGCCGTCTCGGGGCAGATCTCCGTGGACGCCGCCGGCGAGCTCGTCGGGCCCGGCGACCCGGCGGCGCAGGCGCGTCAGGTCTTCGCCAACCTCGACCGCTGCCTGGCCTCGGCCGGGGCGGGCTGGGGCGACGTGGTCAAGCTGACCTTCTTCGTCACCGACGTCGCCTTCCTGCCCGCGGTGCGCGAGGCGCGCGACGCGTACGTCGACACCGAGCGGCCCCCGGCGAGCTCGGCGGTACAGGTGGCCGCCCTGATCCGGCCGGAACTGCTGCTGGAGGTCGAGGCGTTCGCGATCGTCCCGGACCCGGCGGCACGGTCGTGACCCTGGTCCCGGAGCGCTTCGCGGTGGCCGCGGCCCCGGCGCGGCTCACCCCGCCGGGGCCCGGTGAGCCGCCGCGGCTGTGCCTGGTGGACACGGCGGCGAACGCGGCCGCCGCCGTCCACATGGCGCCCGGGCTGCTGAGCCGCGAGGAGCGCGAGCGGGCCACGGGCTTCCACTTCGACCGCGACCGCACCAGCTACGTCACCGCGCACGTGGCGCTGCGCCTGATGCTGGCGGCCTACCTGGGGACCCGGCCCGGCTCGGTGCCGCTGATCCGGGAGACCTGCCCGTCCTGCGGCGGCCCGCACGGACGCCCGGCGGTGGAGGGCGGCGCGCCGCACTTCTCGCTCTCCCACTCCCGGCAGGTGACGCTGCTGGCCTTCGCCGCGACCCCTGTGGGGGTGGACGTGGAGGCGCTGCCCGGCGAGGAGGCCGTCGACGGCGTGTGGCAGTCGCTGCACCCGGCGGAGGTGGCCGAACTCGGCACACTGCCGCCGGTGGAGCGCCGCGAGGCCTTCGCGCGGGCGTGGGCGCGCAAGGAGGCGTACCTGAAGGGGCTGGGAACGGGCCTGGCCCGGGACCTGTCCGAGGACTACGTGGGCTCCGGCCCCGACCCTGCGCCGGGCCCGGAGGGCTGGCGGCTCACCGACGTCGCGGTGGGCGACGCCCACCGGGCGGCCGTCGCCGTACGGCTGCGCTGAGCCGGCGGTACGGCGGTAGCGCCGGCCCGGAAGCCGGCCGGCGCCGGGCAGGGCGGAACGTACGCGGCGGCGCGGTGGAGGAATCCCTCCACCGCGCCGCCGCGTGTCGCGGGGGTCCGGGCATCAGCGGCGGTAGCGCCGCACCGCCGCCACCAGGGCCGCGCCGGCGACGAGCGCGATGCTCGCGAGGCCGCCCGCACTGGTGAGGACCCTGTCCCGGGGGCCGGTGTCGGCGAGCGCGGGACGCCCGTCGGACCCGGAGGCGGTGCTGTCGGCGGCCTCGCGGATCAGCCGGGCCACGTCGTCGGGGTGGGAGAGCATCGCGACGTGCGACGAGTCGATCTCGACGGTGTGCGAGCCCGCCCGCTTGGCCTCGAAGCGTTCCAGCGCGGGGTTGATGGCGTGGTCGCCGGAGGCGACGAGGGCCCACGACGGGATGGTCCGCCACGCCGCGCCCGGCGACTTGTCGGTGAACGCCCGCAGTGCGATCGGCCGTTGCTCGGCGGCCATCAGCCGGGTCGTCGACGCGGGGAGGTCCGCGGCGAAGACCTTGCGGAAGACGGAGTCGCGGATGTAGACGTCCACGCCGCTGCCCGACCCGTCCTGGTACGGCACCGGGCGCTGCGCGGAGCCCAGGTCGCTCGGCGCGAAGCGGGCGGACAGTGCGCCCAGGGTCTCCCCCGCGTCCGGCATGAACGCCGCGACGTAGACCAGCGCCCTGACATTGCGGTTGCCCGCGGCGGCCCCGCTGATCACCGCGCCACCGTAGGAGTGGCCCGCCAGCACGATCGGGCCGTCGATGCTCTTCAGCACACTGGCCAGGTAGGTCGAGTCGCTGATCAGGCCCCGCAGCGGGTTGGCGGGGGCGACGACCTTGTAGCCGGCGCTCTCCAGGCGCTCGACGACCGGGCTCCAGCTGGAGGCATCGGCGAAGGCGCCGTGCACCAGGACCACGGTCGGTCGGGCCCCGCCACCCGCGGCGCCTCCGTCGGCGACCTGCGAGGCGAGGGCGGGAGAGGGCGCGGCGACGAGCGCCGTCGAGGCGAGCGCCGCGGCCAGCGCTCCCGTCCGCGCTATGTGACGGAGGTTCAGCGGACCACGGGGGGACGGCCCAGCCATGCTGTTCTCGCTTCCGGCGGAGGGACTGCTGTCGCCTTCCAGCCTTGGCCCGCCGCGGTCGTCCCGCTCGTTCCCGTGGGGCGGACGAGTGACGGCGGCGGGCCGTCCGTTCTTCCCCCGCGCTCCGCGGACGTGAAACACCGGCGTCACGCAACGCGGATATGATCCGCCTCACACAAGATCCCGGACGGCCGGAACGCGTGCGCTGCCGCATGCCTTCCGGCCGCTCCCATGCATGAGGGGAGCGTCCATTGGCCCTCCGAATATGGCTCAGCAGCGCGGGGGTGGCCACCACCCAGGTGATGCGCATGCTGCGTGGCAATCCCGACTCCGTCGAGGTCCGCATCCACGGGACCAACGTCGACCCCTCGGCGCCCGCCCTCTCCGCCTGCGACGTGGCGGAGGTGGAGCCCCGCCACGTCGGCGACGACGCCTACGCCGAGTTCGCGCTCGATTTCTGCCGCAGGCACGGGATCGACGTCCTCATCCCGCCCCGCCGGCTGACCGCGCTGGCCGGACGGGCCGACGCCTTCGCCGCCGTCGGGACCCGCCTGATGTGCTCGCCGCCCGCCTCGGTCAAGGTGCTGACCAGCAAGCGCCGTACGTACGAGGAGGCGCTCGCCGCCGGCATCCCGGTGCCGCCGTGGCGGGTGGTGCGGGACGCCGACGGTCTGCGGGCGGCGGTGGACGAGCTCGCGGCGTCCGGCGAGACCCTCTGCATCAAGCCCGCCGGGGAGTACTCGGCCTTCGGCTTCCGGATCCTGGAGGACCGGCCGATGGGCATCCGCGACCTGCTCGCCCCCGCCCGTCCCATGGCCTCGGTCGACGCGGTCGCCCAGGCGATGAAGCGGGCGGCGGACGAGGGCGAACACGTCCCCAGCATGATCGTCATGCCCTACCTGGAGGGGCCCGAGGTCAGCGTCGACTGCCTCTCCGCCCCCGGGGGGCAACTGCTCGCCGCGATCCCGCGCGCCAAGGAGGGCCGCTACCGGCTGCTCCTGGACGACCCCGCCATGACGGAGATCGCCCGCCGCCTCATCGGGCACTTCGGCCTCGCCTACCTCTCCAATGTGCAGCTGCGGCACCGGCGCGGCGAGCCCGTCCTCCTGGAGGCCAATCCGCGTCCCTCCGCCGGGATCTTCCAGACCGCCTTCACCGGCGTGAACCTCCCCTGGGCCGCCGTCCGCCTGCTCACCCGGGGCGACGCGGGGCTGCTCGCCGCCCCGCGGCTCGGCGGCCGCGTCGCGGTGACGGAGACGGTCACCGAGGTGCCGGTGGGCAGCGTGGCGTGAGGCGGGGGCAAGGCGCACGCTGGAGGGAGGAAGGCAGGTGGCAGCTCATGAGCAGACTCGAAGAGCAGATCGACCTGAACGTTCCGACCGAGGTGGCGTGGCGGCACTTGCACCGTGTGGAGGAGTATCCACGGTTCGTCAGCGGCGTCCGGGAGGCCAGGACCGAGAGTGACGGCAAGGCGCGGCTGGGCGTGACGGGGACCGGGGGCGACTCCATCGACGCGGAGTTCTCCGACCGCACCAAGGCCCGGAGCGACACCCGGGAGATGACCTGGCGCACGAGCGGCGGGGCCGAGATCACCGGGACGTGCTCGGTCCTCCCGATCGACGAGCAGCACAGCCGCGTCCAGGTGCGCATGGAGTACGACCCCGCCGAGATCCACGACACCTTCGGCGGCCCCAAGGGCTTCGCCCAGGTCAGCGCGATCGAGCGCACGGTCCGTGACGACCTCGAACGCTTCAAGGACCTCGTCGAGCGCGAGCGGTAGGGATCCGGCTTCCGGATCCGCGTGGTCGCGGGACGGATCCCGCGCGCGGCGGGCGCCACGACGCCCCGGGATCCGGGAGACCCGCACGACTCGGATCGCACCCGGTGCGGTGCCTCGCCGCCGGGCAGAGTGCGGTCGCGCGGGGCGGGGTGTCGGGCCGGGGCGCGCCGGCTGCGCGGCCCGGCCGGTGGGCCGTCGTCGCGGCGTGAGCGGCGCGAGCGGCGCTACAGCCGCACTCCGTGACGCCGCAGATAGGCGACCGGGTCGACGTCGGAGCCGTAGCCCTCGCCCGTACGCACCTCGAAGTGCAGGTGGGGGCCCGTGGTGTTGCCCGTCGAACCCGAGCGGCCGACCTGCCGGCCGGCGGTCACGGACTGGCCCGCGCGCACGGTCAGCGAGGACAGGTGGCCGTACTGGGTGTACATCCCGTCCTGGTGCCGGATCACCACCTGGTAGCCGTAGGCGCCGCCCCAGCCCGCCTCGACGACGGTGCCCGCGGCGACCGCCTTCACGGAGGTGCCGGTGGGCACGGTGAAGTCCTGGCCGGTGTGGTGGCCGCCGGCCCAGTGGGAACCGCTGCGGCGGTACGGGGTGCCGAGCCCGCCGCCGACCGGGGCGACGAACGCGTGGGCGGCGGAGGCGGGTTGGGCGTGCCGCTGCGCGGAGGCGCCCGGCTTCGCGGACTTCGCCGGTTTGGCGGGCTTCACGGATTTCGCAAATTTCGCGGATTCCGCGGGCTTGCCGGGCGTCGCGGGCTTGGCGCCGTCCTTGGCCGGGGGCTTCGCCTTCGTACCGGGCAGGGCCAGTTCCTGTCCCGGGAGGATGAGGTCCGGGTCGGCGCCGACGACCGGGCGATTGGCGGCGTAGAGCCGTTGCCAGCCGCCCTCGATGTGCTGCTCGTCCGCGATCCCGGAGAGGGTGTCCCCGCCGACCACCGTGTAGGAGCCGTCGCGGGCCGCCCGCTGACGGTCCGCCGGCTTCGCCCGGTCGGCCTTCTTCCCGGGCACGGCCGTCTCGCGCGCCGCCTGCGGACGCGACTTCTGCCCGTCCCGGGTGAGACCGGCGCGCTGTGAGCACACGGGCCATGCGCCGGGGCCCTGGCCGTCCAGGACGCGTTCGGCGATCGCTATCTGCTCGGCCCTGGTCGCCAGGTCGGCGCGGGGGGCGAACCTCCCGCCGCCGTAGGACTTCCACGTCGACTGCGCGAACTGCAGCCCGCCGTAATAGCCGTTGCCGGTGTTGATGTGCCACTTGCCGCTGCTCTCGCACTGGGCGACCTTGTCCCACGTGCCGGCCGGGGCGGCGCCCGCGCTCGCGGCGGCGACGAACGGCAGCGCGAGCCCCGCGCCGGAGGCGGCCGTCACGGCGACGGACACCGGGGAGAGCCGGCTCGGTGGCTGGGGTCTGCGATGGCGACCGCGCACGGGCCGTACGGGCATGGGGGACCACCTCTCGGCTCCGGGCACACGGCCGTACAAGTACGACAGAGGGATCTTGTCGCCGCAAGGGTGCTTTTGAGACTCAGTCGCCCCAAACCGCGCGATGACGCCGCCGAGTTGGCGGCGACGCCCGGCGCCGGCGCGATCCTCCGGCGCTCCCGCGGCGGCTCCGGCCGTAGCCTTCACCTTCAATTCATTGCAACGACAGACGCAAGTTTGTTGCGTTCCCTTCAGAACCGTTGCAACGAAACCCGGCCAACTAGCTGCAGTAATGGGGTTAGAGCGCAACAACCACATTGCCGGATCCTCGAATGCAACGTAGCGTTTCCGATATCAGAAACAGCGACCAAGGAGTGCACGATGCAGAGGTTCGACACCCCCGCCCCGGTCTCGGCCGTCCTCGACATCCCCGCGGGACGCATGCGGTTCATCGCCGCCGACCGGACCGACACCACCGTCGAGATCCTGCCCGCGGACCCCGCCAAAAGCCGTGACGTGAAGGCGGCGGAGCAGACCGAGGTCGCCTATGGCGACGGTGTGCTGCGGGTCGAGGTCCCGGCGGCGGCAAGCAGGATCCTCGGCGCCTCCGGATCCGTCGAGGTGACGGTCCGTCTGCCCGCCGGCTCGCGCGTCGAGGCGAAGGCCGCCGCCGGCGAGTTCCGGGGCGTCGGACGGCTCGGCGACGTCGTCTTCGAGGGCCAGCAGGCCACCGTCAGGCTCGACGAGTCCGAGAGCACCCGCCTCACCCTGCTCGCCGGGGACATCGCGGTGGGCCGGCTGGGCGGCCCCGCGGAGATCAGCACCCGCAAGGGCGACATCCGCGTCACCGAGGCGGTGCGCGGCACCGTCGCGCTGCACACCGAGCACGGCGAGATCTCGGTCGGCGCCGCCCGCGGAGTCTCCGCCTCCCTGGACGCCGGCACCGCCTACGGCCGGATCCGCAACGCACTCCGGAACACCGACGGCGCCACCGCCGCCCTGGACATCCACGCGACCACCGCCTACGGCGACATCACCGCCCGCAGCCTGTAAACCCGCCGCTTGCGAAGAGGAGATCCCTTCATGACCGACCACCTGGCCATCGCGGCGAACGGGCTGCGCAAGTCCTACGGCGACAAGACCGTCCTCGACGGCGTCGACCTGCGAATCCCCGCAGGCTCCGTCTTCGCGCTCCTGGGGCCGAACGGTGCCGGGAAGACCACCGTCGTCAAGATCCTTTCCACGCTCGTGTCCGCCGACGGCGGGCAGGCGCAGGT
>NZ_JBEZXR010000149.1:0-7492 GCF_040638135.1 Streptomyces sp. NPDC026673 | reverse complement strand
CGTGCACTACCCACCGAAGGTCGCGCTCGCCAGCCTGGTCAACAGCCTCAAGGGCGTCTCGTCCCGCCGCCTGCGCGCCGAGTTCACCGACCGGGTCAACCAGGCGATCATGCAGGGCCGGTTCTGGTCGCCCTCGTACTTCGCGGGCTCATGCGGCGGTGCCCCGCTCCAGGTGGTCAAGGACTACATCGCGCAGCAGAAGCGGCCGGACTGAGCGCGGCCAGCCGTGGGCGCGGGCAGACAGTACGGACCCGTGCTGAGGTCAGAGCACACCAGAGATGCGATTCACCCCCGGCCTGAAGGCCGGGGCACCCTCCCAAGATCAGCGGTAGACGTCGTCGAGGAAGCCGGACGTGTCGGCCATCGCCCGGGCGACCTCGTTGTTGAACGAGGCCGCCACGAAGCCGAAGTACAAGACCGTGAAGGCGGACATCACGGCGGTGCGCACGTCGCGGGAGTCGGTGAAGAGCACCAGGAAGGTGCACAGGCTCATGGCGGGCAGGGCCACGGAGAGCCCCGCGATGCCGATGTCCTGCCCGAAGAACCAGAAGGTGGAACCGACGCCCAGGGCGAGCAGCACCACGTTCACCACGACCAGCAGCAAGCCGACCTGCCAGTTGATCCGGCCGTCGCCGATCCGGCCGGAGAACCTGTCCGGCGGCCTCTCCCCGTTCACGGCACTCAGGTTACCCCGGGTCCCGGCGAACCGGGCTCCTCCGCAAGGCGTTTGATGGCCGACAGCCGTGCGTCCCAGCGGGCGGCGACGCGGTCCATCCACCGCGCCGCCGCGACCAGCCGCTCCGACCGTACGGCGTACCGCATCTCGCGGCCCGCGCGCCGTCCCGCGACCAGCCCGGCGTGGTCCAGCACGGTCAGGTGCTTGACGATCGCCTGGCGGGACACGGGGAGTTCGGCCGCGAGCACGGTGGCGGTGGTGTCACCGTGCTCGGCGATGGCGTCCAGGATGCGGCGGCGCATCGGGTCGGCGAGCGCGGCGAAGACGTCCTCCTCGCCGTCGGTGCGGGCGTCCGTCATGCGGACAGCTTCTCCACGTACGTGGCGAGTCCGGCCGCGACCTCCACCCAGCCCTGCGAGTGGCTCTCGTACCCGGCGTACGGGATCCGGTCCTCGGGGATGTCGAGTGCCGCGAAGCCGCTCTCGACCACCCGCAGGCGGGTGCCGTCGCCGTCGGCGGTGAGGGTGAACTCGACCAGGGTGGAGTTGTCCTCGGTGGCCTCGGCGCCCGGGAAGGCGGTGGCCCAGCGGTAGGAGAAGTAGCGCGGCGGTTCCACGCTCACGACGCGGCTGGGGTAGCTGCCGAAGCCGTGGTCGATCTCGAAGGCGCCGCCCGGCCGCAGGTCCACCTCCGCGGGCGCGCCGCTGCCGCCGAGGTCCGCGCCGAACCAGCGGCCGATGTGCTCGGGCCGGGTCAGGACGTCCCACACGCGCTGGACCGGGGCCGCGATGGTGATCTCCCGCTCGATGCGGTCCGGGGTCTGGGTGCTCATGATGATTCCTCCGTCGGTCGACAGCCTCACATGCAACTCCAGGGTTGCACGTGAGGTGCCGACACGCAACCTACAGGTTGCACGTCGCGTGGATCAGTCCGTGAGCAGCGCCTCCCGCATCGCGGTCAGCAGGGCCTCGTCCGCACCGAGCCGCTCCCGGGCGTACCCCTCGACGGATCCGTGCTCGGCGGTCAGCCCGGCGAGGAAGATCCGCATCGCGTCGGCGGGTGCCCTGCCCCAGCCCGGCCACCGCAGGCTCCGATCCGGATGGGCGGCCGTCCAGTCCGCGAGCAGGCGCGCGGTCGCCAGGTCGCTCAGCGCGTAGTCGGCGACGATGTCCTCCTCCGACACTCCCAGCAGCCCGAGCACCAGCGCCGCCAGCAGCCCGGTGCGGTCCTTGCCCGCCGCGCAGTGGAACACCAGCGGCCCGCTGCCGTCGGCGGCGATCACGTCCAGCGCCCGCGCCAGCTCCTTGACCCCGTCGGCCGCCACCTCGGCGTGCAGCCGGGCGTAGAAGGCGGTCGTCTCGACCTCGGGCCCGAACGTGGTCTGGTCGTACGGCCGGTGCTCGATGCTGAGGTTGTGGTAGGCGACGCCTGTGGCCTCCGGCACGCGACCCTTGGCCTCGATCTCGAACGGATAGCGCAGGTCGATCACCGTGCGGATCCCGAGGGCGGCGAACCTCTCCAGATCGCCGCCGCCGAGCTTGGACAGGGCATCGGAGCGGTAGAGCCGCCCCCAGCGGACCGCGCGGCCGTCGGTCGTCCGATAGCCGCCCAGATCACGGAAGTTGTGGAGCCGTTCGAACGCTATGTGTCTCCCCATGGGCGAACCCTACGGGCCGGTCGGCCGCCTCAGAAGATCCCCTGGCCGGGGACGAGGACCTCGCGCGGGTCGAACCTCCGCTTGGCCGCCGCCAGCGCGGGCCACGCCGAGCCGAAGTGGACGCGCCAGTCGGTACGAGTGAAGGGGATCGACCCGACCGGGTACTGCGTGCCGCCCGCCGCCCGGGTGGCCTCGAAGGCGGCGCGGTTGGCGGCCAGGAGGCGGTCGACCGTGGCGGTGTCCTGCGGCGGAGTGGTGCGCAGCACCGCGAGGAGGTACGGCACCGGGTCCCGGGACGTGCGCAGCAGGGGCCGGTGCAGGCGTTCGCGCAGCAGCGGGTAGAGCAGGACGACGCCGGGGCCGAGGTCGGCCGGTGTGAGGGCGTCCAGGATGCCCCCGGCCACGGCGGCCGCTTTGTCGCCGGGGATGAGCAGGTTGAGCCACGGGTGGGCGAAGTCCCACAGGCCGGCGGCCTTGAGCGCCTCCACCGAGGCGGCGAGGCGGTTCAGGAAGTCGAAGTAGCCGAGGTCCTCGATCTGCACACCCGCGGTGTCGTGGTGCAGCCCCGCCAGCAGCGCGGCGTCGTCGGGCGCGGCGTCGTAGGACACGGCCTCCAGGACGTAGCCGCGGAACGCGCCGTTCGCGTCCGGGACGACCTGGCCCTCGACGTAGCCGAACCGGCCGTCGGTGACCAGCAGTCGCTGGTCGGCGAGGAAGGTGCCCAGGTCGTGGTAGGGCAGCAGGTAGTGCCGGACGGTCGAGGGGGCCCGCACCAGGCGCAGGGTGGCCGAGACGATGACGGCGCACTGGCCCAGGCCTGCCAGCGCCGCCTCGAAGAGTTCGCGGTGCCGCTCCGGAGAGCACCGCACCAGCTCGCCGGCGCCCGTGACGACCCGCAGTTCGGTGACGTTGTCGACCTGCGCTCCGTGCCGGTGGCTCTGGCCGCCGAGTCCGCCGACGGAAAGCGTGCCGCCGACGGAGAGTTCGAGGTAGTCGGTCAAGACCGGCGGTGTGAGGCCGTGCTCCAGGGTGGCTCTGGTGACGTCGCTCCACTTGGCGCCGGCACCGACGGTGACGGTGCGGCGGTGTACGTCGACCGGGCCGATCCGCGCCAGCGGCGTGGTCTCGATGACCAGCCCGCCGTCCACCTGGGCCTGGCCGAAGGTGCCGTGGCCCTGGCCGCGGGGCGCCGCCTTCAGCCCGTGCCGGTTGCAGAAGCGCACCATGGCGACGACGTCGTCGACCGACCCCGGGCGGAGCACGGCCACCGGCCGCCGGTGGACGATGTGGCCGAAGTCGTCGGCCGCCGCGCCGAGCGCGGCGTCATCGGTCAGCAGCGTCCCGTCCAGGTGGGGCAGCCCCACCAGCGTGCCGTCCGCACGGTCCGCGGCGGTCCCGGCCGCGGCCCAGCTTCGGCCGATCGGGTCGAATCCGACGATCGCGGCGCCCGCGGTGGTGGCCGCGGCACGCAACATCACTCGCCGGGACGGGAGTTGGGACATGGGCGCTCCCCCTGAACGGTCGGTGGACGGTGCAACAGTCCGGGATTCTAGGCCCGGTGTCCTCCCGTCAGCAGGGAGTCGGGCAATCCCGTGGGCCACCGCGACGCTAACCGACCCCGGGGCGGGCGGCCCGCCGGGGCGGGCCGCCCAGGTGATCACTTCAGCTGCGCCCACCGGGGGTCGGTGGCGGCCTTGACCAGTTCGTCCATGCTGACGCCGGGCGCCTTCCGGGTCACGGGACGGTGGTAGCCGTCGGAGTTGAACGCCGAGACCACGACCCGCAGCCCGTCGGGGCGGATGGTGTCGGCGACCCACCGCACGATGCCGACGCCGCCCTTGTCGCCACCGTCGCGGCGCTTGACCAGCTTCGTCCCGTCGGGGAGGACGGTCGCCTTCTTGTAGATCGGGTCGTCCACCTCGTCAGGCGCCCAGCGCTGGAAGTCGATCTCGACGAAGGTGGCGCCGCGGCCGTCGTCGACGGTGAGGTGGAGGTATCCGCCGTCCTGCCCGCGCGGCACGGTGACCTTCAGTCCCTTGGGCAGCACCTCCTTGAGCAGGGCCATGATCTTCGCGGAGCTCGGCATCGCGGGGTCGGTCCCGGGCTGCGTGGCCGGGGCCTCGGGGATGCCGGAGAAGAACCGGTCCCACTGCGCGGAGCGCACGAGGGCGCCGAGCTGGGCGGCGCTCAGCGGCGGGTTCTCCCGGGTGGTGGGCTTGCCCTTCTGCGCGGGTGCGTTCCATTCATCGGCCTGGATCTGACGGCCGTCGGGGGTGGTCAGGATGGCCTGCCAGTCCTTGGGGCCCTTGCGGTTGTCCTGGTATTCCCAGCCCTTGATGACGACGAGCACGGCCTCGCCGGGGAGTTCGGTGCGCTTGCACGTCGTGCCGGGCTTCATGAGCGCGAGGTCGGGGCACTCGTCCTGCCTCTGCCCGGCTTGGACGCGGCTCAGGTTGACGGAGATCGTCGAGGCCCCGCGGCCGTCGTCCCAGACGGCCTGGGCGTAGGGGCTCCCCGGATTCGAGGTGCCCTCCATGTCCGAGGCCAGCCCGCTGAGGACCCTGCCCTCGGGGAGGAGTTGCCGCAGAACGGTGAACAACTCCGAATCCGGGACACCGCCGCGGGTGGTGTCCTCGCCCTTGTCCTTGGCGTCGTCCTTGCCGTTGCCGCTGTCCGTCGGGGCGGGCGTGCTCGAGCTCGCCGGGCCCACCTTCCGGGCCGTGCCGCCCGGTACGACCAGGCCGGCGGTCACCCCCGCGGCCGCCACGGCGGCCACCGTGCCCACGACGGCGGCGGTGCGGCGCCGGCGGACGCTGCGGCCCTGGGCCAGGCCGGCCGCGACGAGGGCGCGGTTGTCGGTGCTGAAGGTGTCGCCGGTGTGCCGCAGCGCGGCCCCGAGGTCGTCTTCGAAGGGCATGGTGAACCACCGTCCGGAGGAGAAGGGGGAAGGGGAGGGGAAATCGGTGGGGGGAGGTGGGGTCAGTGGGACGAGACGAGTTCCGCGAGGCTGTCGCCGAGCAGTTCGCGGAGCCGGGCGAGGGCGCGGACCGACCGGGTGCGCACCGCGCCGGAGCTGACCCGCATCGTGTCCGCGGTCTCCTCGATGCTCCGGTCCTCCCAGTAGCGGAGCACCACGACCGCGCGGTCCTTCGGCGCCAGCCGGGCGAGCGCGTCGAGGAGGGTCAGCCGCAGCAGTGCCGTGTCGCTGTCGTGGTCGCCGGAACCCGAGGGGACGTCGGGAAGTTCACCGATGGGGGACTCACCGCTGCTACGCCGCCGCTTGTGGCTGAGGAAGGTGCGGACGAGCACGGTCTGGGCGTAGCCGGCGGGGTTGCCGACCCGGGACACCCGCCGCCAGGTGACGTACATCTTGCCGAGGGTCTCCTGCACCAAATCCTCGGCGAGGTGGGTGTCGCCGCCGGTGAGCAGGCAGGCCGACCGGAAGAGATGTGCCGCGCGGGTCGCCGCGAAGTCCAGGTAGTCCTTCGTACGGTCCTCGTGCATGCCCCACCCCATCGTCGATCAGCGCCGCCTTCACCTCACTGACGTCGCGGGCGTACGGAAATGTTGCACCGCCACAGCACGAGCGCGGCGCCGAGGAACGGCAGGCCCGTCAGGGCGAACAGCGGCCCGGCCCCGGACCACCGCGACCCCAGCGCCCAGCAGCCGAACAGCAGCAGCGCCGCGGCCTCGGAGCCCAGGCCCGCCAGGGAGGTGACCGTCGCGCGGGTGCGGTCGGACAGCCGCTCCTGCAGGCCCGCGTCGGCGGCCGCCGTCGCCCAGTCGAAGACGCCGAAGGCGACGGCCACCACCACCAGCCCCGCCGGGTGCGCGCCCACCGCACCCGCGGCCAGGCACACCCCGGCCACCGCCGGTGCCAGTGGCGCCCGGCGCTCGCCGCGGCCGGCCAGCCAGCCGCCCGCGACGGAGCCCGCCGTCACCAGCAGCACGAGCAGCGGCACGAGGGACGGCCTTACGCCGGTGGCCTGGGCGAGCAGCGGTACGTACTCGTCCAGCGCGGTCGCCCCCGCCAGCAGGGAGACGACGGCCACCATGCGCCCGACCCCGGGCGTGTGCCGGGCCTCGGCGAGGGCCTCACGCAGCAGGCCGGTGTACGTGGCGGGGCCGCCGCCCGCCGCGGCCCGGTCCCGGCGACCCCGGGGCTCGGGCAGCGCGAGGGCCGCCAGCGCGGTGAGCACGGTCACCGCGACGCTGACCAGCCCGACGGCGTGGTCGCCGCCCGCCGCGAGCAGCGGGCCCGCCAGCGCTGTGGCCGCCAGGGCCGCCGTGGTGCCGAGCGCCTGCGCGCGGCCGGTCAGGCGCGCGTACGCCCGGGACGCGCCGACCCGGGTGAGCTCCTCGTGGACCAGCGCCTGCAGCGCCCCCGACCGCAGCGCGGAGCCGGCGCCCCACAGGACGAAACCGGCGGCGAAGGAGGCGTAGCAGGGCCACAGGGTCCACAGCGTGAAGCCCGCCCCGGCGAGCAGGGGCGCGACGGTGAGCAGGGCGCGCCGGGAGAAGCGGTCGGCCCACACGCCCGAGGGCACCTCGAGCAGGAACGCCGTGAGCGACCACACGGCGAACAGCGAGGAGATCCCGGCCTCCGACAGCCCGGCGTCGGCGAAGAGCACCGCGTACACCGGGTAGAGCGGGATCAGGTCCTCGATGAAGGCGTAGGCGTAGAGCCTGCGCGCCAGGGGGGACTCCGGTGATGATCAATGTCGCCATGTCATGGGACGAGCGTAGCCGGGTACGAATCCGTTGAGGAGGCGTTTTCCATGCACATGGGACGTACCGGGAACGAGCCTCTGCGGGCTCGCAGCGCCTTGCGGATGCGGCTCGGGCTGGCGGCCTTCGGGCTGGCCTGGGCGATCGCGGGAACGGTGGTCTTCGCGGACCTGGGGCGTACCGGCTGGGCGGTCTTCTTCGGTCTGCTGGCGCTCGTCGCGGGGGGCGACCTCTTCGTGATCGTCCGGCACATCCGCCAGGGCCCCCACTGGCAGCCGGGACGCGATGTCCCGCCGTACGAACCGCTCCGCAAGCACTGAGCGCACGGCCTGCGCACGGCGGTGCGCACGGCGTGCGCGCGGACAGGGAAACGCCGAGTGGCGCCGGGGGGTTTGCACCCGGGCCAGGGGGTTAAAAGGGGGGCGACCCCC
>NZ_JBEZXR010000148.1:0-7900 GCF_040638135.1 Streptomyces sp. NPDC026673 | reverse complement strand
CCAGAATGCCCAGCCCCGGAGGCCCCGACCCCGGCCCACCACACACGCAGCGGCGCGGTCACTGACCGCGCCGGGCAATCGGGCGGGAGGGTGGGGGAGAAACCCCAACCGCAACCACAAACGGCGCCGCACACGACCGGTACCGCAACCACACATACGCGTCAAGCCACGAAATGCAGGGGCGTGACGCCCCACCCCGCCCCGGGCCTACTGGAGGTAGCACCGAACGAACCGTTCCGGCCCCCCGGCCCGAGGAGACCCCCCATGACGCACATGATCCTGACCCGCCGCTTCTTCGCCCTGGCCGCCGCCTCCGCCGTCGTCACGGGAGGCGCGCTCCTGCCGGCCACCGCTTTCGCCGCCGCGCCCGCGACGCAGCACGTGGTCGCGGCCGACCCCGGCGGCGAGGACCCGGGCGACGACAACAGCTCCACGCTCCTGCTGACCCACGACATGACCGAAGACGACTCGTGGATTCTCACCGACGACTGGGACCCGGGCTGCGGTGACCACGACGGGGACGGCTACGGCGGTGGCGTCGACACCGGCGACGACTGGCGCTCGCATCCCGTCTGCATCACCGCACCCTGTGAGCTGTGAGACCTACCGGGCCTCAGGCCCCAGCTCCAGCCCCGGCCCCAGCCTCAGGCCCCAGCTCCAGCCCCGGCCCCAGCCTCAGGCCCCAGCCCCGGCCCCAGCCTCAGGCCCCAGCCCCAGCCCCGGCCCCCCGGTCCGGCCCAGCGCAGCGAACTGCAGCGAGAGGCCGTCCACCAGGGCGCGGAGTCCCGTTTCGAAGGCGCCCTCGTCCACCTGCTGCTGCCGTTCCGCGAGCAGGTGGGCCTGGCCGAGGTGGGGGTAGTCCGCGGGGTCGTAGGCGGTCGGATCGCCGACGAACCCCCGGGCGAAGGACCCCAGGGCCGACCCCGCCACGAAGTAGCGCATGAGGGCGCCCACGCGGGTGGCGTGGGCCGGGGGCCAGCCGGCGGCGGTCATGCCGCCGAAGACCGCGTCGGCCATGCGCAGGCCCGCGGGGCGGCGGCCCGGGCCCTGGGCGAGGAACGGCACGATGTTCGGATGGGCCGCCAGCGCGCCGCGGTAGGAGCGGGCCCAGGAGACGAGGGCGTCCCGCCAGTCGCGGCCGTCGTCGAACATGGAGACGTCGACCTCGCCGACGACCGCGTCGGCCACCGCGTCCAGGATCTCGTCCTTGGTCGTGAAGTGGTTGTAGAGGCTCGGCCCGCTGACGCCGAGTTCGGCCGCGAGACGGCGCGTCGAGACGGCCTGAAGTCCCTCCCCGTCCACGAGCGCGAGTGCCGTCGCGACGATGCGTTCGCGGCTGAGCAGGGGCTTGCGGGGGCGGGCCATGCGGCACATAGTAGAGGCTGCCACCGAGAAACTAGCAGTGATAATTTAAAGCCGAACCGAGGTGCGCCGTGAATCTTGAGCTGTCCGAGGAGCAGGCCGCGGTCCGTGCGCTGGCCGCCGAGTTCACCGAACGCGAGATCGTGCCGCACGCGGCCGCGTGGGACCGGGCGGAGAGCGTGGACCGCGGGATCGTCAAGAAGCTGGGCGCCGTCGGCTTCCTCGGGCTGACCATCCCCGAGGAGTACGGCGGCTCGGGCGGCGACCACCTGGCGTACTGCCTGGTCACCGAGGAGCTGGGCCGCGGCGACTCCGCCGTGCGCGGCATCGTCTCCGTCTCCCTCGGGCTCGTGGCGAAGTCCGTCGCCCACTGGGGATCGGAGGAGCAGAAGCGGGCCTGGCTGCCCCGGCTGACCTCCGGCGAGGCGGTGGGCTGCTTCGGGCTGACCGAGCCCGGCACGGGGTCGGACGCCGGAAGCCTGACCACGCGCGCCCGGCGCGACGGCGGCGACTATGTGATCAACGGCGCCAAGATGTTCATCACGAACGGCACCTGGGCGGACGTGGTCCTGCTCTTCGCCCGCACCGACGACGCCCCCGGTCACAAGGGCGTCAGCGCCTTCCTGGTGCCCGCGGACGTCCCCGGCCTCACCCGGCGCGAGATCCACGGGAAGCTCGGGCTGCGCGGTCAGGCCACGGCGGAGCTGGTGCTGCAGGACGTGCGCGTTCCGGCCTCCGCCATAATCGGCCCCGAGGGGAAGGGCTTCTCGGTGGCCATGTCGGCCCTCGCCAAGGGCCGTATGTCGGTCGCCGCCGGCTGCGTGGGCATCGCCCAGGCCGCCCTGGACGCGGCGGTGGCGTACGCGAAGGAGCGGGAGCAGTTCGGCAGGCCGATCGCCGCGCACCAGCTGGTGCAGGAACTGCTCGCGGACATCGCCCTCGACGTGGACGCGGCACGGCTGCTGACCTGGCGGGTCGCCGATCTCGTCGATCGGGGGCTGCCCTTCGCCGCGGAGTCGTCCAAGGCGAAGCTCTTCGCGAGCGAGGCGGCGGTGCGCTGTGCCAACAACGCGCTGCAGGTCTTCGGCGGCTACGGCTACATCGACGAGTACCCGGTGGGCAAGCTGCTGAGGGACGCCCGGGTGATGACCCTGTACGAGGGCACGAGCCAGATCCAGAAGCTGCTGATCGGCCGGGAGCTGACCGGGATCGCGGCCTTCTGAGCGGCTCTGCGGGAGCCGACCGACCGCTCGGTATCTAAGCGCTTGCTCAGCGCCGATGTAAGGTGTCCGCCATGGACGTGGAGGCGGAGCGGTCGGAGCGGACCGAGGCATGGACCGGTATCACCCCCGATGCCGCCAGGCGGCTGGTGATCGCGGCGGTCGAGGCGTTCGCCGAGCGCGGCTACCACGCGACGACCACCCGGGACATCGCGGGCCGGGCCGGCATGAGCCCGGCGGCGCTCTACATCCACTACAAGACCAAGGAAGAGCTGCTCTACCAGATCAGCGTGGTCGGGCACCGGCTCTCCCTCGGGCTGCTCCAGGACGCCGCGAACGGCGAGGGCGGCCCCGCCGACCGGCTGGCCGCCGCCGTGCGCTCGTTCGTCCGCTGGCACGCGGAGCACCACACCACGGGCCGTGTCGTGCAGTACGAACTCGGGGCGCTCGGCCCCGAGCACTACACCGAAGTGGTGGAGCTGCGCCGGGGGAGCGAGGCCGCGGTCCGCTCGGTGATCCACGACGGCGTGCAGGCAGGGGAGTTCGACGTGCCGGACGTGTCCGGGACCACCGTCGCGCTGCTGTCCCTCTGCATCGACGTGGCCCGCTGGTTCAATCCCGGGGGGCGCCGGACGCCCGACGAGATCGGCGCGCTCTACGCCGATCTCGCCCTGCGCATGGTCGGGTACACGCCCCGTCAGAAGTAGAAGCGCACGACCGTCTCTGCGACGCAGACCGGCTTGTCGCCGCCCTCCCGCTCCACCGTGATCCCGACGACGAGCTGCGCGCCGCCCGGCACCTCGCTCACCTCGGCGATCCGGCCGGTCGCCCGCAGTCGCGAGCCGACCGGGACGGGGGAGGGGAACCGCACCTTGTTCACCCCGTAGTTGACGCCCATCCGCACGCCCTCGACCCGCAGCAGTTCCGGGGTGAGGGACGGGATGAGCGACAACGTCAGGTAGCCGTGCGCGATGGTGGTGCCGAAGGGGCCCTGGGCCGCCCGCTCCGGATCCACGTGGATCCACTGGTGGTCCCCGGTGGCGTCCGCGAACAGGTCGATCCGCTTCTGGTCGACCTCCAGCCAGCCGGTCGTGCCGAGGTCCTCCCCGATGGCGGCCTTCAGTTCGCCGACCGAGGTGAAGATCCTGGGCTGTGCCATGTCATGCCTCCCGTACTGTCCAAGCGCTTGCTCAGCATGGTCTCCGCGGCGGACCCCTGTCAACGCCCCGCACCCGGCGCGTACCAAGGGCCGTTCGTCCGGCTTGTGACTATCTTTCATCTCCGTATGTCCCTGTTCGCGCTGGTGGAGGAGACACAAGTGGCCGAGGCCCCCACGGAGACCAGCCCGCCCGACTGGCACACGGTGGAGGTCCGGCACGGCGGCACCCCCTCCCGGGCGGACCGTCCGGCCCTGCTGCGCCCGGCGACCTGGCCCCAGACCTGGCTCGCCCTCGCCGTCTACTGGCTCGCCAGCCGGGTGGTCATGCTGGCCCTGCTGCGCAGCGGGCAGGGCGACATCGCCCGCGAGGTGCACTTCCTCTACCGCCACTGGAGCGAGGGCTTCACGCACGGGACCTTCCCCGTCGGCGACGTGACCTGGCAGTACCCGCCCGGCGCCGCGCTGGTGATGCTCGCCCCCGCGCTGCTGCCCGGGCTCAGCTACTTCCAGGGCTTCGTCCTGCTGTCGCTCGCCGCCGACGCCGTCGTCCTGCTCCTCCTCCTGCGGGCCGGGACCGGCAGGCCCGGACGCAGCACGGCCGGTGCGTGGTTGTGGGTGCTCGCCCTGCCGCTGCTGATGCACCTGCCCTACGCCCGGTACGACCTGATGGTCACCGTCGTCGCCGTCGGGGCCCTGCTCGCGCTGCCCGCACGGCCGCGGCTCGGCGGCGCGCTCGCCGGACTCGCCGCCCTGATCAAGCTCTGGCCCCTGCTGACCGTGCTCGGCACCCCGCGCGGCCGGACCACCCGGCAGACCTGGACCACGCTCGCCCTGTCCGCCGGCGGTCTGCTGCTGGTGCTGTGCACCGCATTCCGCGGCGCCCTCGGCTTCCTGTCCGCCCAGCACCACCGCGGCGTCGAGATCGAGTCCCTCGGCGGCACCTTCCTGCACGTCGCCGAGATGTTCGGCTGGCCGGGCCGCGTGGTCGCGCACTACGGGTCGCTGGAATTCGTCGGCCCGTACGTCGCCGAGATCACCACCGCCTCACTGCTGCTCACCGGGCTCGCCCTGGTGTGGCTGCTGATGTGGCGCGTACGCGCGGCCCGCTGGACCCCGGCCACGCCGTACGACGCGGCGCTGACCGCCGTGCTGCTCTTCACCGTCACCAGCCGGGTCATCAGCCCCCAGTACCTGATCTGGCTCATCGGCCTCGGAGCCGTCTGCCTGACCATGCGGCAGACTACCCAACGGCCGGTCGCCGCACTGGTGCTGCTCGCCACCGCCGTCACCACGGTCGACTACCCGCTCTTCTTCGCGGACGTCACCGCCGCCACCTGGCAGGGCGCCGTCATCGTCGCCGTCCGCAACGCGCTGCTGGTCGCCGCGGCGCTCGTCTCCTGCGTCCGGCTGTGGCGCACGAGCGTCCCGCACCGCGAACGGCTGACCGCGCTCCCGTAGAGTCGGGACGTGGCGAGGATCCCCGGCGAGCACCGCGAACTGACCGTCGGCCAGCTGAGCGGGCGCAGCGGCGCCGCCGTCTCCGCACTGCGCTTCTACGAGGACAAGGGCCTCATCAGCAGCCGCCGCACGGCCGGCAACCAGCGCCGCTACACCCGGGACACCCTGCGCCGCGTCGCCTTCATCCGGGCCTCCCAGCGGGTCGGCATGCCGCTCGCCGCGATCCGCGAGGCGCTGGACGGCCTGCCCGAGGGCCGTACCCCGGACCGGGCGGACTGGGCGCTGCTCTCCGCGGGCTGGCGGGCCGAACTCGACGCCCGCATCGACCGGCTCACCCGGCTCCGGGACAGCCTCGACGACTGCATCGGCTGCGGCTGCCTCTCCCTGGACCGCTGCGCCCTGTCCAACCCCGGCGACGTGCTCGGCGACCACGGGCCGGGCGCGCGGCGGCTGCTCGGCACGGAGCCGCCGCGCGCCGTGCCCGCTACCAGGCCGCCGGCCTGCGGGCGGCCCACGGACGGGCCGACTCCAGCTGCGCCGACAGCGAGATGAGCGTCGCCTCGTCCCCGTAGCGGCCGCCGAACATCACACCGATCGGCAGCCCGCCCTCGGTCCAGTGCAGCGGCACATTCACCGCGGGCTGCCCGGTGGCGTTGAAGATCGGCGTGAACGGCGTGTACGAGGCCAGGCCCGCGAACTCCGCCGCCGGGTCGTCGTCGTCGCGCAGCCCGGCGCTCCCCACGAACGCCGGGGGCTGCGCCAGCGTCGGGGTCAGCACCAGGTCGTACGAGGACAGCAGCGCGTCCGCGATCAGCTGGCCCAGCGCCCGGAAGGCGTACAGGGACGCCGCGAAGTCGGGGCCGCTCACCTTGCCGCCCTCGGCGCGCAGGTGCCGCGTGAGCGGCATCAGCAGTTCCTCCTGCTCGGGGGCCACCGGGTAGACGGTGGCCATCACGCCCCACACCCGGGTGAAGGCGTCCAGGATCGCGCCGTCGACGGGCAGTTCGATCTCGTCCACCTCGTGGCCCAGCTCGCGCAGCAGCTCCGCGGTGCCGTCGTAGGCGGCACGGCAGTCCGGATGCAACTCCACGCCCGGCACGGGCGGCTGGGGCAGCCCCACCACGCGCAGCGCGCCGGGCTCACGGCCCGCGTACGAGGAGAACGTCTCGCCGGGCGGCAGCGAGGGAGCCGCGTACGGGTCCCCGGGCATCGGGCCCGCCAGCACGTCCAGCAGGGCCGCGGCGTCCGCCACCGTCCGGGCGATCGGGCCGCTCGTGCTCAGCCCGCTGACGTCGTGCTGCACCGGCCCCGCGCTGACCCGGCCGCGGCTCGGCTTGATGCCGAACAGGCCGCAGACGGAGGACGGGATGCGGATCGAGCCGCCGCCGTCGCTGCCCTGTGCGATCGGGGCCAGCCCGGCGGCGACGGCGGCCGCCGCGCCTCCGCTGGAGCCGCCCGCGGAACGCTCCGGGTCCCACGGCGTACGGGCGGGCGGGGCCAGCCGGTTCTCCGTGTAGCAGGGCAGCCCGAACTCGGGCGTGTTGGTCTTCCCCAGCAGTACCGTCCCGGCCGCCCGCAGCTTGGCCGCGACATGGTCGTCGACGTCCGGCACGTGGTCCGCGTACGCCTGCGAGCCGAGCGTGCAGCGCACGCCGGCCACGAAGTTGAGGTCCTTGACCGGTACGGGGACGCCGTGCAGCGGCGACAGTGCGTGCCGGCGGTCCTCACGGCGGGCCGCCAGCGCCTCGGACTCGGCGTCGGCGGCCTGCTTGCGGGCGATCTCAGGGGTCACGGTGATGAAGGCCCCGAAGGTGTCGTTGAGCCGGTCGACGCGGTCGAGGTAGTGCTCCGTGAGTTCCGTCGGGGAGATCTCGCCGGCCTTGATCGCCTGTGCCTGTTCCAGCGCCGTCAGATCGTGCAGTTCGGCCATGTCCCGGTCCCGTCCCATCCGCGCGAGGGTGGTGGTTGCGTTGCCTGGGGTGGCATCGTCGCACCACGGCGGCGGGGGTGTCAGTAGCGCGGCGCGCGGTGCGCTTTCCGGCCCGGGGTGCGCTGTGTGGGGCCCGGTGTTTGTGTGCGGCTCGTTTGCGCCTGCGGCGGGCGGTTTCCCCGCCCGCCCTCCCTCCCCCCAGCCTTCGGCCGGGGGGACCCCCATCCGGCGCGGTCGGTGCGGGCCTGCGCCATGTTCGTCTCGGGGCCGGTGCCGCGCCGGCGCACTCCCGCAGCCTCCGGCCGGGGGTACCCCCACCAACGCTCGCGGTTTACCCCCACATCATTCCGCGCCGGGTCCGCCGCTCGTCTCCCCCAGCCTTCGGCCAGGGGAGCACCCCGTCACACCCCCTCCGGTCGTTGACGCGCACGACGGCCGGTGGGGGTTCGGTTGGGCACTCGCGGCAACCCCGGACCGCTTCCTGACCCCTGCATCCCCCAGCTACCGCTGGGGGTGCCCATGGGGCCTCTGACGACCGGTGGGTTCGGTTGGGCACTCGTGGCAACCCCGAACCGCCTCCTCACCCCTCTCCCCCGAGCTACCGCTGGGGGTGCCCATGGGGCGCCCGGACCCGGTGGGGTTTGGGAAGCATGCGCGGTGACCCCGGACCGCCTTGTGACCCCCCTCCGGGGATCAGGCGCGCTACGAGAGGGAGGGGGCGGGGTCGTAGGGGTGGGCGTTCTGGACACTTACGTGTATTTGTTGTGCGGC
>NZ_JBEZXR010000147.1:0-8467 GCF_040638135.1 Streptomyces sp. NPDC026673 | reverse complement strand
CCCTGACTCCCCCCGGGCCGGGGCCCCGGACCCCCGCGGCCGGGGTCGGGGCGGCGGGAGCGGCCGCACCTCCGGCGGGTGCGCAGCGGCCCGGGCCGGGCCGATCCGCAGTGCGGGGGGTACCGCGTGGACCGTCGGCAGGGCGGCGGTGGCGTGGACCCGCGTCGGTCCGCTCGGCGATCCGCTCGGCGATCCGCTCCGGTGACCGTTCCTCCCGGCCCGCGGTCAGTGCCGGGAGCTGAGAGCGGGCTGATCGGCCGGCGCGGAGCCGGCGACGACCCGGCTGTCGCGGCCGCCGCGCCCCTTCTCCAGCGTCGCGGACACCACGGCGAGCACCAGGGCGGAGGCCGTCAGGACCGCGCCGACGAGGTTCGGCGACGTGTAGCCGAAGCCCGCGGCGATGACGACGCCGCCGAGCCAGGCCGAGAGGGCGTTGCCGAGGTTGAAGGCGCCGATGTTGACGGCGGAGGCCAGCGTCGGGGCACCGGACGCCTGGTCCAGGACCCGCTTCTGGAGCGGCGGTACGGTCGCGAAGCCCAGCGCGCCGACGAGGAAGATCGTCACAGCGGCGGTGAACTCGTTGTGGGCGGTGAGGGTGAACAGCGCGAGCACGGCGGCCAGCGAGCCCAGCGCCGTGTACAGCATCGGCATCAGGGCGCGGTCGGCGAACTTGCCGCCGGTCAGGTTGCCGACGACCATCCCGGCGCCGAAGAGGACCAGCAGCCAGGTGATGGAGGAGTCGGCGTAGCCGGTGACCTCTGTCATCATCGGCGCGATGTAGGTGATGGCCGCGAAGACACCGCCGAAGCCGAGCACGGTCATCGCCATGGCCAGCAGGACCTGGACGTTGCGGAAGGCCCTCAGTTCGTGGCGCAGTCGCACGCCCTCCGGCCTGGGCATGTCGGGGATCAGCTTGAACACCCCGGCCAGGCCGACGACGCCGAGGGCGGCGACGACGAAGAAGGTCACGCGCCAGCCGGCGCTCTGCCCGATGTAGGTGCCCAGCGGCACGCCGATGACGTTGGCCACGGTGAGGCCGGCGAACATCATCGAGATGGCGCGTGCCTTCTTCTCCGGGGCCACGAGGTCGGCGGCGACGACCGAGCCGATGCCGAAGAAGGCGCCGTGGGTGAAGGAGGCGAGGATCCGGCCGGCCAGCATGACGCCGAAAGCGGGGGCGAGCGCGGAGACCAGGTTGCCGAGGATGAACAGGGCCATGAGCATCATGAGCATGGTCTTGCGGGACACCTTGGTGCCCAGGAGGGTCATGATCGGTGCGCCGATCATGACGCCGAGTCCGTAGCCCGTCACGAGCAGGCCGGCGGTGGGGACGGATACCCCGAAGTCGGTGGCGACCTCGGGCAGCAGGCCCATGATCACGAATTCGGTGGTACCGATCCCGAAAGCCCCGATGGCGAGGGCCAGGAGCGCGAGAGGCATGGCGGAGACCTTCCAGATGTTGCAATGGCACCTAACGAGCGTCGACAATAATTGCAAGCGCGCTATAACGTCAAGCGCTGGACACCCACGTCCGGCGGCTTACCATGGCCAGTAAGGGCGAACACCCTTCGCCCGCAGCCGCACGAAGGGGACTTCGATGACCGCCACCGATCCGGCCCTGACCGCCCTCGCCCAGGGGTGGCACGCCCTGTCACTGCTGCACGGACGGATCGAGGGGCGCATCGAGAAGCAGCTGCAGACCCACCACGACCTGAGCGTGCGCGAGTACTCGCTGCTCGACGTCCTCAGCCGCCAGCACGACGGCGAGGGCGGCCACCTGCAGATGCGCCAGGTCGCCGACGCCGTGGTGCTCAGCCAGTCGGCGACGACCCGCCTCGTCACCCGCCTGGAGGATCGCGGCCTGCTCGCGCGCTACCTCTGCCCCACCGACCGGCGCGGCATCTACACGGACGTGACCGAGGCCGGCCTGAAGCTGCTGGAGGAGGCCCGCCCGACGAACAACGCCTCGCTGCGCGCGGCCATGGACGAGGCAGCCCTCGTCCCCGAGCTCGCACCCCTGGTCAAGGCAGTGGAGGACCTGCAGGGCGCGACCGTTCCGGCCGCCTAGCCCGACCGCCCTGCAGACGAAGTTATTGCGCGTTTGCAATTAACGGCGCACGCAATTAACGTGGTCGTGGAGCACGGGAGGGGGCGTCCCGCCCCGCCCCCGGACGTTCACCCGTACGCACTCGCACCGGCGAACGCCGCCGGCCGCGACGCGAAAGGATCGGCAGCATGACCACCCCCACCCCGACCGTCACACTGAACAACGGCGTCACCATGCCGCAGCTCGGCTTCGGCGTCTTCCAGGTGCCCGACGCGGAGACCGCGGCCGCCGTCACCTCGGCCCTGGAGAGCGGCTACCGCAGCATCGACACCGCCGCGATCTACGGCAACGAGGCCGGCGTCGGACAGGCCCTGGCCGCCTCCGGCATCGCCCGCGACGAGCTGTTCGTCACCACCAAGCTGTGGAACGGCGACCAGGGCTACGACAGCACCCTCGCCGCCTTCGACGCCTCGCTGGCCAAGCTCGGCCTCGACCACGTGGACCTCTACCTCATCCACTGGCCGGCCCCGGCCCGCGACGCCTACCTGGACACCTGGCGCGCCTTCGAGCGGATCCACGCCGAGGGCAGGGCCCGCGCCATCGGCGTCTCCAACTTCGAGCCCGCGCACCTGCAGCGCCTCATGGACAACAGCGACGTCGTCCCCGCGGTCAACCAGGTGGAACTGCACCCGCAGCTGCAGCAGGCCGAGCTGCGCGCCTTCCACGCCCGGCACGGCATCGCCACCGAGGCATGGAGCCCGCTCGCCCAGGGCGCCCTCCTGAAGGACCCGGTCGTCACCGGCATCGCCGACCGCCTGGGCAGGACCCCGGCGCAGGTGATCCTGCGCTGGCACCTGCAGATCGGCAACGTGGTCATCCCCAAGTCGGTGACGCCCGAGCGCATCCGCCAGAACATCGACGTCTTCGGCTTCGAGCTCTCCGACGCCGACATCGCGGCGATCACCACCCTCGACAACGGCACCCGCATCGGCCCGGAGCCCGACGCCTTCAACTGACCGTCGAATGCCCGGCGACACCTGCCGCCGGGCCCAGGCGCACGGCGCGCCGCGGGCGGTCCTCTCTCATCGGCGAGTACCGGGGCCGCCCTCACACCGGCGAACTCCGCGCACCCCGCACCCCCGCCCGGCTCATACGCCGTCCGGCACGTCCCGGCGTCCGGCGAGCGGACGCGGTGCGCCCCGTTCGCCCACCGGCCGCGTCGGTCTCTCCCGGGCGGAGACGCGGCGGACGTTGATACGCGAGCACCGCCCGCGGCCGCTGCCGCACCATCCGATCGAGCCGCCGGCGATCGCCACCACGATGACGTCTCCGCCACGCGTGGCACCCTCCGGGTCGACGGCGGCCACGCCGAGGCGATCCGCCCCCGAGGCTCAGGCGACGATCGTGACGACCACCTCGCGGTCCTGGAGCAGCGGGAGGATCCGCTCCAGGGCGAGGCTCCGGAAGTGGTCGCTGTCGCGGTGGGCGTCGAGGGCCGGGTGATCGGCGTAGCGCTCCATCAGCACGATGTCGCCCCGGTCGGTTCCCTCCGGATGAAAGGCCTGGTACCCGAGGCAGCCGGGCTCGGCTCGGGACGCCACGACCAGCTCGGCGAGCGCGGTGAGGATCGTCTCGCGGTCGCCGGGCCCGGGACTCCAGCGGGCGATCACGACGATCTGGCCCGGTCGGGCACCGGCCAGCGGCCAGCTGCTCGCGGGGCTGTCACTCATGGCTTCACCCACCTCACCGTCCCGGGCGCCTCGAGTCCGCCTCGCGGCTCTCGTCACCGCCCGGATCCGCACAGGACAGTCACCTCTTGCCCCCATATGATAAAGATCATTATGGAAATCCGCATTCGTCCCTGAGGTGACCGGTATGAGTGTTCAGGGCGTGAACGAGCCGATGCCATCAGGCGGCAGCCGGCCCGAGGCACCACCGACCGGCGGGGACGGCCCCGCCGACGGCAGGAAGCCGGCCCAGCACGGCTACCACCACCCCGCCGCCGGATGGGGCGCCGCGAAGAGCGTCACCCGGGTTCTGCTCCGGGAGCGCGCACTGGTCGACGGACCGCGCGCGATCTTCAAGATGAACCACGAGAACGGCGGCTTCGACTGCCCCGGATGCGCCTGGCCCGACGACACCAAGGGGCTCAAGCTCGACATCTGCGAGAACGGCATCAAGCACGTCACCTGGGAGATGACCCCCAAGCGCGTGACGCGGGACTTCTTCGCCGCGCACACCGTGAACGAGCTGTCGACGTGGACCGACTTCGCGCTCGAGGACCAGGGCCGGCTGACGGAACCCATGGTGTACGACCCCGACACCGACCACTACGTCCCCATCTCCTGGAAGGGCGCCTTCGACCTCATCGGCCGTGAACTGCGGGCCCTGGACAGCCCCGACGAGGCCGCCTTCTACACCTCGGGACGGCTCGGCAACGAGGCCACCTTCCTGTACCAGCTGATGGCCCGGGAGTTCGGCACCAACAACCTGCCGGACTGCTCCAACATGTGCCACGAGGCATCGGGCCGGGCGCTTCAGGCGTCCCTGGGCACCGGCAAGGGAACCGCCGACCTCAAGGACTGGGAGAGCGCCGAGGCGCTGTTCATCATGGGCGTCAACGCGGCGTCGAACGCGCCGCGGATGCTCACGGCGCTCGCCGACGCCTACCGGCGCGGTGCCCAGATCGTGCACGTCAACCCGCTGATCGAGGCGGCGGCCACACGCACGATCGTGCCGCACGAGATGACCGACATGGCGCTGTTCAAGTCGACCCGGACCAGCACGCTCAATCTGCAGGTGCGCTCGGGCGGCGACATGGCGCTGCTGCGCGGCATGGCCAAGGCGGTGCTGGAGCAGTCGACCGGCGATCCCAAGGCGCTGGACCGCGAGTTCATCGAGCGCTACACCCACGGGTTCGAGGAGTACCGGGCCCTGTGCGAGGCCACGCCATGGGAGGAGCTGGAGCGGCAGTCGGGGCTGACCCGTGCCGACATCCTGAAGGCGGCGGCCGTCTACTCCCGCTCGGACCGCACCCTGATCAGCTGGTGCCTCGGTGTCAGCCAGCACGAGCACGGCGTCGACACGGTGCGCGAGATCGTCAACGTCCTGCTGCTCCGCGGCAACCTGGGCCGCGAGGGAGCCGGCCCCTCCCCGGTGCGCGGCCACAGCAACGTCCAGGGCAACCGCACCTGCGGCATCGACCACCGGCCGGCCGGGACCTTCCTCGACCGGCTCGCCGAGGTCTGCGGCATCGACCCGCCCCGGGCGCACGGGCTGGACACGGTCGGCACCATCGCCGCCATGCACGCCGGCAGGGTCAAGGTGTTCGTCGGAATGGGCGGCAACTTCGTGCTCGCCGCGCCCGACACGCCGTACACCGCCCAGGGCCTCGCCAAGTGCGCCCTGACCGTACATGTGAGCACCAAGCTCAACCGCAGCCACATCGTCCACGGCAGGCAGGCCCTCATCCTGCCCTGCCTGGGCCGTACGGAGAAGGACGAGCAGCGGCGCGGGCTGCAGGCGACGTCCGTCGAGGACTCCATGAGCATGGTCCACCTGTCCGTGGGCATGAAACGACCCGCGTCGCCGCACCTGCTGTCGGAGCCGGCCATCATCGCCGGGATGGCGCGTGCCACCCTCCCCGACAGCGCCACACCGTGGGAGCACTACGTCGAGGACTACGACCGGATCCGCGACACCATGGCCCGGGTCCTGGACGGCTTCGAGGACTTCAACCGCCGGGTCCGGCTGCCGCTGGGCTTCCGGATCCGCCAGCCGGCACGGGAACTCGTCTTCTTCACGCCCTCCGGGCGCGCCGAGTTCTCAAGCGCGCCGCTGCCGGACGTCGTGCCCCCCGACGGCATGCTCGTCCTGCAGACGATGCGCTCGCACGACCAGTGGAACACCACGATCTACTCGGACGACGACCGCTACCGGGGCGTCAGGAACCTGCGCACCCTGGTACTGATGAACCCGGCCGACATGCGCGCCCGGGAAATCACTCCCGGCAGCCTGGTCGACATCACGGCCACCGCGAAGGACGGCAGCCTCCGCTCCCTCGAGGGCTACCGCGCCCTGCCGTACGACATGCCCCGCGGCTGCGCGGCCGGCTACATGCCCGAGATGAACGTGCTCATCGCCGCGAACGACTACAGCCACCAGAGCGACCAGCCCCTGATGAAGAACGTGAGGGTCACCATCGGTCCCACCGCCGGAGAGTGAGACCGCGCACGACCCGGCCGGCACCCGACAGCACGACGCTCCCCCCGCCGTCCGGCATGGCGGGGGGAGCTCCGGCGCGGTTCAGGCCGCGAGGGTGCGGTGGAGCGCGTCGAGGCCGTCGCGATAGATGCCCGTGAACAGCTCGACCGCATCGGCCTCGCCGACGCCGTCGGGGACGAAGCGGCCGCTCCAGACCACCTCCGCCTCCTCCGGCTTCCCGGGCACGGAGTGCACCCGCAGGTCGGAGACATATCCGGTCACGGGGAAGGGCGACTCCAGGATCGCGTAGGCGTAGTGGCGCTCGGCCTCGCTGAAGGCCACCAGACGCTCGACGATCGTGTCTCCTTCGGGATTGCGGAGCCGACGCACCCGGCCGCCTTCCAGCGGGGTGCTCTCGGGGATGAACGGGAGCCAGTCGGGCAGGGCGTCGAAACCGCCGATGAGCTGCCACACACGTTCGGGTGAGGCCGGTACGACACGGCTGACAGAGGTCGATGCCATGGGCTTCCTCCTTGGGCGGCGGGACGGGATCAGGCGCCGTTCGGGAGCGGCGCGGCGGGGCTCACCAGGCCGGACTCCCGGAGCTCGGCCCAGAAGGCGGCCGGAATGTCCTCATGGAGCGCGGCGACGTCCTCGGCGATGCGGCCGGGCTTGGTCGCACCCGGGACGGCGGCGACGGCCACCGGGTGGGCGAGGGAGAACTGCAGGGCAGCGGCCTTGACGCTCACCCCGTGGCGGGCGGTGATCTCCTTGATGCGCCGCACCCGCTCCACGATCTCCGGGGGCGCGTCCTGGTACTCGAAGTGGGTGCCGCCGGCGAGGATGCCCGAGCTGTAGGGGCCGCCGACGACCATGCCGACGCCCTGTTCCTGCGCCTTGGGCAGGAGCCGCTCGAGCGGGCGCGCGTGGTCCAGCAGCGTGTAGCGGCCGGCCAGCAGGAACCCGTCGGGCTGCGGCTCGTCCAGGTCGAGCGTGAGCTCGATGGGCTCGACGCGGTTGACGCCCAGGCCCCACGCCTTGATGACGCCCTCATCGCGCAGCCTGGACAGTACGCGGAACGCGCCGGTGCGGGCTTCCTCGAACTTGTTCAGCCACAGGTCGCCGTGGAAGTCCTGCGCGATGTCGTGCACCCAGACGATGTCCAGCCGGTCGACGCCGAGGCGCTTCAGACTGCCCTCGATGGACCGCTCGGTGGCGTCGGCGGTCCATTCGTGGACCATCGCGTTGGGGCGGCCGTGCTCGAACAGGCCCCCCTTCTCCCCGAGGTCCCGGGTGCCCGGCTCGGGCTCGTCCAGGATGACCCGCCCCACCTTGCTGGCCAGCACGTACGCGTCACGCGGCTTGGTCGACAGCAGCTCGCCGAGCCGCAGCTCGGCCAGGCCGGCGCCGTAGAACGGGGCGGTGTCGTAGAAGCGGATGCCCTGCTCCCACGCGGCCTCCAGCGTGGCGTTCACCTCCTCGTCGGGGATGGCGCGGAACATGTTGCCGAGGGGAGCGGTGCCGAAGCCGAGTCGGCCGGGGATGAGTTCCTTGAGCGACATGGTGGTGCCTTTCGCCGCCGGTGCGCGGGGGGCCGGGTACGCCAACCGCGGGGGCGGGTTGTGAGGGGATGTCTCCGGCGCCGGAGAATCGGACGGCTGCCAGAGGTGCGCTCGGACGGTGTCTGCACCACGCCGGGCGCCTTACGAGGAACGACGATACTTGCAGACGCGGTCTAATGCAAACGCTGAATATGAGCGTCGGTCGATGCGACGCGGCGACTCGGGAGGGAAACCGTGCGCGGGAATTAATCGGCGTACGCAAGTATTGTGTAAGCCTGTAGGGCGCTGACGCATAACCGATGCACTCGTCACCGCGCGGCTCGTCCCCGACCGCCCCCAGAGGAGACACCTTCGTGACCACCACCTTGTTCGAGCCCTTCACCCTCCGGTCGCTGACCATCCCGAACCGGATCTGGATGGCCGCCATGTGCCAGTACAGCGCCGCACCGGACGGCGACCTGGCGGGCGTGCCGAACGACTGGCACTTCACACACCTGGCGGCGCGGGCCGCCGGCGGCACCGGACTGATCATCACCGAGGCCACCGCGGTCAGCCCCGAAGGCCGGATCAGCCCGTACGACCTCGGCATCTGGAACGACACCCAGGTCGAGGCCTTCCGGCGGATCACCGCGTTCCTGACGTCCCAGGGCACCGT
>NZ_JBEZXR010000146.1:0-8638 GCF_040638135.1 Streptomyces sp. NPDC026673 | reverse complement strand
GCTCCGGGACGCCAGCCGCCGTCGACGCGCTCCCAGAGCACGACCTTCGAGGACGCCGAGGTCTTCGCGGCCCCCGTGACCAGGACGACCTGCCGCGTGCGGGCCGGGATCTGCGAGAGGGTCTTGGGGCCGAGCCCCGGAAGCTGCCCGGGGTATTGCGGCTTCGGCGGCTTCGGCGGCTTCGGCGGGACCGTCGCCTGTGGCGTGGCGGGGGCGTCCTGGACGACCGGGGCCGCCTCAGGGACCGGGTTCGCCTCGGCTGTGTGGTGGTACGCGGTGATCCCCAGCGAGGAGACGACGACCACCGCGGCTGCGGATATGTACGTCCTGCGAAGGCGCATCGGTGCGGGCTTTCTCAAGAGGGCGGAAGGTCGGTTCGCGGCCCCATGGCCGGGTGCACCGAACTAGAAGACCGGGTCGTATTTCGTGGTTGAGGCGACAGGCCTGGCATTGCCGCGCGCGTCAGGGGCGCTTCTCAGGCCTGGTGGTCGCTTCACATTCGTTCGACCAGGTGGATGCCCGATTGGGTTGCCCAGGCGTGGCAGGATCGGAGACTGTGCTCTCAGTCACGTCCGCCGGTGCGCCTGGCAACTCGGCATGTATCTCCGGGGCAGCGCTGTTTCTGTACGTGATGAGCGGCAACGCGACGAGGTCCCGTCGATATGCCCTGTAGGCCTCTTCAATAGTCTTCTTGTGCAGTTTGGCAAGAATTGCTCCCGACTCGGGTCTCCGGAGTTGCGTCCTTGGGAGTGGTGCAACGGTTTGGACCTGATGCAGGGGTTTGCTCCGCCGTCCGGGTTGGTGTCCGCAAAGACAAACGGCCACTGGCTGATCTTCAAAGTGCGAAGAACGCGTCAACCACCGCAACGGATATCGCCCGCGCGAGTGGGACGCCAGGGCCGGTACCGAGCCTGTTGCGTTTTGGAGTTCGCATCGTTGGAATTGTTGGATGAGTCCATGGCCAAGGGCTTCCGTCGGGTCGACCGCGATCAGCAGTTCCTCCTCCCGGTCGACATGCGGGAGTGGTTGCCTCAAGACCATGTCGTCTGGATCCTGCTGGAGGCCGTGGATCACCTGGACCTGACCAGGATCGAGTCCCGGTATGCCCTCGGCGGGACGGGGCGCCGGGCTTACGACCCGCGGATGATGCTCGCACTTTTGATCTACGCGTATGCGGACGGGGTGCGGTCGTCCCGGCAGATCGAGCGGTTGTGCCGCACCGACGTGGCCATGCGCGTCATCTGCGGGCTGCAGGTCCCAGACCACACCGCGTCGCCCGCTTCTGGCAGCACCAGGACTCGGTGAGGGACCTGTTCACGCAAGTGCTGCTGGTGGGCGCGAAGGCCGGGCTGGGACGGCTGGGCACGATAGCCATCGACGGCACCAAAATTGCGGCAAACACATCCCGGTATGCATCCTGCCGCCGCGAATGGCTGCAGGAACAGGTCTCCGCGATCACCGCCGAGGCCGCCGCGCCGATGAGGCCGAAGACGCCACCTTCCCAGCCCGAGCGAAAAACGCCGAGACACCACAGCAACTCCGAGGCCGGCGGGACCGTGAGCGCCGACTGCGCGGGGCCTTGGAAGAAGTGCTCGCCGAGGAGACCGCGCGCGGACTCGACGCCGAAGCGATCGCAACCAAACACGAGGAATTCCTCGAGTGCACCCGGCGCGGGGACAACATGGTAGGCACCCGCCCGTGGGAGTGGACCCGGTAGCTGTCGTCGAAGCCCGGCTGCAGGTCGCTCAAGATCGTCTGGCGAGCGAGAAGGCTGCCATACGTGAGCAGATCGAGGCGATGCGCGAAAGGCTCCGGCTCTTCGCGGCCGGCCACGGACCCAAGCCCGTACTGGGCCCGTTCAGCTTCGACGAAGACCGCGGACGCGAGGTTGCCCGCGCCAAGCAGTGGGTGGTGCGCGCCGAGAACGAACTGGCGAGGGCGCGCTCGGCCCAGGACAGCGCCATGGACCAAGACACTGTGGCTACCGTGCAGGTCACACTCGGCGGCGGCAAACGCGGACCGAGGGGCAACAGTGTCAAAGTCAAGCCGCTGCAGATCCGGCGCAACATCACCGATCCCGACAGCCGGCAGATGCAAGGGGCCGACGGCGGCGCTCTGCAGGGTTACATCGCCCAGCTGGCCGTCGGGGCTGACGGACTGATCCTGGCTTGCGAGCTTGTCCAGGACGGCAACGACCGGCGACAGCTCAAGCCGATGATGCCCGTGGCTGTCGCGGCAGCCCTCGCCGTCCACCAGGCCCGCTGCCTGCGTCAATGCCCGGATCTGGGCGGGTGCTGCATCGAAGCGTTCGTATCGCCCGCAGGCGCAGGCTTATCCGCGACCGGATGCAGTCAGCCGTCATGCCCCTGCACGACGGACTGGATCGGCACGCTCTCGTTCGACAGCGGCTACTGGAGCAAGGAAAACCTGAACGCCCCGGGGCCCGACCGCCTCATCGCGCAGGGAAGGACCCGGGTCCTGCCGCAGGTGGATCCGAACGCGAAGCCCCCGCCTGAGGACGCCGACCCTGCAACCCGAATGCTCCACCGCCTCGCCACCCAAGACGGATCAGCAATCTACAAGCGCCGGGCTGCCACCGTCGAACCGGTCAACGGCCAGCTCAAGGAACGTACTCGCCTACGCCGCTTCCCCCGCCGAGGGCGGGCGGCCTGCCAATCCGAACTCGAACTCGCCGGCCTGGTAATCAACCTCCGCAAGTTCTGCCGACTGGACCCCCGCATTCGGCAGCCCTGGCTGTCTGAGCGGGACCCGCCGACAAGACCCGTTCCGACGTCTGCATCCACCAAGACAGACAGCCATGCGCTGGAGACGACCGGCGGCATCCAGGTCTGAAGCGGTGCCCCGTGATACCGCGCAGCCCGAACAGCAACGCAACAGGCTCACCGTCGAGCTGGCCATCCCCAAACTCAGGTCCGGCAGCTACTTCCCGCACTGGCTCCTGGAACGATGCCGCAGGGCCGAGCAGGCCCTGATCTCGGTGGTGGCCACCGCCTACCTGCTCGGGGTCTCCACCCGCCGGGTCGAGAAACTCGCCGAGTTCCTCGGCGTCACCCAGCTGGCCAAGTCCCAGGTCAGCGCCATGTCCAAGCACCTGGACGAACAGGTGGCCGCGTTCCGCAACCGGCCCCTGGACGCCGGACCGTATGCGTATCTCTGGGTCGACGCACTGACCCAGAAGGCCCGTGAAGGCGGCCGCATCACTAACGTCCACGCACTGGTCGCGGTCGGCGTCAACGCCGACGGCCACCGCGAAGTCCTCGGCCTGGACGTCGCCACCGCCGAGGACGGAGCCGGCTGGCTGGCATTCCTGCGCTCACTCATCGCCCGCGGCCTGAACGGGGTCCAGCTCGTCGTCTCCGACGCCCACGCCGGCCTGGTCGATGCGATCGGCGCGACCCTGCCCGGCGCCTCCTGGCAGCGCTGCCGCACCCACTGGAGCCGTCAAGAATCAACCTGTCGGTGTGTCGTCTTCGCTGTGTGCGGCGGCAAGGAGATCAGCGGCAGTCCGGTAGCGGGTGGTGACTGGTGGCGGGAGGTGCCCACCTTCCATGAGCAGGGGTTGGATCTCACGGACGACGTTGCCGATCAAGGACCGGCTCACGTCGCCCAGCGCGTCGGCGAGGACGTCCAGGGTGCACAGTTTCCGCAGATAGAGGACGGCCAGGACGACGCGCTCCTTGTCGCCGATCTTCTGGGGAAAGACGCCGCCGCGGCTGCCGGGCTGGCGATCGGCGCCCCGGCGCTGGTAGGAGGCGCGTTCGATCTGTGCGAGCTGGCGTGGGGCGAGACGGCGGGCAAGTGCGTCCAGGTCCTTGCGGGACATGCCGGTCAAGCGCGGATGGGACAGGCTCTCCATGATCTGGGTTCGCGGCGGAGTCGTTGCCGTGTCGAGGAAGGCCAGCAGCTCGGCGCCGGTGGTGAAGCGGGTGGGGGCGTATCCGGGCTGGTGGCCGTGGTCCTCCAGGACGCGCCGGGTCTCGGCGACGAGGTGGCCGATGCAGTTGGGGGTGACCTCCAGCATGTCGCCCAGCAGCTTCATCGAGCAGACCTGCCGCTGATAGAGGAGCGTGAGCATCACTCGGGCCGCGTCGTCGAACAGCGGTTTGGACCGCTGGTTGCCGGTGGCCCGCCGGGCGCGTCCGCCGCGCTGTTCGCTGTAGCGTTCCTGGGCCCGCGCGGCCTGAAGCGGGGCCAACTCTGCGCACAGATAGGCGAGTTGCGTGTTGCTCAGTCCTGTCAGCCGCGGGTCGGCCAGACGGGCCAAGAGTGTGTGGCGCCGGTCGGCGACGCCGTGCGCCTCACCGACAGCGGGCTGGGCCTGCGCCGAGGCAGGTTCGGGCAGCAAGGTGTAGTTCCACTGGCTGTGCACCTCGTGCTTGACCAGGGACAGGGCGGCGAAGCGGTCCTTGCTGATCGCGATGCCCGTGGGGTAGTCGCCGCGGTCCAGGTGGGCCTCGACATGTAGTCCGGCCCGGGTCCGGGTGGCGGCGATCGTCTGGATGACGACATCGTGGCTGGTCAGGGGGCGACCACGCCAGTTGTGAGTGATGTGGGAGAACAGCCGGTGCTCGATCTCGTTCCACTTTGAAGTGCCCGGCGGGAAATGGCAGACCGTGATCGCCAGGCCGGTCTCTGCCGCCAGCGCTGCCAACTCGCTCTTCCAGACCCGGTAGCGGTAGCCGTTGGAGCCGCCGGCGTCCGCGGTGATCAGCAGCCGGGTGGCCCGCGGATAGTCGTCGTGCCCGCGAGCCTTCCACCAGCGACGGATCGACTCGACGGCGAAGGTAGAGGTGTCGTGGTCGACCCCGACGTTGACCCAGCCGGTGTTGTGAGCGATGTCGTAGATGCCGTACGGGATCGCCTGCTCGACGTCCGGACCGCTGAAGAAGAAGTGGTGATCCTCAACCCGCACCGGGTCGCCCTTCGGACGCCACTCGCGTCCGGCCATGGGTAGGCGTCCAATCTGTTCGCGCTTCTTGGTGTCCACGCTGATCACCGGCTCGCCTGCCGCCTGATGCTGCTTGACCTGTTCGTTGAGGTAGCGGAACTGGGCGTCGCGGTCGGGATGTTGAGTCCCTTCGAGGGTTTTGGCGTTGCCCTGAAGGCTGAAGCCGGCCTGCTTCAGCAGCCGGCCCACCGTCGGCGCGGAGACCGGGTGGCCCTGTCTGGTCAGTTCCTCGGCCAGGTGGCGGAGCGACTTGGTCGTCCAGCGCAGAGGGGATTCCGGATCGCCACGCTCATCAGGCTCGACCAGGGTCATCAGCGCGTTCACCAGGCCGGGGTCGATCTCTTCGGCCGGTTTGCGGCCTCCGCCGTCGGCACGGATGCGCCCGCCGGGCAGCGGCCCGGTGCCGGCTTCCAGCTCTACGATCCCCCGGCGCACGGTGGTCTCGCTCACGGCCGCTGCCCGGGCGGCAGCACGTACCCCACCGTGTCCGAGCAGCCTTGCCTCGGCCGCCACAGCCAAGCGCCGCTGCCGCTCGTTCAGATGAGGCAGCAACACCGCGAAACGGCAGTCGAGTTGGGACAGCATCTCCTCCGTGATCGCCATACCAGGCCAACGAGTCGCTGATCGCGAAGCAACAGGTTGATTCTTGACGGCTTCACTACGTCCGCAACCTGCTCAGTCAGGTCCCGAAATCGGCCCAACCATCGGCGGCCACACTGCTACGAGGATGCCGCCACGCCTTCCGCGAACAGGTGTCTGGTGTGTTGGAGCGATACCAGCGACGCCCGGCCCGTTTGGCCAGGCAGGTCAATGCCGTGGTCACAGATTCAGCGGGCCAGGCGGGAGCGCGTTTGCTGGCGATACTCACGGTGGGCCTGTCCCGTCACACGGCCCTGCGCACCCTGCGGCATATCCCGTTGCTGAACGGGGAGACGCCTCGTGTGATCGACATCGACGACTTCGCCGGCCAAGCCTTCCAGCTTGCGGGCTCGATAACGCCGAGCCTTCGCCCGGTTCCCGCACTTTGCCATGCAGCACCAGCGCGCGGAGTTGGCGCGACTATGGTCGAGGAGGAACCGTGGACAGTCGGGGTTGGCACACGGACGCAGACGCGCGGGTGTTTGTCGGTGTAGATCGCTCCAAGTCATGACGGCTTCCACGGCGAAGCGCTGATCGTCGTTCACGCTCAGAGTCCACTCCACGCCGTTCTCGTCGAGACGTGGTTCCTGCCGTACCCCCACCAGGACTTCAGCAAGTGCGGAGTGAGGTGCCTGCCCACGAAGAATTTTGGTCAGGAGGTCCCGGGTACGGCGAACAGCGTAATACTCCTCCCGCGATCCGCGACCGCCGTGGGATCGCAGCCACTCTCGTCCCTCGGTGGGCGTGGCCAATTCGTCTCGAACGACGCCCCGCGCCGCTGACCAGCTGTTCAGCAGGGCCAGCAAGATGTGCTCACGATTCAACGCCGTCCCCTTCTAACCGGTGAATCCTCAAATGCAGGTTAGCATGATCCGCCTTTGGTCGGCGGTGGAATCGCGGCCATGGAGTACCGGATCCCGTGGGTGCGATGGCAGGTGGTTGGCAACCTGTCCGGCTTTCCTTCCGGGCCCAGCGGGTGCTGCGGCAGGCCCGGCCCGACAGCGGGCCGGACTGCTCGAAGGCGAAGCACCGGTGCGGGAAGCGGTTGGTTGTGCCCTCGATGCGGTCGACTTTGGCGTCCCTTTCCGGGTCCTTGGACCCCTTCCAGGTGCGGGTGCGCTGGAAGAGGATCCCGCGCTCGCGCAGGATCCGCCGCGGACGTTCGCCGCCTATGCGCACCCCGCGGTCCCGATTGCGGGCTGGGTGGTCGGTGTGTTCGCGAAGTCTCCAGCTCGCGAACGGGCATCTCAGCCTCATCGGGCGAGTTGTGGCTGTCGCGGTGAAGAACGCGCGGTCCTCATCGTTGATCAGATTGAGGCGACCTCCAGACTGCTGAGGGTATGGCGCGGCCGGCTCCTTCTCGTTAAACGCACGGATCACGTCCCGGAGCGTCCTGGTACGCGGCGGCCAGCCTCGCGATCGCCGGCACGGTCGTACCCGACGCCGACACGCCCACGCCGTGACGATCGGTGTCCGATGACCTAATGGTTGAGCGGCAGTTGACCCATTAGTCGTATCCGGATATACCTAGGGCACCGAGTCTTGATCGACGGGATCGACCGCGTCCCTAGACGGCCCCACTCCGCTCGTCACGGCGGCGACGGCACCTGATCGGCCAAAGCCGCAGCGAGTTAAGTGCACTTCAACCGGAACGCACGGTCGGGAGTCGGTTTCAATGGTGTACATACAGTGAAAGGGGAGGACTGTAAATCTCTTTCTGATGCGATGATTGCTTCTGAATCACCGGTGCCAGCGTGACCGTCGGCTCCGGGAATGCTGTTGGCTGCTCTGCGCTTTGCGCGGAATGGCAAGGACCCTTGCGCATCGGAGCATCGAGTGCGGGGGTCGCATCTCACGATGCCCCTGAGTGTCCCGAAGAGGCTTTTTGTGGGCAGGTTGGAGAAATGTGGTGCAGGTAAAAAGCGTTGAGCACGTGGGGGAGCAGGAAGTCCAACGTCAGGCGCACGAGGGCGGACCGGGCTGGGGCTCGCCGATGTTCGGTCCGGAGATCCCCTACGGATTCGCCCCCTTCATCAGGGACCAGCGCATGCTCCTCATCGGCGCTGCCGATGAGGACGGTTACCTGTGGTCGACCATCGTCGATGGAGAGGCCGGATTCGCCGACCCCGTGGATGAGCGGACCGTCCTGATCGACGCGTTGCCGGCCATGGGGGACCCACTCCGCGGAGCTTTCGAGTCCGCACAGGATATCGGCGTGCTGGCTCTTCAGCCCCAGACGCGGCGTCGGATCCGGATGAACGGAACCGCCCAGCGGGAGGGAGATCGCCTCGTAATGCGGACGGAGCAAGTCCTCGGGAATTGCCCAAAGTACCTCCAAACACGAGTCGTAAAACAGACGTCTGGTTCCGGTGGAGGACAAGCCACAGTCAGCGGGGAACTGAGCAGCGCGCAGCAGCGGTGGGTTCATGAGGCCGACACGTTCTTCATCGCGAGTCTTTCCCCGGAGCATGGAGCGGATTCCTCGCACCGCGGCGGGATGCCGGGATTCGTCAAGGCCGTCAGCCCACGGAAGATCGTTTGGCCGGACTACGCGGGCAATCAGTTCTACATGACGCTCGGCAACATGGTCCTCAACCCGGCGATTGGATTGCTTTTTTTGGACTGGGAGAGCGGCCATACGCTGCAGTTGACCGGAAAGGGTCGGATTGACTGGGATCCCGTTAACGCGCAGAAGTACCCCGGTGCCCTGAGGATGGTCGAGTTCGACATCACCAAGGTGGTGCAGATCGATCACGCGAGCCGGTTGCGGTGGGAATTCCAGGGGTACTCGCGGACCAATCCGGCAGCCCCGCCCGGAAGTTGACTATGAGCCTTGGCCGGGGTCCAGGCGTGGACGGCGCCAACGCCGACGACCTGGTCGACGTGGAGGCGACCGGCGGCTACGACCCGCACCGCGCGGTGGTCGCCGAGGGGATCGCCCGCGGCAGCCGGGTAACGTTGGACGCCTTGCATCTGCTGGCCACCGAGTACGGAAGCGACGAGAAGTGAGCGCTCAGGACGCCGATCTGC
>NZ_JBEZXR010000145.1:0-8952 GCF_040638135.1 Streptomyces sp. NPDC026673 | reverse complement strand
GCCCCCTCCCCCCCCCCCCCCCGCGCCCCCCCCGGGGTCCCCGCCCCCCACCCGGCCGCCGCCCCCCCCCCCCCCCCGGGCGGGCGGCGCCGCCCCGGCCAGGGGACGGCGCCTCCGGGGCGCGCACGCCCGGCGGGAAGACACCGCGCGGCAGCGCCATGCGCGGTGCCAAGGTCGTCCTCGACCGCGGCATGCGGGCCTGGGACCGCCCGCTGACCGCCTACTACGTCATCCTGGGCAGCAGCCTGCTGATCACCGTGCTCGGCCTGGTGATGGTCTTCTCCGCCTCGCAGATCAAGGCGCTGGAGGACGGACTGCCGTCCACGTACTACTTCCGCAAGCAGCTGTTCGCCGCCGTGCTCGGCACCGGCCTGCTCGTCGCGGCCACGCGGGTGCCGGTGAGGCTGCACCGCGCGCTTTCCTACCCGCTGCTCGTCGGCTCGCTGTTCCTCATGATCCTGGTCCAGGTGCCGGGGATAGGGCACTCGGTCAACGGCAACCAGAACTGGCTCTACCTCGGTGGCCCGTTCCAGTTGCAGCCCAGCGAGTTCGGCAAGCTCGCGCTCGTGCTGTGGGGCGCGGACCTGCTGGCCCGCAAGGAGGACAAGAAGCTCCTCGTCCAGTGGAAGCACCTGCTGATCCCGCTGGTGCCGATGGCGTTCCTGCTGCTCGGCCTGATCATGCTCGGCGGTGACATGGGCACCGCGATCATCCTCACCGCGATCCTGTTCGGGCTGCTGTGGATCGCCGGCGCCCCCACCCGGCTGTTCGCGGGGGTGCTGGGCGTGGCAGGGGTGATCGGTTTCCTGCTGATCAAGACCAGCGGCAACCGCATGGAACGGCTGGCGTGCATCGGCGCCACCGAGATCACTCCCAGTGGCGACTGCTGGCAGGCGGTGCACGGGATCTACGCCCTCGCCTCGGGCGGCTGGTTCGGCTCCGGGCTCGGTGCGAGCGTGGAGAAATGGGGCCAACTGCCCGAACCGCACAACGACTTCATCTTCGCCGTGACCGGGGAGGAACTGGGGTTGACGGGGACGCTGTCGGTACTCGTCCTCTTCGCGGCTCTAGGCTATGCGGGTATCCGCGTGGCCGGTCGTACGGAGGACCCCTTCGTCAGGTTTGCCGCGGGAGGCGTGACGACGTGGATCACGGCGCAGTTCGTGGTCAACATCGGTGCGGTGCTCGGCCTGCTGCCGATCGCCGGCGTTCCGCTCCCGCTGTTCTCCTACGGGGGCTCCGCCCTCCTGCCGACCATGTTCGCGATCGGGCTGCTCATCTCCTTCGCGAGGAGCGAGCCCGCCGCGCGAGCGGCACTCAACGCGCGGGGGCCCGGCTACTGGCCGGGGGCAATGACACGGACGATGAGGCGGTTCGTCACACGGCGACCGTCCGGAGAGCGGTGAATTTCGGTGCATGTCGTACTCGCCGGTGGGGGGACCGCCGGCCACATCGAGCCCGCGCTCGCGCTCGCCGACGCCCTGCGCAGGCAGGACCCGACCGTGGGGATCACGGCACTCGGCACCGAGCGGGGTCTGGAGACCCGCCTGGTGCCCGAGCGCGGCTACGATCTGGCGCTCATCCCCGCGGTCCCGCTGCCGCGCAAGCCCACCCCCGAGCTGATCACCGTCCCCGGACGGCTGCGTGGCACCATCAAGGCCGCCGAGCAGATCCTGGAGCGCACCAAGGCCGACGCGCTCGTCGGCTTCGGCGGCTACGTCGCCCTGCCCGGCTACCTGGCCGCCAAGCGGCTCGGCGTGCCGATCGTTGTGCACGAGGCCAACGCGCGTCCGGGCCTCGCCAACAAGATCGGCTCCCGCTACACCAGCTTCGTGGCCGTGAGCACCCCGGACAGCAAGCTCCGGCACTCGCGCTACGTCGGCATCCCGCTGCGCCGGTCCATCGCGACCCTCGACCGCGCCGCGGTCCGCGCCGAGGCGCGCGCCGCGTTCGGGCTCGACCAGACCCTGCCGACGCTGCTGGTCTCCGGCGGCTCCCAGGGCGCCCGGCGGCTCAACGAGGTGATCGCCTCCGTCGCGCCGCGCCTGCAGCAGTCCGGCGTCCAGATCCTGCACGCCGTCGGCCCGAAGAACGAGCTTCCGCACGCCGACAACATGCCCGGCATGCCGCAGTACATCCCGGTCTCCTATCTGGACCGGATGGATCTCGCCTACGCCGCCGCCGACATGATGCTCTGCCGCGCCGGCGCCATGACGGTCGCAGAGCTGTCCGCGGTCGGCCTCCCGGCGGCGTACGTCCCGCTGCCGATCGGCAACGGCGAGCAGCGGCTGAACGCGCAGCCGCTCGTCAAGGCGGGCGGCGGTGTCATCGTCGACGACGCGGACCTCAGCGCCGACTGGGTGCTGGGCCATGTGCTGCCGGTCCTGACCGATCCGCACCGTCTCTACGAAATGTCCCGGTCCGCCGCGGAGTTCGGCCGGCCGCACGCCGACGAACTGCTGGTCGGCATGGTCTACGAGGCGATCGCCGCCCGCCGCGGCTGAGTCCGGTGCCGGCCCGGCACCTCCCCCGCCCCGGGTGAACGACGCGCTCGGGGGCCCGTGCTCCGAAGGGGTCATGGGGGAGGGGTCCGGGCCAGCCCGGCGGCGCGCGGCCGCCGGCGCACCCCGTACGACGACTAGCCTGCCCGGAAGCGGAAGGCAGTTCCGACGACCCCGGAGGCGAATGTGGCCGTACCGACGACCGTCGAGACGGCCGGCGACCAGGACGGCGAGGCCGTGCGCCCGCCGCGGCGGCGCCGGCGTCTCATCGTGACGGTGGCGCTCGCCGCCACCACCGTGCTGGGTGGTACGGGTACCTGGCTGTTGTACGGTTCCGCCTGGCTGCGCGCGACGCAGGTCCGGGTGACCGGCACCGAGGTGCTCTACCCGGAAGAGGTGCGCGACGCCGCGGAGGTCCCGCTCGACGGGCCGCTGGTCTCCGTCGACACGGCAGTGATCGCCCGCCGGCTGAAGGAGCGCCTGCCGCGCATCTCCGCCGTGGAAGTGGAACGTTCATGGCCGCACACGATCACGCTGAAAGTGACGGAGCGAACTCCGGCCGCACTGGTGAAAGGTGACGGGAACTTCATCGAAGTGGACGCCGACGGCGTCCGGTTCGACGAGCGGGACACTCCACTCAAGGGCGTGCCCATCATCGAATTGAGGCCGGACCGCTCCTCCGCGAGCTATCGCCATTTCGGGACAAAACGCCTACTGGCCGGGGCGGTTCAGGTCGCGGCGGACCTGCCCAAGGTCGCATACCGGGACGCACGCCTCATTGAGGTCCGCTCATATGACGACATTACGGTCCAACTGACCCGTGGGCGTGCGGTGGTGTGGGGAAGCGTGGAACAGGGGGCGGAGAAATCGGTCGCGCTCGCGGCGCTGATGAAAGTCGAACGCGATGCCGAGTTCTACGACGTGAGTGCCCCAACATCCCCTGCCGCGTCGGACGGTTGACGTCCCAGCCTCCAGTTCGACACCCTGGTTGGTCCGGCTCTGGCGTGATCACATAGGGTCAAAAGAAAAACGGGAGGTTCGGCGTGTTCGTTGAACGCGAACCGCTTGTCGATTTAGTGTCCTGTCCCAAAGACAGTGCGGGACAGACATACTGGTAACCCTAAACCTCAGGGTTAGGGTTCGGATCGGCCGGCCTTCCCGACCGTCCCCACAGGTATACGTAACTCGAGGCGAGAGGCCTTCGACGTGGCAGCACCGCAGAACTACCTCGCAGTCATCAAGGTCGTCGGCATCGGCGGCGGTGGCGTGAACGCCATCAACAGGATGATCGAGGTCGGTCTCAAGGGCGTCGAGTTCATCGCGATCAACACCGATGCACAGGCCCTGCTCATGAGCGACGCCGACGTCAAGCTCGACGTCGGCCGGGAGCTCACTCGTGGACTCGGCGCCGGCGCCAACCCCGATGTCGGCCGCAAGGCCGCCGAGGACCACCGCGAGGAGATCGAAGAGGTGCTCAAGGGCGCCGACATGGTCTTCGTCACCGCGGGTGAGGGTGGCGGCACCGGCACCGGCGGGGCGCCCGTGGTCGCCAACATCGCCCGCTCGCTGGGTGCCCTCACCATCGGTGTGGTCACCCGCCCGTTCACCTTCGAGGGCCGCCGCCGGGCCAACCAGGCCGAGGACGGCATCGCCGGGCTGCGCGACGAGGTCGACACCCTCATCGTGATCCCCAACGACCGCCTCCTGTCGATCTCCGACCGCCAGGTGAGCGTGCTGGACGCCTTCCGCTCCGCGGACCAGGTGCTCCTCTCCGGTGTCCAGGGCATCACCGACCTGATCACCACCCCCGGTCTGATCAACCTCGACTTCGCGGACGTGAAGTCCGTGATGTCCGAGGCCGGTTCGGCCCTCATGGGGATCGGTTCGGCCCGCGGCGACGACCGCGCGGTCGCCGCCGCCGAGATGGCCATCTCCTCGCCGCTGCTGGAGGCCTCCATCGACGGCGCACGCGGGGTGCTGCTCTCGATCTCCGGCGGATCCGACCTCGGCCTGTTCGAGATCAACGAGTCCGCCCAGCTGGTCAGCGAGGCGGCACACCCCGAGGCCAACATCATCTTCGGCGCGGTCATCGACGACGCCCTGGGCGACGAGGTCCGGGTCACGGTCATCGCGGCGGGCTTCGACGGCGGGCAGCCGCCGACCCGCAACCGGGACAAGGTGCTCGGCTCGTACGGCTCCCGCGAGGAGAACTCCTCCGCCGGCCCCGCCCGCCCCGCCACCCCGGCCGCCGAGCCGGCCCGCCCGGCCTTCAGCGGTCTGGGCAGCGTGACCCAGCGCGAAGAGGAGCCGAAGCCGGAGCCGGTCGCCGAGGTGCCCGCCCAGCCGATCGCCCCCCAGGTGCCCCCGGCGCGTCCCTACCAGGACACCGCCGCCGAGGAGCTCGACGTACCCGACTTCCTGAAGTAAGCACAGCCACACGTGATAACGCTCAACCAAGCACGTCCGGGCGGCGCCCACTTCGCCTTCACCGACAGGTGGGGCGGGGTGAGCGCCGCTCCGTACGACAGCCTCAACCTCGGCGGCGCGGTCGGCGACGACCCGGCCGCCGTCCGTTCCAACCGCGACCTCGCCGCGCGCGAGCTGGGCCTCGATCCCGCCCGTGTGGTGTGGATGAACCAGGTGCACGGCAACGACGTCGCCGTCGTCGCCGCCCCCTGGGCCGACGGCCGGGTCCCGGAGGTGGACGCCATCGTCACCACCCGGCCCGGACTCGCCCTGGCGGTGCTGACCGCCGACTGCGTTCCGGTCCTGATGGCCGACACGGAGGCCGGGGTCGTCGCCGCGGCCCACGCCGGCCGCCCGGGCCTGCTGGCCGGGGTGGTCCCGGCGGCGGTCGAGGCCATGGTCGGCCTCGGCGCCCGCGCGGAGCGGATCACCGCGGTGACCGGACCGTCCGTCTGCGGCGCCTGCTACGAGGTGCCCGAGACGATGCGCGAGGAGGTCGCCCTCGCCGTCCCCGAGGCCCGCGCCACCACCGGCTGGGGCACCCCCTCCCTGGACATCGCCACGGGTGTGCACTCCCAACTCGCCCGGCTGGGCGTGCCGGTGGGTGAGAAATCCCATATTTGTACGATGGAGTCCGGGGACCACTTCTCGTACCGCCGCGAGCGGACCACCGGACGACTCGCGGGATATGTCTGGCTGGACGGACCGAGTGACTGACCGCACGCAAGAGCGAAGGGCCGAGCTGGCCGGGAACCTGGCCGCGGTCGAGGAGCGCATCGCCGCGGCCTGCGCGGCGGCCGGCCGGGCGCGGGACGAGGTGACCTTGATCGTGGTCACCAAGACCTACCCGGCGAGCGATGTGCGGATCCTGTCCGGGCTCGGTGTCCGCGAGGTGGCCGAGAACCGCGACCAGGACGCCGCCCCGAAGGCTGCCGCCTGCGCGGATCTCCCGCTGACGTGGCACTTCGTCGGTCAGCTGCAGACGAACAAGGTGCGTTCCGTGGTGGGCTACGCGGACGTCGTGCACTCGGTCGACCGGCTCCGGCTGGTCGAGGCGCTCTCCGCGGGCGTCATGAAGTCGGATCGGGCCGGCCGCGAGCTGGGCTGCCTGGTGCAGGTCGCGCTGGACGCCGAGTCGGGGGCGCGGGGCGCCCGGGGCGGAATCGCACCCGATGCCGTCGAAGGGATCGCCGAAGCGATCGCGGACGCCCCCGGACTCCGCCTCGACGGCCTGATGACCGTCGCGCCGCTGGCGGGGACGTACGCGGGTCAACCCCGCGCCGCCTTCGATCGGCTGGCGGAAATCGCATCCTGCCTGCGCGCGGCGCATCCGGCTGCAAACATGGTCTCGGCAGGGATGAGCGCGGACCTCGAAGAGGCCATCGCCGCCGGTGCGACACACGTACGCATCGGTAGCGCGGTACTCGGAGTCCGGACCGGGCTCGGGTAACGTCACCAAACAAGTCGGACCACACAAAAAATATGGTCTTTCCCCGCTGAGAGGACGCAGAGCATGGCCGGCGCGATGCGCAAGATGGCGGTCTACCTCGGCCTCGTGGAGGACGACGGGTACGACGGCCCGGGCTTCGACCCCGACGACGAGTTCGAACCGGAGCCCGAGCCGGAACGCTCCCGCCGGCCGCACCAGTCTCACCAGCCACCGCATCAGACACAACCGGAAGAACCGGCACGAATCGTGCATGCTCCGGTCCCCCGGGAACCCCGGATCGCCCCAGTGGCATCCATCACACAAGAACGCCATAGCCTGGAGAAGAACGCACCGGTGATCATGCCTAAGGTCGTGTCGGAACGAGAGCAGTACCGGATCACGACACTCCACCCCCGGACGTACAACGAAGCCCGTACGATCGGGGAACACTTCCGTGAGGGCACGCCGGTGATCATGAATCTGACGGAGATGGACGACACGGACGCAAAGCGACTTGTCGACTTCGCCGCGGGGCTGGTCTTCGGGCTGCACGGCAGCATCGAGCGGGTGACGCAGAAGGTGTTTCTTCTGTCGCCTGCTAACGTCGATGTCACGGCGGAGGACAAGGCCCGCATCGCCGAAGGCGGGTTCTTCAATCAGAGCTGAGATACGCAACCGTACGAAACCGGCCGTGAGGCCCATGACCGAGCAGGGGAGAGGGACGCGCGATGGACATCGCACTCCAGGTGCTGTGGATCGCGTTGATGTGCTTCCTGCTTGTCCTGATCTTCCGGTTGGTGATGGACTATGTTTTCCAGTTCGCCCGATCGTGGCAGCCTGGGAAGCCCATGGTGGTCGTCCTGGAGGCCACCTACACTGTCACCGATCCGCCACTCAAGCTACTGCGGCGGTTCATTCCGCCGCTGCGTCTCGGGGGCGTGGCGCTCGACCTGTCCTTCTTCGTATTGATGATCATCGTGTACATCCTGCTCACCGTCGTAGGGGGCTTGAGATGACCGATGCGGGCTCCCGATATGTCGACGATCACGTTGAGGTGAAGAGATGCCACTGACCCCCGAGGACGTGCGGAACAAGCAGTTCACGACCGTCCGCCTCCGAGAAGGCTATGACGAGGACGAGGTGGACGCCTTCCTCGACGAGGTCGAGGCGGAACTGACCCGACTGCTCCGCGAGAACGAGGACCTGCGGGCCAAGCTGGCCGCGGCGACCCGTGCCGCCGCCCAGAACCAGCAGCAGGGCATGCGCAAGCCCGAGCCGCAGGACGGCCGCGGTCCCGGGGCTCCCGTGCCCGCCGCCATATCAGGACCGCAGCCGGTACCGCCCCAGCAGATGGGCGGCCCCGGCCCCCAGGGACCCGGCAGTGGCCTCGCCCTGCCCGCCGGGCCCAGCGCCCAGCAGGGCCCCGGTCCGATGGGCCAGGGTCCGATGCAGGGCGGCCCCATGGGCCCCGGTCCGATGGGCCAGGGTCCGATGCAGGGCGGCCCCATGGGTCCCGGCCCGATGGGCCAGGGTCCGATGGGCCAGCACGGCCAGCACCCCATGGGCGGTCCCGGTCACCCGATGCAGCAGCAGGGCCCCGGTGGCGACAGCGCCGCCCGTGTGCTCTCGCTCGCCCAGCAGACGGCCGACCAGGCCATCGCCGAGGCGCGTGCCGAGGCGAACAAGATCGTCGGCGAGGCCCGCAGCCGCGCCGAGGGCCTGGAGCGCGACGCCCGCGCCAAGGCCGACGCCCTTGAGCGGGACGCGCAGGAGAAGCACCGCGTGGCCATGGGCTCCCTGGAGTCCGCGCGCGCCACGCTGGAGCGGAAGGTCGAGGACCTGCGCGGCTTCGAGCGCGAGTACCGTACGCGCCTGAAGTCGTACCTGGAGAGCCAGCTGCGCCAGCTGGAGAACCAGGCTGACGACTCGCTCGCTCCGCCGCGCACCCCCGCGGCCGCGTCCCTCTCCTCCGGTTCCGGCGGCATGGGTGGCGGCACGATGGGCGGCGGCATGGCCACGGCCGGTGCCGGCACCATGGGCGGCGGCCAGACCTACGGCGGACAGGGCATGGGCGGCCACGGCGGCCCGAACCCCACCTACGGCGGTCAGCAGCAGATGTCCCCGGCCATGACGCAGCCGATGGCACCGGTCCGGCCGCAGGGGCCGGCGCCGCTGCAGCAGGCGCCGACGCCGATGCGTGGGTTCCTGATCGACGAGGACGACAACTAGTCGTTGGCACGACCTGCACCGTGTAGGCGGCGGTGCGCGGTACATAGGGCCGGGCCCCCAGGGAAACGCTTCGCTTCCCTCGGGGCCCGGCCCTTTTGCGTGCGGTTTGCTGGTGCGCGGTTGTTGTGTGCGGCGCGGCTTGTGGTTGCGGTTGGGCTTTTTCCCCGCCCTCCCGCCCGATTGCCCGGCGCGGTCAGGCACCGCGCCGCTGCGTGTGGGGGTGGGCCGGGGTCGGGGCCTCCGGGGCTGGGCATTCTGGACCGCATATTTATGTGCATGGCGGGCGGTTCAGGTTGTGCCGTCTGTGCCGCACAACAAATACACGTA
>NZ_JBEZXR010000144.1:0-8967 GCF_040638135.1 Streptomyces sp. NPDC026673 | reverse complement strand
CCCGCGATGCCGGAACGGTCCGCGCCGACGGCGACGACGTGCAGCCCGGCGTCGACCCCCGGCGCCGCGGAACCGGCCTCGGCAGAGGGGACGACAGGCTCCTCCTCGAAGCCCGGGGTCTCCTCCGTCACGCGGCACCGTCCTTCTTGTCCTCGTCGACGATCTCGGCGTCGACGACGTCGTCGTCGGCCTGGGCCCGGTCCCCGCCCGCGGCACCGGCGGCACCGGCGGCACCGGCCGCGCCACCCTCGGCCTGGGCGTTGGCGTACAGCGCCTGGCCCAGCTTCTGGGAGGTGGCGGCGACCTTCTCGGTGGCCTCGCGGATGGCGGCGGAGTCCTCGCCCTTCAGCTTCTCCTTGAGGTCCGCGACGGCCGCCTCGACCTCGGTCTTGACGTCACCGGGGACCTTGTCCTCGTTGTCCTGGAGGAACTTCTCGGTCTGGTAGACCAGCTGCTCGGCCTGGTTGCGGGTCTCGGCGGACTCGCGGCGCTTGTGGTCCTCCTCCGCGTACTGCTCGGCCTCGCGCATCATGCGGTCGATGTCGTCCTTCGGCAGCGCCGAGCCACCGGTGACCGTCATGCGCTGCTCCTTGCCGGTACCGAGGTCCTTGGCGGAGACGTGCATGATGCCGTTGGCGTCGATGTCGAAGGCGACCTCGATCTGCGGGATGCCGCGCGGGGCCGGCGGGAGGCCGGTCAGCTCGAACATGCCGAGCTTCTTGTTGTACGCCGCGATCTCGCGCTCACCCTGGTAGACCTGGATCTGCACCGACGGCTGGTTGTCCTCGGCCGTGGTGAAGATCTCCGAGCGCTTGGTCGGGATCGTGGTGTTGCGCTCGATGAGCTTGGTCATGATGCCGCCCTTGGTCTCGATACCGAGGGACAGCGGGGTGACGTCGAGCAGCAGGACGTCCTTGACCTCGCCCTTGAGCACACCGGCCTGCAGGGCGGCGCCGATGGCGACGACCTCGTCCGGGTTGACGCCCTTGTTGGCGTCCTGACCGCCGGTCAGCTCCTTGACGAGTTCGGCGACGGCGGGCATACGGGTCGAGCCGCCGACGAGGACGACGTGGTCGATCTCCGAGAGCTGGATGCCGGCGTCCTTGATCACGTTGTGGAACGGGATCTTGCAGCGCTCCAGCAGGTCCGAGGAGAGCTGCTGGAACTGGGCGCGGGTGAGCTTCTCGTCCAGGTGCAGCGGGCCCTCGGCGGAGGCCGTGATGTAGGGCAGGTTGATCGAGGTCTCGGTGGACGAGGACAGCTCGATCTTCGCCTTCTCGGCGGCCTCGCGCAGACGCTGCAGCGCCATCTTGTCCTTGGACAGGTCCACGCCGTGACCCGAGGCGAACTGCTTCACCAGGTAGTCGACGATGCGCTGGTCCCAGTCGTCACCACCGAGGTGGTTGTCGCCGTTGGTGGCCTTCACCTCGACGACGCCGTCGCCGATCTCCAGCAGCGAGACGTCGAAGGTGCCGCCACCGAGGTCGAAGACGAGGATCGTCTGGTCGTCCTTGTCGAGGCCGTAGGCCAGCGCGGCGGCCGTGGGCTCGTTGACGATGCGCAGGACGTTCAGGCCCGCGATCTCGCCGGCCTCCTTGGTGGCCTGGCGCTCGGAATCGTTGAAGTACGCCGGGACGGTGATGACCGCGTCGGTGACCTTCTCGCCCAGGTACGCCTCGGCGTCGCGCTTCAGCTTCTGCAGGATGAAGGCGCTCATCTGCTGCGGGTTGAAGTCCTTGCCGTCCAGGTTGATCTTCCAGTCGGTGCCCATGTGGCGCTTGACCGACCGGACGGTCCTGTCGACGTTGGTGACGGCCTGGCGCTTGGCGACCTCGCCGACGAGCACCTCGCCGTTCTTGGCGAAGGCGACGACGGACGGCGTGGTCCTGGCACCCTCGGCGTTGGTGATGACGGTGGGCTCGCCGCCTTCGAGAACGCTGACGACGGAGTTAGTCGTGCCCAGGTCGATGCCGACCGCACGTGCCATGGTGGAATCCTCCAGCTGCCTACTTGAGTGGAACTGGCTCAAGGGTGCCGCACCCCGCCCGCCATGTCAACAGACCTGAGTCGTGGCGACTCAACTTATGAGCCAGCCCTCCGCGCACGAACGGTCACGGGGAGCGAACCCCCCGGACGCCGGGCCCTCCCCGGAGCCCCCGGGGCCCAGGGAAGGCAGCCCTCAGCGACACAGATCACCGGCGGCGCGGCTGCACGCGTACGCGGATACTGGGTAGTCTCAGGAGAACCGAATAAGTTACTGCTTAGTATTCAGCCGGGCATCAGCCCCGAGCCTCCGCTCTCGCAGGTCCGAGGAGCCCCGAAATGCAACTCGCCGCGATCATCGTGTCGCTGGTACTCGCCGTGGTCGGCGTCGCGCTGTTCAGCCGCGCCATCGCCCAGATCTACCGGTTCGTGCGACTCGGCCAGGACGTCCCCGCGGGCACCCGCACCGACGACTGGCGGGCACGCACCGTCACGGTGGTCCGGGAGTTCCTCGGCCACACCCGGATGAACCGCTGGGGCGTCGTCGGCGTCGCCCACTGGTTCGTCGCCGTCGGCTTCTTCTCCCTGGTGCTCACCCTGGTGAACGCCTTCGGCCAGCTCTTCAAGGCCGACTGGGTGCTGCCGGTCATCGGGCACTGGCTGCCGTACGAGGTGTTCGTCGAGTTCATCGGCCTGATGACCACCCTCGGCATCCTCACGCTGATCGCGATCCGCCAGCTGTCCCGGCCGGGCCGGGCGGGCCGCAAGTCCCGCTTCGCCGGCTCCAACACCGGCCAGGCGTACTTCGTCGAGTCCGTCATCCTCATCATCGGCCTCGCGATCATGACGCTGCGCGGCCTGGAGGGCGCCCTGGCGGAGGTGCACGGCTACGAGGCCGCCTACTTCGCCTCGTACCCGCTGGTCGCGGCCTTCAAGGGGCTGAGCTTCGGCACGCTGCAGAACCTGGTCTACCTGACCGCGATGATCAAGATCGGGACCTCCTTCATCTGGATGATCACGGTCTCGCTCAGGACGGACATGGGCGTCGCCTGGCACCGCTTCCTGGCCTTCCCCAACATCTGGTTCAAGCGGAACGCCGACGGCGCCGTGGCGCTGGGCGCGCTGCAGCCGATGGCCTCCGGCGGCAAGCCGATCGACTTCGAGGACCCGGGCGAGGACGACGTCTTCGGCGTCAGCCAGGTGGAGCAGTTCTCCTGGAAGGGCATCCTCGACTTCTCCACCTGCACCGAGTGCGGCCGCTGCCAGTCGCAGTGCCCCGCCTGGAACACCGGCAAGCCGCTCTCCCCGAAGCTGCTGATCATGTCGCTGCGCGACCACGCGCACGCCAAGGCGCCCTACCTGCTCGCCGGCGGCGGCAAGACCATGGAGGGCGAGGAGAAGGCCTCCGAGGAGCAACTCAAGGACGTCCCCGCGGCGGCCCTCGCCGAGGCCGAGCGCCCGCTGATCGGCACCGCCGAGGAGAACGGCGTCATCGACCCGGACGTCCTGTGGTCCTGCACCACCTGCGGCGCCTGCGTCGAGCAGTGCCCGGTGGACATCGAGCACATCGACCACATCGTCGACATGCGCCGCTACCAGGTCATGATCGAGTCCTCGTTCCCGTCCGAGGCGGGCACGATGCTCAAGAACCTGGAGAAGAAGGGCAACCCCTGGGGCCTGCCCAAGAAGCAGCGGCTCGCCTGGGTCAAGGAGGTCGAGTTCGAGGTCCCCGTCGTGGGCGAGGACATCGAGGACCTCACCGAGGTGGAGTACCTGTACTGGGTCGGCTGCGCCGGCTCCCTGGAGGACCGCGCCAAGAAGACCACCAAGGCCTTCGCCGAGCTGCTCCACATCGCGGGCGTCAAGTTCGCGATCATGGGCGGCGAGGAGAACTGCACCGGTGACTCCGCCCGCCGCCTGGGCAACGAGTTCCTCTTCCAGCAGCTCGGCGCCGAGAACGTCGCCATGCTGAACATGGCCTTCGGCGAGGACGACGAGGACGAGTCGACGAAGAAGCCGAAGGCGCAGAAGAAGATCGTCGCCACCTGCCCGCACTGCTTCAACACCCTGGCGAACGAGTACCCGCAGCTCGGCGGCGAGTACGAGGTCATCCACCACACCCAGCTGCTGCAGCACCTGGTCGACGAGGGCAAGCTCGTCCCCGTCACCCCGGTCGAGGGCATCATCACCTACCACGACCCCTGCTACCTGGGCCGCCACAACAAGGTCTACACGCCGCCGCGCGAGATCATCGCCAAGGTGCCGGGCCTGCGGAACGAGGAGATGCACCGCCACAAGGAGCGCGGCTTCTGCTGCGGCGCCGGCGGCGCCCGCATGTGGATGGAGGAGCGGATCGGCAAGCGCATCAACAACGAGCGCGTGGACGAGGCGCTGTCCCTCAACCCGGACATCGTCTCCACCGCCTGCCCGTTCTGCCTGGTGATGCTCTCCGACTCCGTCAACGGCAAGAAGAACGAGGGCAAGGCCAAGGAGACGCTGCAGGTCGTCGACGTCTCCCAGCTGCTGCTGGAGTCCGTCAAGACCCCGCTCGACCCCGACGGCGAACCGGAGGCGGCGAGCGAACCCCAGCCGGAGCCCGCCCAGTAGCGCGGCCCGCGGCAGACCCTGGAACGCCGGTGGGCGCGTACGGAATCCCGTACGCGCCCACCGGCGTTCCGCGTTCCGCCCGGCTCCTCAGCCGCCGATCCCGGACTGCCGCAGGAGCGCGGCGAAGGAGACGGGGTCGAACAGCTTCTGCAGGTCGGCCTGGGACACCGGCTCGCCGTCGATCTTCACGTACGGGGTGCCCGTGGCACCGCTCTTGACGAAGGCCTCCTCGGACGCCGCCACGAAGTCCGCGTACGACTGCTTGCGCACCGCCGTGTCGAAGGCCGCTCCGCGCAACCCCTTCACCTGCCCGGCGAGCTTCAGCAGATGGTCGTCCGTGAAGCCGTCCACCCGCTCCTCCGGCTGGTTGGCGTACAGCAGCTCGTGGTAGGTCGCGAACGCCCCTGTGCCCGCCTCGACGGAGGCGCGCAGGGCGCCCGCGGCCTTCTTCGAGCCGCTGCCCTTGAGGTTGTCGTCCAGGAACGAGGCCAGGGTGTACTGCACCTTGATGTCGCCCGCCTTGGCGAGCGCCGCCAACTGCGGCCCGGCGGCGGCCTCGAACGCCTTGCAGATCGGACAGCGCGGGTCCTCGTAGATGTGGACGGTCTTCGGCGCCGCCGGATCGCCCACCGTGATCGTCGTCCCGTCCGCCTCCAGGCGGGCGGGCAGCGCGGCCAGCGCCGCGGGGTCCGCCTTCACCGGCACGTCGCCCGCGGCGGCCGACGGGGCCGACGGGGCCGCGGAGGTCGCCGCGGCCGTCGCCCCCGGGGAAGCGGTGTCGGTCGTCAGCAGCCCGCACCCCGTCACCGCCAGGGTCAGCAACCCCGCGACCGCCGCGCCCACCGCGGCGCGCGCTGGGGTGCGCGCTGGGGTGCGCGCGGTCCCGCGCGCCACATTCCGTACGGCCCTGACAACCATCGGCACTTCCCGTCCCTTCGGATCCGTTCCGACCCGAACGGTAGGCCGTCGCGGGCACGAATGCCCAACGCCGCCTCCCCCGTCCACGAACACGGGCGGCGGTCGGCCGACAGGGGGTTCGCCCTCCGTACACACGCGCACAACCTTCCGTCCACCACGGACGTCACACAGGCACCTTCCCCTCCCCGATCGGAGTCTCCGTGCGTGCCCGAGCCATCGCCCTCGCCGTCGCCGCGACGGCGGCCTGCCTCGCCCTGCCCTCGCAGGCCGCTCTCGCCGCCGCGCCCGCCAAGCCGTACGACTTCAACGGCGACGGCTACCCCGACCTGGCGATCGGCGTGAAGGACGGCACCGCGGGCGGGAAGAAGGCCGCCGGCTATATCGCCGTCGTCCCCGGCTCGGCGAACGGCCCCCGAACGTCCGCCCGCTACACCGTCAGCCAGTCCACCGCGGGCATCCCCGGCTCCTCCGAGGCCGGCGACCGCTTCGGGGCCCGGCTCACCAGCGGCGACCTCGACAAGAACGGCTACGCGGACCTGGTCGTCGTCGCGCCCGGCGAGGACGCGTCCGCCCTGGAGGACACCGGCCGCGTCACCATCCTGTGGGGCGGATCGGCCGGCTTCGGGCGCGGCACCGTCCTGCCCGGGTCGGACGCCTACCAGGGGGCGGGCTTCGCCGGCCTCGCCACCGCGGACGTCAACGGCGACGGGCAGCTCGACATCGTCACCGGCAACCGGGGCGACGAGAGCGGCGGACTGTCCGTGGCCCTCGGCCCGTTCGCCCCCGGCCGGACACCGGCCGCCCTCACCGCCGTCACCGACGACGGCATCCCGCACTTCGTCGGACGCATCCGCCTCGCGGTCGGCGACATCGACGGCGACGGCCGCGCGGACGCCGCCGTGGCGCACAACGGCTTCGAAGGCGGCGGCACCACCTATCTGCGCGGCACACCCGGCGGCCTCGTCCGGGCCGAATCCTGGTACGGCGAGACCACGGGCGAGGCCCTGGCAGTCGGCGACTTCGACGGAGACGGCCACGCGGACGTCGCCCTCGGCCTCGCGGGCTTCGGCGCCCACGACACCGAGGAGCCGTGGATCCCCGAACACCCGCTGCCCGCCCGCGCCGGCGGCATCGTCCGCGTCCTGTACGGCAGCGCCCAGGGACCCGCCGCCACCCGCTCGCCGGTCGACCTCGACCAGGACACCGCGGGCGTACCGGGCAGCGACGAAGGCGGCGACGGCTTCGGCCGTGCCCTGGCGGCCGCCGACGTCACCGGTGACGGCCGGGCGGACCTGGCGATCGGCATCCCCGGCGAGGACGTCGGGACCGTGGCCGACACGGGCGGCGTCACCGTCCTGCTCGGCTCCCCCTCCGGCCTGACGGCGGCGGGCGCGCGGAACCTCCACCAGAACACGGCGGGCGTACCCGGGGGCAACGAGGCCGGCGACGGCTTCGGCGGCACCGCCGGCTGCGGGCTCCTCCTGCGCGACCTCGACCGCGACGGCCGCGCCGACCTGTTCGCGGCCGCCGCCGGCGAGGACGCGGGCGACGGCCGTGTGTGGACCCTGCGCGGCACCGCCACCGGGATCACCACCACCGGCTCCGCCGCCTACTCCGCGGCCGGTCTCCGGCTGCCCGGCCCGACCGGCGGCCTGGCCTTCGGTTCCACCCTCTGCTCCTGAGGCCCGGCCGTCCCACACGTCACTCGAAAAAGGTTCCGTCCCTCATACAACTATCCGCACCTGTCGTGGGTCTGAGTTACGCCAACGCCGCCTGGCGCCCGGATGAACTCCGGGCGAACGGGCGGCACGGCCCCTTACAGACTGCGGATGCCCCCGGGCATCCCCGCATGCTCAGGAGAACACCCGCATGCACAAGCGCACCCGGGCCGCCCTCGCGGCCGCGGCCGCCGCCGCCCTCACCGGCGGTCTCCTCGCCCTCTCGGCGACTCCTGCAGCCGCCACCGGCACCGGCGACAAGGCCGACTTCAACGGCGACGGCTACGCCGACGTCGCCTTCTCCGCGGGCGACGCCTACGTCAGCGGCCTGAAGGGCGCCGGCCAGGTCGTCGCCCTCTACGGCTCCTCCAACGGCCTCGCCGCCGCGCACCGCAGCGTCATCAGCCAGAACACCTCCGGCGTCCCCGGCGGCGCCGAGAAGGGCGACGGCTTCGGCTGGCTGACCGCCATCGGCGACTTCAACAGCGACGGCTTCAGCGACCTGGCCGTCTCCGCCGCCAACGAGGACCTCGGCAGCGACGTCGACGGCGGCATGGTCACCATCCTGTGGGGCTCGTCGAAGGGCCTGACCGGCGGCACCACCCTCGCCGACCCCGCGCCCGGCAGCCACGACCGCTGGGGCCGCTCCCTGGCCGCCGCCGACTTCGACGGCGACGGCAAGGACGACCTCGCCGTGGGCTCCTCCTCCAGCACGATCTACGTGTACAAGGGCGGCATCACCAACAGCGGCACCTCCGGCGGCCGCTACACGGTCAAGCCCCCGATCCAGTCCGGCGGCATCGGCGGACCGATCAACCTCACCGCGGGCGAGGTCAACGGCGACGGCAAGGTCGACCTGATCGTCGACGGCTACGAGAACGACAGCGCCGCCGGCTGGAACGCCAACTACTACGTCCCCGGCTCCGCCTCCGGCCTCGTCGCCTCCAGCGCCGTCAAGCTCCAGGGCGGCGTCATCACCGGTATCGGCGACGTCAACGGCGACGGCCGCGGCGACATCGTCATCGGCGTCAGCTGGGACCCGGGCACGAGCAAGGAGCCCAGCGTCCCCGGCTCCGTCAAGGGCGGCAAGGTCAAGGTCGTCTACGGCACCGACTCCGGCCCCGGCAGCTCCACGTCCATCGACCAGGACAGCGGCAACATCCCCGGCGGCTCCGAGAAGGGCGACGCCTTCGGCAGCGAGCTCCACCTCGGCGACATCAACGGCGACGGCTTCCAGGACCTCGCCGTCGGCTCCGCCGGCGAGGACCTCAACGGCGTCGTCGACGCCGGCTCGGTCACCGTCCTCTACGGCTCGCCGGGCGGGCTCGTCACCACGAGCGGCTACCAGTACTTCAGCCAGAACACCGCGGGCGTCCCCGGCTCGGACGAGGCGTACGACATGTTCGGCGGCGAGCTCCACCTCGACGACGTCAACGGCGACGGCAAGGCCGACCTGACCGTCACCACCTTCGGCGAGAACGGCGGCAACGGCGCGGTCACCTCGCTCCGCTCCGACGGCACCAAGATCGCGACCACCGGTGCGGTCTCCATCGCCCCCAGCGCCGTCGGCGTCTCCACCACCGGCAGCCCCCTGTTCGGCGCCAACTTCGGCAACTGATCCACCTCCGGGGGGGCCGCGCCCCCCCCCGCGGGGGGGGGGCCCCCCCCCCCCCACCCCGCCCCCCCCCCCCCCCCCCCCGCCCCCCCCCCCCCCGCGCCCCCGGGCGCCGCCCCCCCCCCA
>NZ_JBEZXR010000143.1:0-9305 GCF_040638135.1 Streptomyces sp. NPDC026673 | reverse complement strand
GTGAGTACGAGGCTCATGGGGGGTGTCCTTCGGCGGGTCGGCGTGGTCGTCCCTGCTCGCGCCCTCGAAAGCAGGAGGCAAATGTCCGATTAAGGCGTTTTGCCCTCTTTGGACTACCTTGCCGTGGTGACGTCATCGCGCTGTCCGCCGACTGTCACAGACGTGTCACACCGCGGCCGCGGCCGTGCGCCGGCACGTGACCGAGCGCCCGTGCTCCCGGCAACACCCCCTCCGTGGGCGATGGTTGGCGTGGTGGGGGGATCAGGCCCAGGACGTCGGCGGGGACCGTCCGCGCACACCCCGCCCGGGCCCGCCCTTGGCCACGCGTCGTCGTGCGAGGTCGGGCGCGCCCGTGCCGGACGGCCGCGGGTTCAGGGACCGAGGGGCGGTACCGCGTCCGCGTCGAAGGTCTCCAGGAGCGTCGTGAGGCCGTCGGTCCCCGACAACTGCTGTGCCGTCCAGATGCACTTGCCGTTCGGGGTGTAGCGGGTCCCCCACCGCTGGGAGAGCGAGGCGACGAGCTGCAGTCCCCTGCCGCCCTCGTCGGTCTCGGACGCGCGGCGGATGCGGGGCATGGTCAGGCTCTCGTCGGAGACCTCGCAGACGAGGTCGATGTCCCGGAGCAGCCGCAGTGTCATCGGGCCCCGCCCGTGCCGGATGACGTTTCCGACCAGCTCGCTGGCGAGCAGCTCCGTCGTCGGCGTCAGCTCGTCCAGGCCCCAGGCGGACAACTGCTCGCGTACGTGCCCGCGGGCCATCCCCGCCGCCCGCGGATCCTCCGGGAGCACCCAGGACGCCATCCGGTCGGAGGCGAGCGTGTGGACGCGTGCCACCAGCAGCGCGATGTCGTCGCTGGTGGTCCGGCCGACGGGGAGCAGGCCGGCGATGAGCGAGTCGCAGAGCGCGTTCAGCTCCCGGCCGTCCGCGCTGCCCAGCAGCAGGCGCGCCAGGTCCGCGAGCCCCTGGTCGATCTCGCGCTCGGAGGACTCGACCAGGCCGTCGGTGAACAGCACCAGCAGGCTCTCCCTGGGGACCTGCAGCTCGACCGTCTCGAACGGCTGCTCCGCAGCCCCCAGCGGCGGGTTCGGCGCCGCTTTCGGGAAGCGCACGCTCCCGTCGGGATGGACGATGGCCGGCGGAGGGTGCCCGGCGCGCGTGACGGAGCAGGTTCCGGTGGTCGAGTCGTAGAGCACGTACAGGCAGGTGGCGTAGGAGTCCGCGCCCAGTCCGCCGACGATGTCGTTGAGGTGGCCCATGATCTCGTCCGGGGGCAGTTCGAGACCGGCCAGGGTGTGGACGGCCGTACGCAGCCGCCCCATGGTGACCGCCTCCGACAGGCCGTGGCCCATCACGTCGCCGATGACGAGCGCGACCCGGCCGGCGGACAGCGGGATCACGTCGTACCAGTCGCCGCCGACGTCCGCGCCCTGCTCGGTGGGCAGGTAGCGGGCGGCGAGGGTGCACGACGGCAGGTCGGGCAGCTCCTGGGGGAGCAGCGCGCTCTGCAGCTCCCGGGAGCGGGTGTGCTCGGCGTCGTACAGGCGCGCGCGTTCCAGTGCGTGGGCCACCAGGGCGCTGATGGCGCTGAGCAGGGTCCGTTCCTCGTCGGTCAGACGCCGCGGCTGGTCGAAGGCGACCACGCAGACGCCGAAGGTGAGTCCGGAGGCGGTCAGGGGCAGGAAGGCCCAGGACCCCTTCCCGGTCAGATGCGGGCGGTCGGCCATGGCCGGGTACCGCGCGGCGTACTCCTCGGCCGAGGAGACGAAGACCGGCCCGCTGGTCGAGATCGCGTCCCACACCGGGTCCCTGGCGCCCCGGGGGCGGCCGTGGAGGTTGTCCAGGAATGCCTGCGGGTAGCCGACGGAACCCACGTTGTAGGCCCGGCCGTCCTCGAGCGCCTGCACCAGCAGTCCGGTCGCGCCGAACGGCGGCAGAACGCGCTGGGCCACGGCGTCCACCACGTCGCGCGAGGTCGTCGCCTTGGCGAGGGCCGCGGTCAGTTCGGCGATCCGGGCCGCGCGTTCGCTCGCGCCGCGTTCCGCGGCGGCGCGCTCGGCCTCGAGCCGGCGCCGCTCGGTGACATCGGTGAAGTAGAGGGTGACCCCGTCGGGCAGCGGGACGAGCCGGACCTGGTAGCAGGCCTCCGTGGCGGGCATGTGTATGTCGAAGCTCGTGGGCGCGGACCCGGCGGCGGCCTCACGGCAGCGGGACTCCAGGCCGGCGATCTGCCGCAGCGACGGCAGCGTCCAGAGCACCCGGCCGAACAGCTCCTCCTCGGAGGAGCCCAGCAGATCCTCCGCCTCCCGGTTGACGAACGTGATGCGCCAGTCCTCGTCCGCCGCGAGGAATCCGTCGCTCATGTACCGCAGGGCGCGGCTGAGGGCGTCACGGGCGGACCGGGACTCGTTGCTCTCCCAGGCCGTGCCGATCATCCGGTAGGGCTCGCCCCCTTCGTCGAGCACCACCTTGGCGCGGGTCTCCGTCCACCCGTAGCTGCCGTCGGGACGGCGCACCCGGTACTCGGCTTCGAACACCCCCCGGTCGCGGATCGCGCGCTCGGCGGCGGCGAGGGTCCAGCGCAGGTCGTCGGGGTGGACGACCTTCATCCAGCTCTCGACCCGGGGCACAAAGTCGGCGGGGTCGGTGCCGTAGACCGCCATGGCCGCGTCGTCCCAGGCCAGTTCGCCGGTGCGGATGTTCCAGTCCCAGGTGCCCACCTCGACGGCCTTGAGGGCCTGCCGCAGCCAGCTGCCGCTGGGCTCCTCGTGCGTGGGGCGGCTGGGCGGCGGGGCCTGGTCCACGCGCTCCTGGGCCCAGGCGGTCACCGCGTCGAGGAACTCCCACTCCTCCCGGGTGGGCTCGCCCGCGGCGCTCGTGACCACGGTGAGCGCCCCGACCGGGCCCTGCCCGTCGGACAGCGCCACCGCCGCCAGCCCTGTGCCCGGCCACTCCTTCGCCTCCCCGGGCCGGACGGCCCCGGTCGATTCCCGGGGCGCCCAGACGTGGCGGCCGTCGCGTACGGCACGGGCCTGGACCGCGGGGCTCTGCTGATCGATGATCTCCCAGGGGCGTACGAGATCCGGCGACAGCCCCACCGTCGACACCAGGCGCAGCGCGGACATGGGCCCGCTCAGGTGGACGGTGCCGCCCAGCCCGTCCAGCTCGGCGACCGCGTGCTGGAGCGCGAGCCGCAGCACCTCACCCTCCGGGATGCCCTTCTCCACACCGGCGAGCAGCGCCAATCGTTCATTCACCATGTAAATGTACATTTTGGGAGCAAACCTGGCAGGTGAGGGGGACCTTACTGCCCGGTGGTCCCGCGGCGCGGGCCTCCACCGCGTCCGCCGCGGTGGAGGCCCGATGGGGTTCACGCGGCGGCGACGCGCCGCGCGATCTCCTTGCCCTTGGCGCCGGCCTCCTCCAGTGCCCGGGCCCACGAGGCCTCGGCCAGGGGGACGAGTTCGGACATCGCCGGGTTCGAGGACGCGGCGGTCAGTTCGGGGACGATGAAGTCCAGGTCCAGGCCCATGTATTCGCCGAGGATGGCCCGCAGGTAGTTCTGGACGTACTCCGAGGACTCCCGCGGAGTGCCCGGCGCGTAGGAGCCGCCGCGGCTGGCGATGACGGTGACCGGTACGCCCTTCACGCTGGACGTGTCACCGGTCGTGCGGCCGACCATCAGCACGTGGTCGATCCAGCTCTTGAGCGTCGAGGGGATCGTGAAGTTGTACATCGGGGCGCCGAGGAGGACGGCGTCGGCCTTCTCCAGTTCCTCGATCAGCGCCAGCCGGCCCGCCAAGGCCGCCGCCTGCTCGGGTGTGTGCGAGGAGGCGTCGGCGAACGCCGCGGAGAAGGCGTGCACGTCCAGGTGGGGGAGCGGGTCCGCGGCGAGGTCGCGGTAGACCACGGTGCCGTCGGGGTGCTGCTCCTCCCACGCGTCGCGGAAGGTCAGCGCCACGGTGCGGGAGCGGGAGCCGGAGCCCGGGTGGAGGGAGGAGTCGAGGTGCAGCAGGGTTGCCATGTGGAGTTCCAGGTGCGTTGAGGCTCGTCTTGCGGGGGCCGGCCTTCGGCGTCGCCGGGTGGCGACGCGGCGGCCCCACAACTCCACGGTGGGGCGGCGGGCTTCGTCGGCAAAAGGCGCGGTAAGTCGCTTACCCGAGGTGAGTGACTTACCCGTGCCTTGGCCGTCCGCGTGCCTCGGGCGCATCGTTTGTACGTGGCCCCGAGCGGTGGACGCACTCCTGTCGACGGATCTGCGGGCCGTGCCCGACGTCGTACGGTCCGGCCTCCGCGGCCTGGCTTCCGCGGTCTGGCTTCGGCGGTCGCTCACGACGGCGGCGCGCGACCGTGCCCGGCCGGGCACGGAATGCGCGAGCGGGCGGTCGCGGAGCGGACCCGGAGTCGCCGCAGTGCCGCTCCGGTGGCCGGCGGACGTGTTCCGCCCGTCCGCCCCGCCCTCACGGGGCGATACGGCTAACCCGCGCGCCGGACCCGACGCTGCGCGCTCCACCGCGCCGGCGGCTGCAGGGCGGCCACGAGCGCACGGCCGTCCGGGGCCAGGGCGTAGCGGATCCGCACCGGCGTGCTGGAGATCACTGAGCGTTCGATCAGGCCCTCGGCCTCGAGTTCCTTGATGCGCCGGGCCAGCAGTCGGTCGGAGATGCCGTCGATCACGGCGCGGTACTCCCCGAAGCGGCGGGCACCCTGGGCCGCGGCGAACAGGATCGACCCCGTTCAGCGGCGTCCGACCAGTTCAAGCGTGCCCTGGAAGCTCGGGCACGAGTCGTCGTGCACGGAGTCGCGCACAAGTCGCGGGGATGGCCCGGTGGTCATTTCTCCACTCCTCGACACTCCTCGACGGCCTTCGCCCGGAGATCGGCGCCTGCTTCACATCGAGGACGCACGCCTCGGCGCCGCGATCGTACGGGTGCCGGGTGCCGGGTGCCGGGTGCCGGGTGCCGGGTGGCGGGTGCCGGGGTTCGTCGTTCCGGCGGACGTCGTTCAGTCCTCGGCAGCCATGCTGCCGAGGCCATTGCCGGCCTTGGGAGGGCGGCGGTGGGCGCCCGTACCGGGAACGCCGACGGACGACAGGCGCTCGCCGGCGGGTCGCCCACGGTGCCGCCCCGTTCGGGAGCCTCCGGACGTCCCCTGGAGACGCCGTACGGCCACGAAGGCGTTGTTGAGCATGCCGCCGGGCTTCGGCGTCGGGACGGTCTCGAGCATGGTGTTCTCCGGGTCTTGGGCGCGGGTGTCACGGTCGGCGGGCGTGGTTCGTCCACGTGACGGGATGAGGGAAAGGGTGCGGGGGCCGGCCGGTGCCGGGCCGGGCCGAGGGCGGAGCGGCTCGACACCGGCGCGGCTCCCCGTCGGGGTGGCCGGGACGATGTCCGGTCGTCGAGAAAGGCGTGGTCCGGCGGGTTCCGCCGGATCCGGCCGACGGTTCAGCGGACGGGCCCGTGGCCGTACGACTGCCAGACGGTCACCCAGCGGCCGTGGTCCCAGCGGGCCAGGCGGTGGCCGTCGTACCGGTAGAGCCGGCCGTCGTGACCGCGCCAGTACTCCACACCGTAGTGGTCGTTGCCGTAGTGGTGCCTGTCGCGGTCGCCGTTCCAGCGCAGGTCGTGGCCGGTGTGGCGGTCGGCGCCCGTGTCCCGGGCGGTGCTGATTGTCACGTCCTGCCGGTCCTGGCCCGCGGGCCGGGGAGCGGCGGACGCGGAGCCCGTGGCTCCGAGCAGGGCGGTACCGGCGAGCGCCACCGAGGCGGTGGAAGTGGCGATGATGCGCGTCCACTTGTTCATGTCTGATCTCTCCTTGGGGTGCCCCGGTGTGCGGGGCTTCGGACGACGGTCCGGCCGGTGGGCCGATTCCGGTCGCGTGGTGCGATTCCGGGGCCGCCGGCGAGGGGCGCCTGGTTCGCAGGCGCGGATTCCTCGGAGTCGGGCGTCGCTGGGAATCGCTGGTGCATTGAACCTAACTGATGATTGAGGCTCGTCAATCATTTATGGCGTGTGACCATCGCCTCCCGCAAGGAATGCGCGGAGGCGGAATAGGCGTCGTGGAAGATCCTCGCCATCGAGGGAGCGGCGGCCTGCCCGAAATCGTTGAAAGTCTTTGATTACCCACACGCGCCGATGATTGTCACCGCGCTACCATGGAGGTATGGCAGTGAACGAGATCGTGGTGGACGCGGCCGGCGGCGACCCGCTGGAGCAGCTCGGTTTCCTGCTGGCCCGGCACGGCGCCATCGCGAACAGCCGTGTGCAGCACGCCCTCGCGTCGTGCAGCCTGGCGCCGCGGCAGGGCGCCACGCTGATGCTGCTCGGCAAGTGCGGCTCCATGGGGCAGCAGGCTCTCGTGGCCGCCCTCGAGGTGGATCCCAGCATCATGGTCGCGATCCTGAACGATCTCGAATCCGCCCGGCTTGTGGAGCGGCGTCGCGATCCGTCCGACCGCCGCCGCCACATCGTCGCCATCACCGAAGAGGGGCGCCACGTCCTGGCCAAGGCGCAGGAAGCGGTGACCGAGGTCGAGCAGGGGCTGTTCGGCGACTTCTCGCCGGAGGAGGTCGCGGTGCTCCGCGGGCTGCTCGCCCGGGTTCGCACCTCGCGCGGCGACGAGGTCTGCTCCGAGGAGTGACCGAGGTCCCCCTCCGCGCCCCGGGTCCGTCGTGCGCCCGGGGCACGGAACAGCACCCCCGGTTGCCGGAGGTGCTGGAGGTGTCGGGGTACGAGCGATCAGTCGAAGATGACGCCGTTGTTGATGGTGCCGTTGTTGACGTTGGTGGAGTTGTTGTTGCCGACGACTATGATCACGCTCCCGTTGCCGCTGTTGTTGGGGCCGTTGCCGTTCCAGCCGCCGTTGCCCCAGCCCCCGCCGCCGTGTCCCCGGCCGCCGCCGTGACCGCCGCCCCAGCCGGCCGCCTTCGCGGTGGCCGTGTGCGCCTCGGCCGGCGCGGAGGCGGCGAACGCGGTGGAGGGCAGCAGCGCGCCTCCCGCGGCCAGGGTGGTCACGGCGGTGAGGGTGACGATGCGCTTCGTACGGCGAGTGCGGGCCATGGTCGTTGTCCTTCGTGAGCGGTGGGGGAGGGGGCTCCGGTGGTGTCCGGCGGGCCGCCGTCCGGCGTGAACCCGATGTCTCCAGTAAGCCGTGGACGACGGGCTCCGTCATGTCGCTGCATTTCGGGACTTGACAGAAATCTGCGATTCGGGATACCGGGCCGCTGGGGATCAGCCCGTGACCATCCCGGCGACGAGGTTGATCGTCGTGGCCAGGATGCTGGTCCCGAAGACGTACGACAGCAGCGAGTGCCGCAGGACGGTCGCGCGGATCGCCGGGCTCGAGACGTCCGTGTCGGAGACCTGGTAGGTCATGCCGAGGTTGTAGCTGAAGTAGAGGAAGTCCTTGTAGGCCGGCGGGTGTTCGGAGTTGAAGTCGATCCCGCCCGCCGACGCCGTGTAGTAGAGGTAGGCGTACCGCGCGGCGTACATCAGGTGGAGCGCCGCCCAGGCCAGGAACACACCCCCGAGCGCGGTCGCCGCCGCGGCGTGGTCCCTGTCGCTGCCGCCGCGCAGCAGCAGGACCACGATGGCCACCAGTCCGCACAAGGCCGCCGCGACGACCACGAGTTCCTCGACCACCGGCTGGAAGTCCTCGCGCCGGGCGTTGCGGTGGGTGGCCGTCGCGTCCATGGGCCACAACACGAGCCAGCCCGTCACGACGAAGGTCGTCCCGGTCGCCGCGATCCCGGCGAGGACGCCCAGAGGCACGTCGTTCGGAACCGCGACGATCACGCCGAGGACCGCTCCGACGACGACCGCGCCTGCCAGTCGGGGGACCGCGGACAGCGGCAAAGTGGTTCTCATGGGGCATCACCGTACAACCCGGATTTCGCACGTCGTGGCAGCCGCGCTCGGCGTCGCCGAGAGGGCCGGACACCCCGTGGACCGCACCGTCTCCACGCCGTGGCCATGCCCGAGTCCGCCCGCGGCGGGGGACGTCGGGGAGGCGGGCGCCGAGCGGGTCGGCCGGATCCACGGTGACGGCGTCGCGATTCCGCCGCTGCGCGTCGACCTCCCGACCATGACGGCGAACGGCGTCCAGGGGGTCGCCGGCCCCCGCGCGTGGCGGGAGACGTTGCGCAGGGCGTGCGACGCGCCCCGGCCGGGCGGGTACCCGGTGTCCGGGACGCCGGATCCGGCACGGCGCTTCGCCGGTCCTGCCGGCCGGCACGTGGCTGATACCCGTACGGCATCACAGCGGGCAGAGCAGGTCTTGGACGCCCCCATCGCACCGGTCACATGCTGGAAGCGAGGTTCTCCAGAAGGGACATACGCGATGAAGGTCTTCCTCACCGGCGGATCCGGATACATCGGCAAGGCGACGATCGCGGCGCTGATCCGGCAGGGACACGAAGTGGAGGCACTGGCCAGGAGCGAGGCCGCGGCGGGAGCGGTCGCGGCGCTGGGGGCGGCGCCGGTGATCGGGGGCCTGGCCGACCTCGACGTGCTGAGGACGGCCGCGGGCCGGGCCGGGGCCGTCGTGCATCTGGCCCAGGCGGACAGCGGGGAGGCCGATCTCGCGGCGGCGTCCGCGATGCAGGACGGCGTCGGAGCCGGTACCTACGTCCACACCGGGGGCACCTGGGTCTACGGCGACACCGACGGCGTGGTGGACGAGTCCGCTCCGTGGAACCCGCCGCCGCTGGTCGCCTGGCGGCGTCCGGTCGAGGACCGAGTCCTGGAGCGGGCGGCGCACGGCGGCCGCCCCGTGATGATCCGGCCGGGACTGCTGTACGGCGGGGAGAACCGCCTCATCGACATCTTCTTCACGGCGCCGGGGAAGCGGGCGGGCGTCATCCCCTACATCGGCGACGGCGGCGCCCACTGGGCGCTGGTCCACGTCGAGGACCTCGCCGAGCTCTACGTCGCGGCCCTCGGTGCGGAACCGGGCGCGGTCTACGTGGGCGTCGGCGGGGTGAATCCGATCGCCAGGGACGTCGCGACGGCCATCAGCCGCGCGGCCGGGATCGAGGGGAAGACGACCTCGATCTCCCTGGAGGAGGCCCGGGACCGGATGGGACCCATCGCCGAGGCCTTCGTGCTCGACCAGCGGTTCACACCGGCTCGTGCCTTGGCCGAACTGGGCTGGACACCACGGCACACCGACCCGCTGGCCGAACTCGCGCGCGCCTGACCCGCGCTGACCCGTGCGGACCCGTGCGCTTCACCAGGATCCGGCTGACATGCGTCTTGACCGTCGACTCGGCGACCACCAGATGGTCGGCGATCTCCGCGTTGGACAGCCCC
>NZ_JBEZXR010000142.1:0-9526 GCF_040638135.1 Streptomyces sp. NPDC026673 | reverse complement strand
CGAGCGCGCCCCGCGCGACGCCACCTGACGCCCGCGCCGCCCCGCGGCCCCCCCGACGGACGCCCGCCGTGCCGGCGCCGGCACGGCGGGCCCTCCGGCACCTGACCCCCGGCCTTCCTGACGGGACCGCCGCGACCACCCGGCCCACGGCGCCCGCGGCAGCCCCTTCCGCACGACGAGCGCCGCGTCGTCCACCGGGACAGCGGTCGCGAGGAGTCCCGGCCCCCGCCGGGCAGCAGGCACCGGCCCCGGCGCCGCGACAGCCCCCTTCTGCACCCCGGGCGCCCGCGCCCAGCGGCAGCCGTCACCACAGGCGCCGCCCTCCTGGCGCCGCGACCACTCCGCCCACGGCACCGGCGGCCACCGGCCTCCGCGCCGGGACGGCCCGTCCCCCGGAACCGCGCACCCCCGCGGCGCCCCGGGCCCGTGCCGCAGCCGCACTCCCCCGTCCCGGTCCGTTGACAGCACGGAGGCCGCGTCGCAGACTCAGTGCTCGATACGTTCAATGAACGTAAGTTCACCGTGCGAACAGGGGCGTTCGCGCGCCGGAACAGGGGCTGCCATGACCATCACCCGTGAACTGCTGATCGGCGGCAAGGACGTCCCCGCCGCCTCCGGACGTACGGCCGAGGACGTGAGCCCCTTCACCGGGGAGCTCTACGCGACCGTCGCCGCCGGCGGTGCCGAGGACATCACCCGGGCGGTGGACGCGGCCGAGGCCGCCTTCCCGGAGTGGGCCGCGCTCGGCCCGTTCGCACGGCGCAAGATCTTCCTGACGGCCGCCGACCTGCTGGAGTCCCGCACCGAGCAGGCCGCCGAGATCATGGCGCACGAGGCGGGCGGCACCCGGCCCTGGGCGTACTTCAACGTCGGGCTGGCCGCCAACATCCTCCGCGAGGCGGCCGCCGCCATCACGGCACCGCGCGGTGAGGTGCTCAGCGCCCAGGAGGAGGGCGTCCTCGGCATGGCGGTGCGCGAGCCGGTCGGTGTCGTCGCCGCCTTCGCGCCGTGGAACGCCCCGATCATCCTCGGTGTCCGCGCCGTCGCCGCGCCGCTGGCGGCGGGCAACACCGTCGTGGTCAAGCCGAGCGAGGACGCGCCGGTGGCCTGCGGCCTCTTCGTGGCCGACCTCCTGCGCGAGGCGGGGCTCCCGGACGGCGTGCTCAACGTGGTCACCAACGCCCGCGAGGACGCGGCCGAGGTCGCCGAGGCGCTGATCGCGGACCCGAGGGTCCGTATGGTCAACTTCACCGGCTCGACCGAGGTGGGCCGGATCATCGGCACCCACGCGGCGCGCCACCTCAAGCCGGCGGTGCTGGAGCTCGGCGGCAAGAACGCGATCCTCGTGCTGGACGACGCCGACGTGGACTACGCCGTCGACGCCGCCGTCTTCGGCGTCTTCCTGAACTCCGGGCAGATCTGCATGTCCGGCGACCGGATCCTCGTCCACCGCAGCCTCGCCGAGGAGTTCACGGCCAGGTTCGCCGCGAAGGTCGCCACGCTGCCCTCGGGCGATCCCTCCCACCCGCACACCGTCGTGGGTCCGCTGGTGAGCGCGGCCTCGGCACGTCGTGTCGCGGCGCTGGTGGAGGACGCGGTCGCCAAGGGCGCCGCCGTCCTTGCCGGCGGAGGTGCGCCCGACGGCGCGGTGCACCCGGCCACGGTGCTCGGCGACGTGCCCAAGGACGCGGAGATCTACTACGGCGAGGCCTTCGGCCCGGTCGTCACCGTGGCCGCCTTCGCCGACGACGACGAGGCCGTGGCCCTGGCCAACGACACCGACCACGGCCTGACCGCGGGCGTCATCACCGAGAACGGCACCCATGGGCTCGCCGTCGCCCGCCGGCTGCGCACCGGCATCGTGCACATCAACGACCAGTCGGTGGCCGACGAGCCGCAGGCGCCCTTCGGCGGCTTCAAGGCGTCCGGCTACGGGCGCTTCGGCGGCCGCTGGGGCCTGGAGGCGTTCTCCAACACCCGCTGGGTCACCCTCGCCACACAGCAGGCGCACTACCCGTTCTGAGCCTCCCGACCGCGCGACGGCCGGGGCGCCGCCGTAGGAGGCCGCGCGGACAGGTGGGGTGGGGCAAGGAACGGTTCGAGGGCCGAGCCCGGCAATGCGGAGAAGGGAGACGCAGCGGTGGGGGCACCTCACGGGCCCGAAGGGCCACGGGGGACCGCGTCGACCGACGACGACGCCGCCCGGCGAGAGCCATCGGCACGCGACACCGTCCCGCCGGTCCCCGCGACCTCTAAAGGCGTCGCCCCTGTTCGGGCGGCCGCGTAGGGTCCGCGCATGAACGATCCGATCATCGCGGCCCGCGCCCTGCTCACCGAACGGTTCCCCGACGCCCTCGGCGGCTTCCTCGGCGGCTCCACCGCCCGCGGCGAGGGGACCGCCACGTCCGACCTGGACGTGGTCGTCGTCCTCGACCCGCCCGCCGGATGCCACGCCGAGTCGCTCACCTGGGGCTCCTGGCCGGTCGAGCTCTTCGTGCACACGCCCGAGTCGGCGCGCGCCTTCATGGAGTGGGACCGCGACCGCGGCAACGGCACGATGGCCTTCATGTGCGCCCGGGGGGTCGTCCTGCTCGACCGGGACGGCACCGCCGCCCGGCTGCGCGACGCGGCGGAGCGCATCCTCGCCGCCGGCCCGCCCGCCGTCCCGGACACCGTGCGCGACCACGGGCGCTACGCCGTGACCGACCTGCGCGACGACCTCCTCGGCGCCCGGGACGAGGAGGAACTCCTCGCCGTGGCCGCGGCCCTGCTGGACCGCGCCGCCGACCTGCTGCTCGGTACCCGCGGCCACTGGCGCGGTGGCGGCAAGTGGCTGCCGCGCCGGCTGCGCGAGGCCGACCCCGAGCTGGCCGCGCTCCTGCTGGACGGTTACCGCGACCTCGTACGCGGCGGCCCGCGGGAGGCCTTCGCCACGGCGGTCGACGCGGTGCTGCACGCCTGCGGCGGCCCGCTGTGGGCGGGTTACCGGCGCACCCCCGACCCGCGCATGCTGGCGGAGCTCGGCCTGCGGCCGGACTGAGACCCGGGCCTGTTCCAGGGGGTGCGGAGCGGACGCCCGAACCTAGACTGGAGGGGCAAGGCTGCGGACCGCCGAGTACTCAGGAGGTCTACCGATGCACGCGAACAAGGGTGACCGGGTCAGGCAGCACGGGCGGGTCGTCGGCCAGCACGACAAGGTCGCCGAGATCGTCGAAGTCATGGGCCAGGGTGGCGAGCCGCCGTACCGCGTCCGGTACGACGACGGGCACGAGTGCATCCTGTCCCCCGGGCCGGACTCAACGGTGGAGCACGAGCGGGGCGGGACGCCCACCCGCTGAGCCGTACCGCACGGGATCGCGCCGGACCGCGGCCGCCGCACCGCGCGGCCGCGGCCTTGGTGGTGCCCGCGGGCCCGCGCGGGACTTCTCCGGGGCCCCACTCCGGGATCCGCCGACGGACCTCGCCGACGGACCTCGCCGTCAGCCGCGCGGTGTGCGGACCCGCGTCGTGTAGTGGTCGGCGACGACCCGGGACATGGCGCCGATGGGGTCGGCCGCGACCTCCTTGGCGGAGAAGAAGACGTTGCCGAGCACCTGGGGATGGTTCCGGTCGAAGTCGAGGTGGCGGGAGAGCTCCGCCGGGTCCTGCCAGGCCGCCGCCTCCCCGGCGGCGCCCGCGCGGTACAGGGCCTCCCCGATGTAGAGCTGCACGCGGGTGCCGTCGACGACGGAGGCCCACCAGGGAACCAGCGCGGCATAGTCGGCGACGGCGAAGCCGATGTGCCAGTACACCTGCGGCACGATGTAGTCGATCCAGCCCTTGCGGACCCAGCCGCGGGTGTCGGCGTACAGGTCGTCGTACGTCTGGACGCCGCCCCGGGTGTCGGAGCCGCGCGGGTCCGTGCCGCGGTTGCGCCAGACGGCGAAGGGGCTGACGCCGAAGCGGGTGGCGGGACGCAGGGCCCGGATGCGCGTGGCGGTCTCGCCGACGAGCAGGTCGATGTTGTCGCGCCGCCAGGAGGCGCGGTCGTCGAAGCCCTCCCCGTACGCGGCGAAGGCGTCGTCGTCGGCGAAGTGCCGGCCGGCCACGGGATAGGGGTAGAAGTAGTCGTCCCAGTGCACCCCGTCGACCGGGTAGCGGCGGACGGCGTCGAGCATGGCGTCCTGCACGAAGCGGCGGACCTGGGGCAGTCCGGGGTTGTAGTAGAGCTTGCCGCCGTACGGGACGGCCCAGTCCGGGTTGACGGCGGCCGGGTGGTCCGCCGAGAGCCGGGCCGGGTCCCCGTGGTTGGCGATCCGGAACGGGTTGAACCAGGCGTGCAGTTCCAGCCCGCGCGCGTGCGCCTCCTCCACGGCCGTGCCCAGCGGGTCCCACCCGGGGTCCCGCCCCTGGACACCGGTCAGGCACTCGGACCAGGGCTCGTACGGGGACGGCCACAGGGCGTCGGCGGTCGGCCGGACCTGCATCACGACCGCGTTGAGGCGGCGGGCGACGGCGACGTCGAGGAAGCCGAGCAGCTCGTCGCGCTGCTGACGCGCCGGCAGACCGGGGCGGGAGGGCCAGTCGCGGTTGCCGACCGTCGCCAGCCACATGCCGCGGAACTGGTCCACGGTGCCGGGGCCGCCCGCCCCCGCGCCGTTCGGTTCCGCCGCCGCTCCGGTGACCGCCGCCGCGGCCTCGCGCGCGGTGAGGACCGAGCCGAATGCCCCGGCCGCGCCCGCGGCGAAGGTCCTTCGTGAGAGTCGGCCCATCGCTGCTGCCCCCTGATCGCCCGTCATATTCATATTTCGCTGATACTGGGCCGAATCGGTCCATCCGGCAACCTCCCCCGCCACCGGCGTGTCCGTGGCGGCATCCGGCCCACCCGCCCCGCGGGACGGTTCCGGCCCCTCCCGCGCGCGGGCGTCCGCGGCGGCGTCCGCCCCGGTCACCGGGCGGGTCCGCCGCGGCGCGACGCGGCGCAGCGGCACCGGCTCCGGTACGCCACCCGGGTGTAATGTCGAGCGGGCTGGTCCGGACCGCACAACGGTCCGGGTCTTCATCTCGCGATCAGGGAGAGGCTGGGCGTTGAACGACGACATCCGTTTTGTCGGTGTGGTGGGCTGTGGCCAGATGGGCGCGGGTATCGCCGAGGTGTGCGCTCGCGCCGGGCTGGAGGTCCGGGTGGCGGAGACCACCGGCGAGGCCCTGGAACTGGGCCGTACCCGGCTGACGAACTCGCTCCACAAGGCGGCGGAACGCGGCAAGATCACCGCGGAGGAGCGCGACGCGACGCTCGAGCGCCTCACCTTCACCACCGACCTCGGCGATTTCGCCGACCGTGATCTCGTCATCGAGGCCGTCGTCGAGAACGAGCAGGTCAAGACCGAGATCTTCCAGGTGCTCGACCAGGTGGTGACCCGCCGGGACGCGATCCTGGCCTCGAACACCTCCTCCATCCCGCTGGTGAAGCTCGCCGTGGCGACCTCCCGCCCGGAGCAGGTGATCGGCATCCACTTCTTCAACCCGGCGCCCGTGCAGAAGCTCGTCGAGCTGATCCCCGCCCTCACCACGGACGGCCAGACGCTGGTGCGCGCCGAGAAGCTCGTCACCGACGTGCTGGGCAAGCACCCGATCCGGGCCCAGGACCGCGCGGGCTTCGTGGTCAACGCGCTGCTCATCCCGTATCTGCTGTCCTCGATCCGGATGTTCGAGACCGGCATCGCCAGCCGCGAGGACATCGACAACGGCATGGAGATGGGCTGCGCCCACCCGATGGGCCCGCTCAAGCTCTCCGACCTCATCGGGCTGGACACCGTGGCCTCGGTCGCCGAGTCGATGTACGAGGAGTTCAAGGAGCCGCTGTACGCCGCTCCCCCGCTGCTCCAGCGCATGGTCGACGCGGGCCGGCTGGGCCGGAAGAGCGGCCACGGCTTCTACGACTACGTGTAGTTCGGCGTCCGCGCCGTCGTCTCCCGCCGCGCGTCGAGCCGGGCCAGTTCCGCCCTGGCCCGGGCCTCGACCGGGGCGGCACCGACCGCGGAGCTGATCTCCAGGGCCTCGACCAGGGCGCCCCGGGCCGCCGCCGCCCGCCGCGGACGGCGCTCGGCGGCGCCCAGCACGATCAGCGTCCGGGCGAGGTCGATGGGGAGGGAGAGCCCGCGCAGCCGGTCCGCGGCGGCCTGGATCCGGGTGATGCCCCGCTTGGAGCGGCCCAGCAGGCAGTCGCGCAGCCCCTCGGCACGGTCCAGTGCCGACAGCACGCTGGCGGAGGGCCGCGCCCCGGCCCGGCGGCGGGCGGCGCGCAGGATCTCGGCGGCGGAGTCCGTGTCGCCGAGGATGACGGTCGCCTCGGCGAGGTCCCCGTACCAGCGCAGCATCACCGGATCGGCGATGCCCATCGTCTCGCCCAGCCTGCGCACCTGCCGCAGGGTCTCCACGGCGGCCGCGGTGTTCTCCCGTCCCCCCGCCAGCAGTTGGGCCCGGCCGCGGACGCCCAGCGCCCGCAGCATGAACAGCTGGTCCCCGTCGGTCATGCAGGCCCGTATGGTGCGGTCGGCGAGCTCCAGCGCGCGTTCCAGGCGTCCTCCGGCGGTCTCCGCGAGCGCGGCGGCGTAGAGCACCGGCGGGGAGTCGCTGCCGGCCCGCACCGGGAGCACGGCGCATCGGGCGACGTTGTCCAGGGCCTCGCGGCAGCGGCCGGAACGCACCTGGATGCGGATCAGCGCCACCAGCGTGGCGGCGGTCTCCTCGACGGACGCGTACTCGCCGGTCCTGCCCAGGAGGCCGGCCATCTCGCGTTCCGCGTCGGTGATCCGGTCGGCGTCGGCGGCCAGGATCGCACGGGTGCGCACCAGTTCGCGGGCGCCGGGTCCGTCGGGCGGCACGGGGAGTCCGAGCGCCTCCCCGAGCGCGGCCTCGGCGGACGCCGCCTCGCCGTGCAGGGCGTGCAGCCGGGCGAGCAGCGCCAGGGCGGCCACCCGGGTGTCGACGGCGTCCGCTCCCGCCTCACCGGCCGGCAGCGCCATGTCGGCGGCGCGGCGCGCGTGGGCGGCGGCCTGGGCGGGACGCCCGCCGATGAGGTGGCGGAGGGCGGCCCACTGGTGCAGCCGGGCCTCCAGCTCGGGGTGCCCCTCGGCCTCCACCAGGCCGTCCGAGATGAGGCGGCCCGCGGCGCCGAGCGCCTGGCCGGCGTTGCCGAGCATGATCAGCCGGGCGAGCACCCGCTGCCGGGCGGACCCGGCCTCGGCGAGCACGGTGCCCGCGGCCCTCTCGGCGTCACCGCGCAGCCCGGCGTCGCAGGCGTACTCGGCGGCGGCCAGCAGCCGGTCGGCGCGTTCCGCCGGACGGTCCTCGGGGGTGCGGCGGGCCGCGAGGGCGGCGAGTTCGGCGGCGGTGGCCGGGGCGCCGCGGCGCCGTGCGGACTCGGCGGCCGCACTGAGCGTGGCCGCGGTGGTCTCGTCGGCGTGCGGGTGGGCCAGGGCAAGGTGCCGGGCCTGTTCCACCGGCTCCGGGACCACGCGGGAGAGCAGTTTGTGGGCGGTGCGGCGGCCGTGCTCGGGGGCGTCGGCGTAGACGGCGGCCCGGATCAGCGGGTGGTGGAAGCGGATCGTTCCCTCGGTGTCGGCCACGGCCACCCCCAGGGCCTGCGCGGTGGCCAGGTCGCCCTCCGGATCCGGGACCCCGGCGGCGGCGAGCAGCGGCAGCGTGGGGCGGGCCGCGGCGCTGGCGACCAGCAGCGTCTGCCGTGCGGAGGCGGGCAGCAACCGCACCCGGTCCAGCAGCAGATCACGCAGCCGGGGCGGTACGGACAGGGTGTCACCGGCCTCGGCGGGCCTGCCGTCGCGCAGCGCGGCACGGCCGAGTTCGAGGGCGTAGAGGGGGTTGCCCGCCGCCGCGTCCTGGATCGCGCGGACCGCGGGCTCGGGCAGCTCCGCCCCGGTGTCCTCCACCAGCAGTTCGGCCACCTCGCCGTCGGACAGCGGCGGCACGGGCAGCGCGGCGGTGCCGGGCGGGCAGCAGCGAAGACCCCGCGGCTCCTCGCCCTCCACGACACGCTCGGCCGCGAGGAAGCGCACGGCCTCACCCGGTGGCAGCCGCCGCAGGGCCAGCGACAGGACCTCGGCGCTGGGCATGTCGAGCCACTGGAGGTCGTCGACGACGATCAGCACGGGTCCGGCCGCCGCGAGGGCCCGCAGCAGTTCGACGGCGGCGTCCCGCACGACCAGCCGGCTCTGCGTCGCCACCGGCTCGTGCCCGCGGAGGAGCGCCGCGCGCAGGGCGGCGCGGGGCCCTTCGGTCAGCCCGTCGACGTACTCCTCCGGCACGCGGGCGAAGAGGTCCATCAGCGCCACGAACGGGAGCTTCACGTCCTCCTCGACGGGCACGCAGCGCAGCACGAAGCCGCCCGGCGGGACCTCGTCGGTCAGCGCTTCCAGCAGCGCCGACTTGCCGATGCCCGCAGCGCCGTGGAGCAGGACGCCCGGACCGGCGGTCAGCTGTGTCCGGGCATGGTCGAGGATCTCCCGACGCCCGATCAGGGACGGCATATGCTCATGACAACGTTTGCTCAAGTGCGTTGTCAATGGGCGCAGTCAGGGTCGCACGGAGGCGTGCCTCACGTCGGCCCGGTCCGGGGTACCCCGTGTCGCCGCGTGCACGCGGTGCGTGGTTGCCGTTGGGGGGTTTCCCCGCCCGCCCGCCCTCCCCCAACCTTCGGCCGGGGGGACCCCCATCCGGCGCGGTCAGGCACCGCCTCGCGCGTGTGTGGGTGGGCCGGGGTCGGGGCCTCCGGGGTGGGCATTCTGGACCGCATATTTATGTGCATGGCGGGCACCTGCGCTTGCCGTCCCGGATACCGCACAACAAATACACGTAAGTGTCCAGAACGCCCACCCCTACGACCCCGCCCCCTCCGTCTCGTAGCGCGCCTGATCCCCGGAGGGTGGTCAAAGGGGAAACACCCCTCCGCCACGACAACGCGCCGGAACACAGGAAGCCCGGCCCGCCGCCCGTACCTGCGCATGGAGGCGCCCTGGCTTCCAAGGCGCCAAGAGTGCCTTCCCACGTCGCCACGGGCCGGTACGTGTCTCCACGGGTCCATCTCAGGAGATGCCCCAGACCCGAGACCGGGAAGACATGAAGCCGGGATGACGCAGAGCGCGAGAGACCCGTGCCCGACCACACGCTGATTCCGCCGGAGTAAGCCCCTGTGCGCCTCCTTCCCCTGGGCGCCGCACTGCCCCCGATGTGGCGGCGCGTGCTGGTCTGCGGAGGGGCTCTTTCCGTCTCACCCCTCCGGGGATCAGGCGCGCTACGAGACGGAGGGGGCGGGGTCGTAGGGGTGGGCGTTCTGGACACTGGGCGTATTTGTGTGCGGCACCCGGGATGACCAGGCAAAGTGCCCGCCACGCACGTAAATATGCGTCCAGAATGCCCAGCCCCGGAGGCCCCGCACCCGGCCCACCCCCACACGCGCGAGGCGGCACCTGACCGCGCCGGATGGGGGCACCCCCGGCCGAAGGCTGGGGGAGGGCGGGCGGGCGGG
>NZ_JBEZXR010000141.1:0-9842 GCF_040638135.1 Streptomyces sp. NPDC026673 | reverse complement strand
GTCGCAATCCACACCAGGCCAGAAGGCCCTCACCCATTTCAAGATCCCTCAACCGAGACCTGCATCACCCGTCCACAACCTCCCCGGACAGAACAACTAGGCCGCAGCGGGCCTTCGTTTCTGTCTCATTCATCGGCGTCCAGGCCCGTTCACATGAGGACCTCATCAGGGATGAACCGCTACGCCGAACCAGGCTGAACGGTCGTGGACTGTCACGGTTGGCCCGCTCACATGCACCAACAGACTCGGAAAGCGTGCAGGATCACGACAGTTCTGTGATTACTTGAACACGCGGAAACCTGCCGAAGCTGTCAGGCACTCGGGGGACGGCGACCCCGGAACTGGGGAACTTGGCCTCGTCCTCCGTGCGCAACGCGCGGGGGACATCGCTCTCAGCCGTCCGGTCTGCGTGGCCCGGGAGTGGACGGATTACGTCTGGGATTCGTGGGAAGGTCCCGTCCCGCGAGAGGAATGGCGCGTGTTCTGAGTAAGTGGAGCGGAGGACCTACGACGTTCCGACTGCTGCACATGATCCGGACGGCCAGAGGTCACGTAGTCGTAGTACTCGTCGCCGACGAAACCGAGATTGACCCAGCGGTCGGCGATCGCCCCGAACTCGCGCTCGGCCAGGGTGATGGCTTCCTCCGGAGTCGCCACGGTGGCGATCTTTTTGCCCCATGTCTCGTCGTCCGGGTCGAGCGGTAGCTGTTCGGTGATGTCACGGAAGGTGTCGGAGGGGATGTCCTCCACCTCCTGCAGATAGACCCCGACGCCGGCACGGCCAGGGCTGAGCGCGATCCAACGAACGCCACGCCGGCCGCCCCGCTCCACCGGGCCGAGGAACTGCTCAATCTCCTTGCCTCGACGCAACGCTCCCAGCGCGAACATAGGCGTGAGATGCCGTACCAACGCGACTCCTCTCTGGCTGCCCCAGTAGACGCCGCACGGTCTTCGGAGGCGCACCAGAGATCAGGTATCACCGTGACAGGCCTGGGAGCCAGGTGTCGACACGCGCCCGCGCGTGCCACAGCCGTGCCACACCGGGCGGTCAACCACGGTCAACGACGGGGCACCGTGGTCGCGATGACCGGCTGAGCTGGGCAGTTCCAAAGCCGCTGTGACCCGCGGGCCCTCCACGACCCTGACCACCAGGCCTACAAGGCAGATGTTCAGAGCGCGCACAATTCCGTTGAGGGGTCAGTGCTCGGGCTTGGGCGGCCGCTGCATCAGTGCGGCGGCAGCCTCGTCGAGGGTGACTTTTTCGTTGAGCAGGTCGCGGATGATCTCCGAGATCGGCATCTCGACGCCGTATGCGTGAGCCAGGTCGAGGACCGCTTCGGCGGACTTGACGCCCTCGGTGGTCTGTCGGGTGGCGGCCGCTGCCTGTTCCACGCTGAGGCCCCGGCCGAGGTGAGTTCCGAAGGTGCGGTTGCGGGAGAGCGGGGAGGAGCAGGTGGCCACCAGGTCACCCAGGCCGGCCATACCGGCCAGAGTGGCCGGGCGGGCGCCCATAGCCGTGGCCAGCCGGGTGGTCTCGGCAAGCCCGCGGGTGATGAGCATGGCCGCGGCGTTGTCGCCGAAACCCATACCTGAGGCGATGCCGGCCGCGAGGCCGATGACGTTCTTCACCGCACCGCCCAGCTCGCAACCGATCACATCGGTGCTGGTGTAGGGCCGGAAGGAGGGGGCGTGGCACGCCTGCTGGAAGCGACGGGCGGCGTCCTCGTCCGGGCAGGCGATGGTGGCGGCAGCGGGCTGTCCTGCCATGATCTCGGGAGCGAGGTTCGGGCCCGAGAGCACCGCGACCCGGTCCGCGCTCACGCCGGTCACCTCGGTGATGACCTGACTCGCCCGCAGGCCGCTGCCCCGCTCGATGCCCTTCATCAGCGACACGATCACGGTGTCGGACCCGATGTACGGCGCCCAGGAGGCGAGACTGGCCCGGAGTGATTGCGCAGGGATGGAGAGCACGAGGAAGTCCGCACCGCCTAGAGCGGTGGCCGGATCGGTCGTCGCGGTCACACGGGCCGGCAGCTCAACGTCCGGGAAGTACCCAGGATTGCGGTGAACCGTATTGATCCCGTCCGCGATCTCGCCGCGGCGGGCGTGCACGATGACGTCGGTGCCGGCGTCAGCCATGACCTTGGCGACGGCGGTGCCCCAAGAACCAGCCGAGAACACTGCCGCTCGGACGGGACGGTGCTGGGGCACTGCGGGTCCTCTCGTTGTACGTGGGCTTACAGCCGGCCCCGCGGCCGGGCCGGGTCAGCCTATCGACCGGGCCGGGCACCACAGAGGCGTACTCCTCCGCCATCGCCCGCAAAGGATGCCAGTTCTCAGCGCCTGCTCCCGTCGCGGCCGGCACCAACGCCAGGAGACGACCGCGGAGCCGGGAAGCCGAAGACCAGCTGAGTGGGACGTACGTCTGCGGTAAGGGCGGAGCGGCATGAGCCGCGAGGGAGGACAAGCGTGCTTGCCGGGCAGATACGCGTCCCGCGTCTTCGGGGCGGCGCAGCGGACAGCCTGCCAGAAGGGCGAGATGCACATCGGAATCGTCAGAGTGATGCTGAAAGGAGAACGTCCATCCGATACCAACAGGAGCACATGATGGACGCAGTCAAAGCGGAGCTGTACGCAAGGGACCTGGCCGAGGCGGACTGGGTCACGAGCAGCTACTCCAACCGGTGGGACAAGACGTGTGTGGAGGTGGCGGACCTCGGCGGCGGAGCGGTCGCGGTCCGCGATTCTCAGAACAGGGAACTGCCGCCGCTGCGATTCACCGCAGAGGAGTGGGCGGCGTTTCGACTGGGCGTGCGTGACGGCGAATTCGGCTGAGGACGTCGGCGCGGAGTCGTAGCCGGCCAACCGTGGTTGCCGCGGTACACCGCTCGGCTCCGCCGCAATCCCGGCGCACCATGCTCGGCGTCGCCCGGACGCACAACCTGGCCCTCGCCAGAGGCAAGCGGCGCCGACCACACGGCCCACCACATCCCAGACCGGCGCTGCCGGAGGGTGAGCGCAATAGGGAGGCGAGGCGCCCGGTCGCGCGGATACGCTGCGAGCGGTCATGCGTCGTCCAGCGGCCCAGGACTCCGTACGCGGGTTCGCCCCGATGCGGAACCCCGGTTCGAATCCGGGCGCTGACCACCCCGGGAGTTCATACCTTCGAACAGGCGGGCGCGCGGCCCACGTCGCCCGGCGTCAACGCCACGCGGGCGAGGGCCCGAACGTATGCTGCCGCCCATGGCGCGATTCGACGAGGTCAAGGCGGCGTTCTGGGGCGACGGCGACTACGGCGTCCAGTCGCCGTTGACCGACGAGGCGGTGCGGGATGCCGAGTGCGTGCTCGGTGTGACTCTGCCCGCCGCCCTGCTCGACCTTCTGCGGCTTCGCAACGGTGGCAGCGCCGCCGCGGGCCACAACGCGTTCCCCACCGGCCGGCCCACCTCATGGAGTGAGGACCACGTTCCCTTCGCGGACGTGATGGGCATCGGCCGACGCGAAGGGATGCTCTCGTTGCTCGACACCCCGTACCTGGTCGCGGAGTGGCAGCTGCCGTCGCCGATCGTGCTGCTCTGCGGCGACGGGCACTACTGGATCGGGCTCGACTACCGAACGTGCGGCCCGGACGGTGAGCCGTCGGTCACCTGGTTCGACGCCGAACTCGGCACGGAACTCGCGCTGGCCGGAACCTTCCGGGCGTTCGTCGAGGGCCTCACCTCGGACGGCGCTTTCGGCGACGGCCCGGACAGCGGTCCCGTGGCGGCCGGATGACCCCGGCCTTCGGGCCTGTCCGCCTGCGGCGCGCCCCGGCGCCGCAACTCCCGGCGCCGCAACTCCCGCGCGGCTACGCCGAGGTCTGGGCCGGGGGCTGGTTCCAGGAGCGCAGTTTGTCGGGGTTGAGGACGACCCAGACCTGACCGACGCGGTGCTCGGCGACGTCCAGGGTGACGACGGCCGCCACCTGGTGGTCGTAGCGGGCGACGAGGCCCGTGCGGCCGTTGACGGGGTGGGTGGTCAGCGTGGTGCGCGGGCAGCGGGCCAGGACGGTCAGCAGGGTGCGGGCGACCTGCCGGCTGCCGTGCACGGGCCGGGTCGGCGTCCGCACCTTGCCGCCGCCGTCGAAGTAGGCCGTGGCGTCCGGACTCAGCAGTGATGCCATCAGGTCGGCGTCACCGGTGAGGCAGGCCTGGCGGACGGCGCGGGCCAGGGCGTCGTGCTGCTGCGGCGAGGTGGGGCGAGCGCGCCGCAACCGCAGGCGGCCGCGGGCCCGGTCGGCGAGTTCGGCGCACTCGCGCTCGGAGCGTCCCACGATCTCCGCGTCCGTTCCGGGGGTCGTGGCCCAGGCGTCGTCGGACTCGAACGCCGCCCGCTCGGCCGAGGACAGGGAGGCCAGCAGGTCCAGCAGGACCCGGCTCACCTCGTCTCCGTCCGCCGGCACGGAGGCGGGGAACCCGATCGTTCGGGTCCTCTCGGCGGCCCCCGTCACGCGGGCGGGATCCTCGGCCCTGCCGGACTGGATCTGACCGCCGCGGGAGATCCTGCCGACGGTCTGCGCGAGCCACGACCGCGGCGCCGCGATGCGCCGGCGCTCCCCCTCCGGCAGCCCGCACCACCGGCGGTAGGCCTCGTCGACGACGCTCTCCGCCTCACCGCGGCCGCCCGACATGCGGTCGGCGACATCGAGCAGATAACGGCGCTCGTTGAGCAGCTCCGCGATCGGCACCGCGTCGGCGTGGTCCATACGGCATCCTCTCCTCTCACTCCCGAAACACTTCGTACACGAACTTTCGTATACGAATATATACTGGACTCCGCGCCGCGCTCACAGGGGGCCCGGTGACACAGCACTCAGGGAGAGGCCACCGTGACCGACATCCCCCGTGGCCTGACGGAGGCTCCCCTTCACCTGCTCAGGCGGGCGCTCCAGGCCTATACCGCCCAGTGGCAGCGCCTGAGCCCCCAGGTCACACCGCCGCAGGCCGCCGTCCTCCTCGCCTTGCGGGAGAGGCCCACGATCACCCAGACCCACGTGGGCGAACTCACGGGAATCGACACGGCGACCCTCACGCCGCTGCTGCGCTCGCTGGAAGAGCGCGGGTTCCTCAGCCGCCGCGTCGACGAGGGCAACAGGCGCCGAAAGCTCCTGGAGCTCACGGAACAGGGCGCGGCACTCGTGACGACGGTCGAGGCGCTGGCGGCGCGGACGGACGACATCATGCTCGCCGGCCTGTCCCCCGAGCAGCGCCGCGCGCTGATGACGGCACTGGCCACCCTGGCCTCGCTGACGGAATCCTGAAGTCCTCCCGCGCCCGCGGGCGGGCTCCGTGAGCACCGTCCGCGGGCCGGTACGGGTCGGCCCCCACGGCGGACGCGCGCGCCTCGTCGGCGGCGGTGCCGAGGGAAGCCGGCGCTCACCACCAGGAGGTGGGATAGACCTCGCGCCGCAGCCGGGCGGAGACCATCTGCACCGCTACGAGCAGCACCGCACCGGCGGCCAGCAGGGGCACGAAGCGGGTGACCGGCGGGTCGGTGAGCATGATCATCACGGCGGTCGCCATGGCCGGCGGGTGGGCCGCCTTGAGCACGAGTACGACCCCGCAGGCGATGCCGCTGCCCACGACGGCGGCCCAGGGGCCGTGCCAGCCGAGGGCGAGCACCAGGAAGCAGACGAGGCAGGAGAGCATGTGGCCGCCGATGACGTGGCGGGGCTGGGCGAGGGGCGATTCGGGGGTGGCGGTGACGATCGCCATGGTGGCCGCGAGCGGCGGTACGAGGACCGTCTGGTGCGTGAGCGCCCCCAGGGCCACCAGCAGCGCCAGGCCGGCCGACGTCGTGACGGCCGCCGCCGCGATCGTGCGCGGGGGCAGCCGCGGCCGATCCCGTTTCCACCGGCGCTTCGACGTCGGCTTCGCCGGGCGGGAGGCCGCGACGTCCTCGGCCACGCCCGGCGCTTCAGCGGCCATGGAGGGGACCGGTCTCGGGACCGCCCCGCGGGGCGCGGAACCCCGGGGCGCACGGAATCAGCATGGGGACTCCTCGGGATCATCCCCGTATCCGGCCCACGGCGGCTCTTCCGTGACGACGGGGATCACGCCCTCGATCGTGGCGTCGGCGCGCGGCACCTGTCCAAGACCACGTCCTTATCGCTTGATCGACGACCTCTATCGAAGCGGCCCGGGCCGGCCGCTCCGGCCCGGCCGCCCCTCAGCGAGGACGACAGTCGCTACCGGACCGCCCGGACCTTGGTGATCAGCAGGCCGCCGAGGAGCGTGACGAGCGCGGTCCCGAGGTAGAGGCCGGTGTAGCCGCCGAGGTGGGCGATGACGGGGGCGGCGACGGCCGGGGCGAGGACCTGGGGACCCGAGTTGGCGATGTTGATGACGCCGAGGTCCTTGGCGCGGTCCTGGGCGGCCGGGAGCACCTGGGTGACCAGGGCCTGGTCCACGGCCAGGTAGATGCCGAACCCGGCACCGAGCACCGCGGCGGCGATCATGGCCGCGGCCCAGGTGTGGACGCAGGCCAGCAGGACCGCGGCGGCGGCCATGACGACGGCGCAGGCCCGGACGAAGCCCTTGCGCCGGCCCGCCCGGTCGGAGAGCACGCCGACCGGGACGGCGGTGAGGGCGGCGCACAGGGTGTAGATCAGGGTGAGGACCAGCACGCCGCTGTCGGGGTCGTCCAGGCGGACCGAGTCGGTGAGGTAGTAGAGCAGGTACAGGGTGCCCATCGCGTTGCCCAGGTTGATCAGGAAGCGGGTCAGCCAGGCCCAGCCGAAGTCCGGGTGGCGGCGCGGGCTCACCCACAGTCCGGCGGCGAGCCGCCGCGGGTCGAAGGGCGGACGTGACGTGCGGGGCAGCGGGGGTTCCCCGAAGCGGAGGACGAAGGGCAGCGCGAGGGCGACGGTCAGCAGGGCGATCGTGGCATAGCCGGAGGAGACCCCGGTCACCAGCGTGGTCGTGACGACGGCGCCGATGACGAGGCCGAGGGACTGCGTGATGCCGGTCCATCCGGAGACCTCGGCGCGCTGGGCGACCGGCACCTGGTCGGCGACCGGCGTGGTGACCCCGGCGAGCATGGCGTTGAGCCCGGCCTGCGCGAGGCACCAGCCCACGGCGACGCCGAGCACCGTGTGCTGGGCGGAGGTGACGAGCAGCCCGGCGGCGCCGGCCAGCGCGCCGCCGACGATCCACGGTCGGCGGCGTCCGAAGCGCGAGACCGTGCGGTCGGACAGGGCCCCGGCCAGGGGGTTGGCGACCATCGCCACCAGGGCGCCGGCTCCGGTCACCCAGGACAGCGCCGTGTGCTTCCCGGCCGGATCGATGTGTTCCAGCTGCAGCGGCAGCAGGATCTGGATGGGAGTCATGAAGGCCATGAAGACGGCCAGGGTGGCCAGGCTCAGCAGGGCGGTCCAGGCCGGCCGCACCCGGGTGACCGGCTCGGCCGACACGGCGTCCGGTGTGACGCCCGACGTGCCCTCCGCCGTGCCCTCCGACGTGCCGTCCGGCGTGTCCTGGGCGTCCTCACCGGTGTGGCGCATGCCGTTCCCCCCGCAGCACCCGAGAACATGAGGGCATCTCATGTTCCGCGCGAGTGTAGTGCCGGGCCGGCGGGGCGCCAAGGGATCCGGACGGATCAGGACGCGGCGCGGCGCGCCTGCGCTATGTGCTCCCGGTACCAGTGGTACGAGGCCTTGGGCGTGCGCCGCTGGGTCGCGTAGTCGACGTGGACGAGGCCGAATCGCTGGTGGTAGCCCTCGGCCCACTCGAAGTTGTCCAGCAGCGACCAGGTCAGGTAGCCGCGGACGTCGACCCCCCGGGCGTACGCGGTCTCGACGGCCTCGATGTGGGTGCGCAGGTAGTCGATGCGGGCCTCGTCCCGGATCTCGCCGTCGCCGGCCGGCAGATCGGCCTGGGAGCAGCCGTTCTCGGTGATCCAGACGGGCGGGAGCGCCGCGCCGTAGCGCGCGTCGAGGCCGGTGAGCAGTTCCGTGAGGCCGTCCGGCACCACCGGCCAGCCGAAGGCGGTGCGCGGGTAAGAGCGCCCGGGGACGGCCGCGTCCGGATCCAGGAGGTCGAACGGCAGGCCGGTCTCCGCCGTGGGTGCCGCGATCCAGGTGGGGTTGTAGTAGTTGACGCCCAGTCCGTCGAGGGGTGCGGCGAGTACCGCGAGGTCGCCCTCGCGGACCACGCCGCCCCATGTCGGGTCGGTCAGGCCGTACGCGGACAGGTCGGGGTAGCCGCCGAGCAGCAGCGGGTCGGTGAACAGCCGGTTGTGCAGGGCGTCGTAGGCGGAGGCAGCGGCGTGGTCGGCGTCCGTGGCCCCCTCGGGCGTCCGTACGGGGGTGCAGTTGTTGGCGATCAGCACCTGTGCGGGGGCGGCGGCGTGCGCGCGCAGCGCGGCGGTGGCGAGTCCGTGCCCGAGCAGTTGGTGGTGGGCGACGGGCAGCGCCTCCAGCATCAGGGCGCGGCCGGGGGCGTGGGTGCCGAAGGCGTAGCCGAAGACCATGTGGACGAAGGGCTCGTTGAGGGTGATCCAGCGGGTGACGCGATCGCCGAGGCGTTCGGCGACGACGGCCGCGTACGCGGCGAAGTGCCGGGCCGTGTCCCGGTTCAGCCAGCCGCCCTCGTCCTCCAGGGCCTGCGGGAGGTCCCAGTGGAAGAGCGTCGGCGTGGGGGTGATGCCGGCCGCGAGCAGTTCGTCCACCAGGCGGTCGTAGAAGCCGAGTCCGCGCGGTTCGACGCGGCCCCTGCCCTCCGGCAGGACGCGCGGCCAGGAGATCGAGAAGCGGTACGCGTCGAGGCCGAGGTCCTTCATCAGCGCCACGTCCTCGGTGTGGCGGTGGTAGTGGTCGCAGGCGACCTCCCCGGTGTGGCCGGCGCGGATCGCGCCGGACCGGGCGCTGAAGGTGTCCCAGACGGACGCCCCCTTGCCGTCCTCGGCGACGGCGCCCTCGATCTGGTAGGCGGCGGTGGAGGCGCCCCAGCTGAAGGAGGCGGGAAGCGGGGACATCGGGGATTCCTCTCCTCTGCCGAACGCAGGAACATGAGGATTGCTCATGTTGAGTTTCGCCAACCTACACCCGATCCGGCAGAGTGGGACCATGCAGGCATCCCCGAACTCCTCCGGTCCGCTCCGCCGCCGCCCTGTGCAGCAGCGCAGCCGGGAACGTTTCGACCGGATCCTGGACGCCTGCGCGCATCTGCTGGACGAGGTCGGCCACACGGCGCTCACCACCAAGGAGGTGGCGAGGCGCGCGGAGGTCCCGATCGGCACGCTGTACCAGTTCTTCCCCGGTGTCGACGGAGTTCTCGGCGCGCTGGCCGAACGCAACCTGCGGCACTTCGCCGACCGCCTCGCCCGGAGGGTGGAGGCCGAACGGCCCCCGAGCGTCGCGGCGATGGTGGACCTGGCGATCGAGGAGTACGTCGCGATGCGCCGCGCCGTCCCGGGGTTCGGCGTGGTGGACTTCGGGGCGGTCGGACGCGAGGACCCCCGCAGCGTCCACCTCCTCGACGGGGTGCTGGAGAACAACGCGGCCGTCGCCGAGCGGCTCTGGTTCCTCGTCGGCGACCTGCTGGGCGAAGGCGACTCCGATCAGGCGGCAGCCCGCGTTCGGCTCCATGTCGCGCTGGAGTCCGCCGACGCGGTCCTGCGGCTCGCCTTCCGCCGGGATCCCGAGGGGGATCCGGTCCTCATCGCCGAGTGCAAGCGGCTGCTCCGCGGTTACCTCGGCGGCTGACGGACACGCCGGAGCCCCGTGGTGCCGTCGGGGGCGTCACGGGGCTCCGGTCGATGACCCGCCGGGGTCAGCCCTTGCGGGCGGTGACCTCCTCGGTCAG
>NZ_JBEZXR010000140.1:0-10113 GCF_040638135.1 Streptomyces sp. NPDC026673 | reverse complement strand
CGGTTACATTTCGAACCCGGAAGCTAAGCCTTTCAGCGCCGATGGTACTGCAGGGGGGACCCTGTGGGAGAGTAGGACGCCGCCGAACAATTATTAGCCTCAACCCCCGAGCTTCGGCTCGGGGGTTGAGGCTTTTTTGCTTTCGTGGTGTGGGTCAGCGCACGCCCGTCCAGATCACCGGCTTCATCAGGTTGTCGCGTACGGCGAATCCGCCCACCGTGCCGTTGTCCGCCGCGGCGTCGGCGCCCGTGTCGGCGTGGTCATCGTCGTCGAGACGGGGAAGCGCGCGGATCGGGCCGGAGCCGGTCCAGAACTCGGCCGTTCCGGGAGGGTAGGCGGGCGGTTCGCCGAAGCTGGTCGGCGCCGAGCCGGCGACAAGGCCGGTGGTGGGACTGATGGCGTGGAAGTAACCCTCGCCGAAGTACCCCGGAAGGCCCGGGACTTGGATGCCCTCGGCGGTGTACGGCGGGTCCCAGTAGGTCTCGTACTGGCCGTCGGCGAAGAAGTCGCCCTTGCTGCCGACGATTCGGCCGTGTTCGTCGATGGCCGCCGCCGAGTAGAAGACGCCCTCCGGGGGTTCCGTCGGCAGCAGGGCTTGTGCGGGACCGCTGGTGCCGCCGGGCCAGACGACGGGGCGGAGGCTCTCCGCTCCGACGATGGTGCCGGCGTTGTTGATGCCCACGACCTCCGTGACCGACTGGAAGGGGCTCGAAGGGACCAGTTCGCGTGCGACGCCGCCGCCGTGCCAGACGAGTCCCTGGCGCCCCGGACCCGTGCCGACGATCCGGCCGTGGTCGTTGACATCGTTCGCCCTGGTGCTCCGCGGCAGGATCGTGGCGGTTCGGCGACCGGGCCGATGGCTGAAGCCCACGGATTCGCTCGAGCCCGGGAACCTGACCGTGCCGACCATGAGGCCGTGGCGGTTGATGGCCGTGACCTCACCGATGCCGTATCCGTAGTCGGCCGGAAACGGTACCCGGTGTACCGAACGGCCGGTCCAGTAGACGGGGGTGTTGTCGCTGCTGCCGCCCGACAGCCCGGGGCGGCCCAGGGCCCGGACCCGGCCGGTGCCCTGGGGGAGCGTGTCCAGGAGGACGATCCCGGGAGCCGTGCGCGCGTGAGCCGCGGGGACGGTGGGCGCCAGGAGAGTGCCGAAGCCCGTTCCCGCCGCCATCAGGATCGTGCGTCGTTTCACAAGGCCCCCAGTCGCGTCCGGACGGCCTGTCCCGGCCGGGTGGCGGGCCCGGTGGCGTACCTTCTGCGCTCGCGGTCGGTGAACCCGTCGGGTTCATGGCGCCGGTTCATGGTGTTCCCCCTTTGTCGTGGCACGGCCGTCCCGTCGGCCGCCGTCCATCATGGGCGGCCGGGCGCGGCGGACGGGGGGATTCGGCGCGCGGTGGCCGGATCGGGTGCCCGACTACAGTGGGGCGGTGCGTTACGACCTGGTCATCTTCGACAACGACGGCGTGCTCGTGGACAGCGAGCCGATCGCCAACCGCATCCTGGCCGGCCTGCTGACGGAGGCGGGGCACCCCACCACGTACGAGGAGTCGATCCGCGACTACATGGGCTCCGCGATGCACCGCGTGCACGACCTGGTGGCGGAGCGCACGGGACGCCGGCTGCCGGAGGACTTCGACGCCGTCTACTACGCGCGGGTCTTCGAGGGCTTCCGGCGCGAACTGGAGCCGGTGCCTGGCGTGGCGACCGTGCTGGAGAAGCTGGCGGCTGACGGGGTGCCGTACTGCGTGGCCTCCTCGGGCAGTCATGAGCGGATCCGGGTGGCGCTGAAGAAGACCGGTCTGTACGGGCACTTCGGGGAGGAGCGGATCTTCAGCGCCCAGGACGTCGGGCGTGGGAAGCCGGCGCCGGACCTGTTCCTGCACGCGGCACACACGATGGGCGTGGCGCCGGAGCGGTGCGCCGTGGTGGAGGACAGTCCGCTCGGGGTGCGGGCCGCGGTGGCGGCCGGGATGGACGCGTACGGCTTCACCTCGATGACGCCGGCGGAGAAGCTGGCGGGGGCACGGCAGTTGTTCGCGGACATGGCGGAGTTGCCCGGAAAACTACTTGTGTGATCGATCTACCCGTCCGTAGCCCGCGGCCCTACGCTGCTCGCTCATGGACGGCATCGACGGCGCATTGCGTCATGGACGGGCCTCGCTGGCCGTCGGCTTCTTCGCGCAGGGTGCGGCCTTCGCTTTGCTGGTGACCCGGATCCCGGCCCTGCAGGATCGTTACGGCGTCAGTGACGCGCTGCTGCCCGCCTTCCTGGCCGCGGTGCCCGTTCTCGCGGGTGCCGGCAGCGTCGCCACCGAGCACCTGGTGAAGCGGGTGCGGCCGAGCACGGTGCTGCGCTGGGTGCAGCCGGTGGTGTGCCTGGCACTGCTGGGTGCCGGCGCGGGGAACGCGCTGTGGCAACTGGCCGCGGCGCTGGCCGTCTTCGGGATATGCGTCGGGGCCCTGGACGCGTCCATGAACATGCTCGGGGTGAGCCTCCAGCGGTCGTACGGGCGCAGCATCATGCTGGGCTTCCACGCCGCGTACAGCCTCGGCGGCATCCTGGGGGCGTCTCTGGCATGGGCGGGCGCGCACTGGCAGCTGTCCCTGGCGGTGCTGTACGGGCCGGTGGTGGCGGTGCTGATCCCGCTGACGCTGGTGGCGAGCCGCTGGTACGTGGACCGGCGGCCCGACGCCCAGGACGACGCGGGCGCCTCCGCCGCGGTCGCGGCCCCGGTGGCGATGCGGCTGCTGCTCCCGCTCTGCCTGGTGATGTCGTTCGCGTACATCGGCGACTCGACGGTCTCCAACTGGAGCGCGAAGTACTTGCAGGACGTGCTCGGCGGCTCCGAGCAGCTGGCGACCGTCCCGTACAACGTCTACATGGTCACCACGCTCCTGGGCCGTTCGGTCGGTGACTTCGGGGTGCGGCGCTTCGGGGCCGCTCCGGTGGTGCGGGCCGGCGCACTGGTGGCGGCGGCGGGCTTCGCGGTGGTCGCGGCCGCGCCCGGTGCGTGGGTGGGGATGGCGGGCTTCACGTTGCTGGGCCTGGGGCTGTGCGTGATCGTGCCGCAGACCTTCGCGGCGGCCGGGCGGCTCTTCCCGGGGGCCTCGGACACGGCGATCGCGCGGCTCAACATCTTCAATTACGTGGGCTTCCTGGTGGGCTCGCCGCTGGTGGGCGCCCTGGGCGACGCGTGGAGCTACCGGGGAGCCATGCTGGTGCCGATGCTGCTGGTGTCGGCGACCCTGTTGTACGCCCGCTCGTTCGGGGCGGAGCCCGCCCGATACGGTGTCGACCATGAGCGGCCGCGCACAGCTGATGTGGGACGAGCAGGTAACGGGCTATGACTTCGGTCCGGGCCACCCGATGGACCCGGTACGGCTCGCACTGACGATGGGGCTGGTCCGGGCGTTCGGGCTCGACCGCGCGGTGACGGTCGCCGCGGCCCCCGCGGCCGGCGACTCGACGCTGCGGCTGGTGCACGACGCGGAGTACGTGGCGGCGGTGCGCCGGGCCTCGGCCGATCCCAAGGGCATGACGGAACTGCCGTACGGGCTCGGGACCGAGGACACCCCGGCCTTCGCGGGCATGCACGAGGCCTCGGCGCTGATCGCGGGTCAGTCGGTCGGCGCGGCCGAGGCGGTGTGGCGCGGCGAGGTGGCGCACGCGGTGAACTTCGCGGGCGGGCTGCACCACGCGATGCCGGGTATGGCCTCCGGCTTCTGCGTCTACAACGACGCTGCGCTGGCCGTCGCGCGGCTGCTGGAGCTCGGCGCGGAGCGCGTGGCGTACGTGGACGTGGACGTGCACCACGGGGACGGCGTCCAGACGGCGTTCTGGGACGACCCGCGGGTGCTGACGATCTCGCTGCACGAGCACCCGCGCACGCTCTTCCCGCAGACCGGCTGGCCGGAGGAGACCGGGGGCCCGGCCGCGGAGGGGGGTGCGGTGAACCTCGCGCTGCCCGCGGGCACGGGGGACGAGGGCTGGCTGCGGGCGTTCGACGCGGTGGTGCCCGAGCTGATCGCCGCCTTCCGGCCGCAGGTGCTGGTGACCCAGCACGGTGCGGACACGCACTTCGAGGACCCGCTGGCGCACCTCGCGGTGAGCCTGGACGCGCAGCGGGCGGTGGCGGAGGCGCTGCACGGCCTGGCGCACGAGCACGCCGAGGGCCGCTGGGTCGCCCTGGGCGGGGGCGGCTACGCGGTGGTGGACGTCGTGCCGCGGACCTGGACGCACCTGGTGGGCATCGCGGCGGGGCGGCCCGTGCCGCCGGAGGCGGAGACGCCCGAGGAGTGGCGGGCCGAGGTCTACCGGCGGACGCGGCAGATGGGGCCGCTGCGGATGACGGACGGGCGGGACGCGGCGTTCACCGGTTTCCACGACGCGGGCTACGACCCGGCGGACCGGCTGGACCAGGCGATCCTGGCGACCCGGCGGGCGGTGTTCCCGCTGCACGGCCTGCTGCCGTAGCCCCGGGCCGTGCCGGGCGGCCCGCGGGCACGGGTTACGGGGACACGGGTTAACGGGACACGGGTACGGGTACGCGGGCGGGCTTCGGGCGGGTCAGCCGGCGGCGCGCAGCAGTTCCGCCGCCCGTTCGGCGATGGCGTAGACGGTGGCGTTGGTGTTGGCGGAGACCGGGCCCGGCATGACCGAGGCGTCGGCCACCCGCAGGCCGGTGACGCCGCGCACGCGCAGGGCGGGGTCGACCACGGCGTGCTCGTCGGTGCCGATGCGGCAGGTCCCGGCGTAGTGCGCAGAGGAGCGGAGATTGCGGCACAGGAAGGCGCGCAGGGCGGTTTCGCCGGTGGTGTCCGGGCCGGGCAGGACCTCCTCGGCGCGCCAGGGGGCCAGCGCGGGGGCGGCGGCGATCTCCCGTGCCGCGTCCAGTCCCCGCACCATGGCGTCGAGGTCGCGGATGTCGGCGTAGTAGCGGGGGTCGATGAGCGGCGGCGCGCCGGGGACGGGGCCGGAGAGGCGGACCGTTCCGTGGCTGTGCGGCGCCATCAGGGCGACCATGATCGTCCAGCCCCGGCCGGCCGCGGGGCCGGGCAGGCTCTCCTCGCGCAGCGGGAGGTCGACGAGTTGCAGCTGCACGTCGGGGCCCGCCGCGTCGGGGTGGGTGCGGATCAGGCCCTGGACCTCGCCGTGGTTGTTGGCGCCGGGCGGTACGGGGCGGGCGGCCCGGTGGACCAGGCCGGAGACCACGTGGTCCAGCAGGTGGGAGCCGACGCCGGGCAGGTGCACGGCGGTGGGGATGCCCCGGCGGCGCAGGTGGTTGCGGGGGCCGATGCCGGAGAGCATGAGCAGCTGCGGGGTGCCGATCGCCCCGGCGGCCAGGACCACCTGCCCCGAGGGGGAGCGGTGCGCGGTGCGCACGTCGCCGTCCACGCCGTACTCCACGCCCGTGCAGCGGTCGCCGTCCAGGAGGACGCGGTGCGCGAGCGCGCCGGTCACGACATGGAGGCCGGGCCGGTGCAACGCGGGGCGCAGATAGGCCGTTGCGGCGTCCTGGCGGACGCCGTCGGCGATGCTGAGGTCGCCCCAGCCGAATCCCTCCTCCAGGCCGCCGCTGAGGTCGTGTGCCTCGCGGTGGCCGGTCTCGAGTGCGGCGCGCAGGAAGTCGCGGGCGAGGGGGTGGCGGTCGACGGCGGGGCCGACCCGCAGCGGGCCGTCCGTGCCGCGCAGCCGCGGGTCGCGGCCGGGGACGCCGGTGACGTTCTCGCTGCGCCGGAAGGACGGGAGGAGGTCCTCCCAGCCCCATCCGGCGGCGCCCGCGGCGGTCCAGGCGTCGTAGCCGGAGTGGTGGCCGCGCAGGAAGTTCATCGCGTTGATCGCCGAGCTGCCGCCCAGGCCGCGGCCGCGGGGCCACGGCACGGTGAGGCCGGTCTCGGTCTGCGGCACGGTGCGGTCCGCCCAGTCCAGGGAGGTGCCGAGCAGTCCCGGCCAGGCCGGGGGGACGGCCACGGCGGGCGGGTGGTCGGCCCCGCCCGCCTCCAGGAGCAGCACGCGTGCCGCGTCGTCCTCGGAGAGGCGGGCGGCGAGCACGCATCCGGCGGATCCCGCCCCCACGATCACGTAGTCGAACTCGTCTGCGTTCGGGACGGTGCCGGCCACGGGGGACCTCCCAGGGCTGCCGCACGGTATGTCCGCATTCTATGGAAGGGCCCGCCGGGGGCGCCGACCCGAACGGCTGCCCCTCGGGAGTGACGTTCGGGCCGTTCCGGCACGTGAGGGGGCCGGCAGGGGTGACGATCGGCGCGTGCTGAACGTCGCCGCGCTGCGCGCGCATCTGGTGGGGGCGGGGATCGCGGGGGTCGTGGCGACACCGCGGGAGAAGAGTCTGCGCAGCTATCGGCTGTTCGTGGCCGGGGATCCGCGGCAGACACTGGGGCTGGAGCCGGCGCGGCCCTGGACGCAGCCAGGACTCCTGCGGTTGATGGCCGATCGATGTGGGGTTTCGCCTGACCCGGGGAACATTTCCGGGCAGGATGTGATCGACCCGGATCGCACCCTCGCCGGCCTCGAAGCCTTCGCCGTCCGGCTGAAGTGGGCCGCGGAGCGCAGGGAGCCCGTGCTCATCGGCACTGGTCACCCGCATCGCCTGCTCGGGTTCTACGCCGGATTGGCGGCGGCCCTGTCGGCGGCGGGATGTCCCGTCCTCACACCATCGCATGGCCGATGTATCGACATGACGACGCAATTCGGCCTACGCACGTACAACCTCTGGTACGTAGGGGGCGTCGCGACGGTCCGGGATGCGCCGGGTGAAGGCGCCCGTGGTGCGCCGGCGGTGCACACGCACTCCCCGCTCCCGGTTCGTGCCGCGCTGGCCGGTGCGGCAGGACGCGGGGGGCCACTGCCGAGCCTCGTGGTGGGAGACCACGGCTGGGTCTGCGGAGCAGGTCAGCTGGGTATCGAGGCCATCGGGCTGGCCGATTCGGACGACCCCGCGGTCTTTGTGGCCGAGGCGGAGGGCAGGGTTTCGGTCGCGGTTCCGCTTGATGACGCTGTGCGGTCCGATTACTACCGACCGCTTACGCGCTATGTACTCAATCGAGCGTGTCTGTCACAGTAGTCAACCGATCGCTACTCCTCTTCCCCACTTGCATCACCCGCACCTAATCTGGGGAGGAGCGCACGTGCGAGAGGGAGTCACCGGAGGGGAAGCCGGTGCCCGTCATGTGCGGAAGGTTCAGGTGTGTCATGGCTTCAAGCGAGAGGCCTCTCAACGAGGTCGTGTTCCTGACCGTGGCAGAGGTCGCCGCGGTGATGCGAGTGTCCAAGATGACCGTGTACCGGCTGGTGCACAGCGGTCATCTGCCGGCGATCCGGGTGGGAAGGTCCTTCCGGGTGCCGGAGCAGGCCGTCCATGACTATCTTCGCGAGTCCTATGTGGGGGTGGGGGAAACTGCCTGACGACTGCCTCGGTTTATGCTCGGTGCTTCGGGGCGGGTAGGCTTGGCCGACGTAGGTCGTGTGGGCTCGGACGCCCCGCACCGAGTGAAAACGAAGCGAGGGTAGTCGTGGGCTCTGTCATCAAGAAGCGGCGCAAGCGTATGGCCAAGAAGAAGCACCGCAAGCTGCTGAAGCGGACGCGTGTGCAGCGTCGCAACAAGAAGTAAGCGAGCTACGCGTCGCACTTCTGCTGCCCTCCCGCCCCACGATCCGTGGGGCGGGAGGGCAGTGGCGTTTACGGGGCGGCCCGCGGGACGACAGGCGGCCGGCCGCCTTGACGGTGCCCGTACGTTCGGGCGTCATCACGGCGCAACAACGAACCGATACGGTGCGTACATGCGGTGCGAGGGAAGGCGCTGATCTTGGGCAAAGTGGTGCTCGTGACAGGAGTCGCCCGCCAGCTCGGCGGCCGGCTGGTGCGACGCGTGATGCGCGACCCCGACGTCGACCGGGTGATCGGCGTCGACACGCTGCCGCCCGACCACCATCTGGGCGGGGCGGAGTTCGTCCGAGCCGACATCAGGCACCCGATGATCGCCAAGGTGCTGGCGGAGCACTCGGTGGACACCGTCGTCCACATGGACGTCAGCGGCACGCTGCCGGGCCGCAGCAGCCGGACGGCGGTCAAGGAGACGAACGTCATCGGCACGATGCAGCTGCTCGGCGCCTGCCAGAAGGCTCCGACGGTGCGCCGCCTGGTGGTCAAGTCCACGACGAGCGTGTACGGCTCCGCGCCCCGCGATCCGGCGGTCTTCACCGAGTCCATGCCGCCCAAGTCGGTGCCCGGCGGCGGCTTCGCCAAGGACGCCGCCGAAGTCGAGGGATACGTACGCGGCTTCGCACGCCGCCGCCCGGACGTTGCCGTATCGGTTCTGCGGTTCGCCAACATCCTGGGCCCGCACGCCGACACCCCGCTCGCGGAGTACTTCGCGCTGCCGGTGCTGCCGACCGTGCTCGGCTACGACCCGCGGCTGCAGTTCGTCCACGAGGACGACGTCATCGACGTCCTGATGCTGGCTCTGCGCGACGAGCGCAACGGCACGATCAACAGCGGCACCTTCAACATCGCCGGTGACGGGGTGCTCCTGCTGTCGCAGACCGCGCGACGCCTCGGCAAGCCCACGGTGCCGGTGCTGCTGCCCGCCGTGACCTGGGTGGGGCAGATGCTGCACACCGCGGGCGTCACCGACTTCTCGCGCGAGCAGATCCGGCTGCTCACCCACGGCAGGGTGGTGGACACGACGCAGATGCGCGAGACTCTCGGCTTCACCCCGAAGTACACCACCGCCGAGACCTTCGGCGACTTCGCCCGCAGTCGCGGTCCCGGCCTGCTTCCGCCCGACCGGCTCGCCGACGCGGTCGACCGGCTCGCCGCGCTGGTCCCCGCGGGCGGATCCCGGGAACCCAGCTCGTGAGCACTCCTGCGAGGAGGAATCGCACCATGGCGGATGCCAAGGTCATCCCGTTCGACGAGGACACGCGAACGCGGAGGGGGGCACCGCGATCCCGCGGGCGGGCCGCGGCCCGCAAGACGGGCGGCGACACCGGGAACGCGGTGGCCGCGCTGCCGGTCGAGGACCGGACCGTCCGTGCGACACCGCGGCCGGCGGAGCCCGCCGATGCCGAGGACGTCGTGACGGCGTCCGCGGCCTCCGAGGGCGCCGAGGGCGCCGCCGACGGGTCCGAGGACGCGTCGGCGGGCACCCCGGGCGGCCCGCTGGCCGCCGCGCTCGGCTCGGCCGCCGACCGGCTGCTGGGCGGGCCCTGGGAGCGCCGGGTGGCGCACGGGCTGTCGTTCCTGCGCCGCCGGATCACCGGCGACTACGAGGTCGACGACTTCGGCTACGACGAGGAACTCACCGACCAGGTCCTCATGTCGCTGCTCCGGCCGCTGTACGAGTCGTACTTCCGGGTCGAGGTGAAGGGCATCGAGAACATCCCGGCCGAGGGCGGTGCCCTGGTGGTGGCCAACCACTCCGGGACGCTGCCGATGGACGGGCTGATGATGCAGGTCGCCGTCCACGACCACCACCCGGCGAAGCGGCACCTGCGGCTGCTGGCGGCGGATCTGGTGTTCGTGCTGCCGCTCGTCAACGAGCTGGCACGCAAGGCCGGGCACACCCTGGCCTGTGCGGAGGACGCCCAGCTGCTGCTCGAGCGCGGCGAGGTCGTCGGCGTGATGCCCGAGGGCTTCAAGGGGCTCGGAAAGCCCTTCTCCGAGCGCTACAAGCTGCAGCGCTTCGGGCGGGGCGGCTTCGTGGCGACCGCGCTCAAGACCGGGGTGCCGATCATCCCGTGCTCCATCGTGGGCGCGGAGGAGATCTACCCGATGATCGGCAACGCGAAGACGGTCGCACGGCTGCTGGGCTTCCCGTACTTCCCGGTCACGCCCACCTTCCCCTGGCTGGGACCGCTGGGCATGGTGCCGCTGCCGACGAAGTGGACGATCCAGTTCGGCGAGCCGATCCCGACGGACGGTTACGCGCCGGAGGCGGCCGAGGACCCGATGCTGGTCTTCAACCTGACCGACCAGGTACGGGAGACCATCCAGCACACCCTCTACAAACTGCTGGTGCAGCGCCGCTCGGTCTTCTTCTGAGCGGTCCGCCACCGGGAACGGCCGTGGGCCGGGGCGTCGCGCCCCGGCC
>NZ_JBEZXR010000139.1:0-10221 GCF_040638135.1 Streptomyces sp. NPDC026673 | reverse complement strand
CGACGATGACCACCTTCGGGTCGTCGATCCGGGCCTGGACCCAGTCGGCGTCCACCAGGACGTCACTGCGGCTCATTGCTGTTCTCCTCCGGGGCGGTTACGGATGTCTCGAGCCGTCGGTCGGCGTCGATGTTGTATGGACGGAGCACTGGAAGGCTTTGTGTGCTCGGCGAAGCACGGCATGGCCGGGTGCAGTTCCGGCCGTGTGATGTCATCAAGATACCTCAATATAATGAACGATCGATAAAAAGCACGGGAAGACGTGTACGGATGATGGCTCAGTATTCGGCATTGGCAACTTAACTACGGTGCCTGACGATTAATGTCGCACCCCTGGGTGTGGGGTGTCATGCTCCGGACTGTCCACACGGAACCGACTGTGGATACACCGGAGGAGATTTCGTCGCTGGATCGGCGGTGGCCCGGGGGGAATTCGAACCTGTTCCGAGTGGTGCACAGCCTTGTCGACGGACGAAGAATGGACGCCGTGACCGTCGGTGACGGTAGCTGGGTCTCGGAACGTCTGGACGAACATGCCTCTGTAGTTTTTCGGGAAGTGGCCAGGGGGTCGGTGTGTCTGGCGGTGGCCACGTCAATGTATGCACTGGGGGCGTGAACGCACCCTCAGGAGGGGAGGTTCCCGATTCTCGGCGGGCTGAGTTCAGCCGACGCCGACGCCGACGCCAACGCCGACGTGTCGAGCGCTGCCGAGGTGGTGTCGGGTCGCTTGGTCTGCGGGCCCCGGTAGGGGTCGGGTGTGCCCACTGTCCCGGGAATACGGACCCGACGCAGTCGGGGGTGGAGGGCTGGGGGATCGGTCGCGGGCATGACGAGTCCTCGTGATTGGTGCGTGAAGGTTGTGGCCGGTGATCGCAGGCTGCTGGGCACATCGGCTCGGGCGTTCATCGCTGAGCCGTCGGTTCCACTGCCTCTGCCCTTGTCCGCCCCACCACTATCAGGAATGACTGATCGATAAAAGACGTGCCAATATGGTACCCATGAGCAACTTCAATGATGAGATCGTGGCCGAGTTCCGGGCCAACGGCGGCTTGGTGGGCGGCCCGTTCGAGGGTAGGTCGCTGCTGGTACTCCACACCCTGGGACGCCGTAGCGGAGAAGCCCGAGTGAACCCGCTGGCGTACGCCACCGACGGAGACAGCTTCCTCCTGTGCGGTAGCAATAGCGGCGCACCGAACGACCCGGACTGGATTGCCAACGCCGGAGCGATGAGCGAGGTGACACTGGAGGTGGGAACGCGGACCCTCAAGGCAATCCCGCGGGTCGTCACATCGGAATCGCCCGATTGGGTGCGGCTCTATGAACGGTGGATGGACCACCAGGTCGGCATGAGGGAGTACGCGGAGAAGACCACCCGCAAGTTCCCGATCCTGGTGCTCGACCCGATTGGGGACTAGTACTCCAGCAGAGCCTTGCTGTCTGACCTGCGGGTCCTGCGCTGGGCGGTTGGGGTTGGCGGGCAGTGGAGTGGTCAGGGGTGGCCGTCGATGGGCTGCCCCTTGATCGTGCGGAAGCGCCGTACGTAGTGGCATTGGTGGGGCAGCCTCCCCACGTGATCACCACACGCGTGTTGCCGAGCAGTGGCGTCTGGAATCGGACGACCTCTCCGTGACTGTCGGCCATCGCTACGGCTGGGTGGAGCCACGCTGCCCTATACGCGGCTACGTGCGTGCTCTGTTCGCCCCGGTGGCCCGAAAGAGCGGCTGGCGACTCGCCGAGCAGGCGGATCACGCCGCCCTTGGCGGCCTGCGGCACCTGCTCGCCGGAGCGAGGCTTGAGGCCGACGACATTCGCGGCAACCTGCACGAATAGATTTCCGGCGAACTCGCGGTGCAAACGATGGGATCCTCATTCTCGGCGGCACCCGCTCCGCCTCACCTCCGCCACGGTTCAGCGCCAGTTTTCGGGACTGCGGGCCCCGCCGAGAACTGCCGGATCGGTGCTTTTGTTGCCCACGCCGCGACCCGTGGTGGGCCCCGATCGACCGGGAGTTCACCTGCCCAAGATCTGGGCCGACGACCGTGAACGCTGCCACCCGGCCAAAGTCCCAGGGGCGCGGGTATGCGCCACCGAGGGCAGCCGGCCCGACGCCCCGCCCTGGGTCACCGCGGACGCCGTACACGGTCAGGAGGGCCGCTTCCGCCGACTGCTGGAAGAGCCATTCGTTAACGATATGCTGACGGTGCCCAAGTTCCGGTTCACCGCGAGCTGTTCCCGAAACGCCGGCGGACCACGTCAACTGGGACTGTCGAGTCGGTAACGCCCCCACACGAGATAGCGACGATGTTCGTCACGCGGCGGAGGTGTGGCCGGCCTCGAGGTGAAGCAGGGCGGGATTATGCGTCGCGCCAGCCTCCGTCGACCTTGAGGGTCGCGCCGGTGATGTAGGCCGAGAGGGGACTCGCCAGGAATGCGACGATGTCAGCGTACTGGGACGGGCGTCCCACCAGGCCGACGTCGTTCGGTGCCAGCGCGGCGACCAGCGAGGGCTCGATCTCCTCCCAGGTCTCGCCCCATCCCTGCTCCCTGCCGAGATCAAACAGCTGCTGCTCATTGCCTGGAGTGAGAATGCCGCCTGCCGCCACCGCGTTCGACGTCACACCCGACTGTTCCAGCTCGCGTGCGAGGGACTTGGCGAGAGTGTTGCGCGCCCCGTTTGTTGCCGCGTAATGGGGCTGACTTGCCTTGGGAAGTTCGCCGGTGACGCTGCTGATCTGGATGACCCTGCCCCAGCCACGCTCGCGCATCCCGGGAACGAGGCGCTGAATCATGCGCACACTGGACAGGACGTTTGTGTTGTAGAGCGCGGCCCAGTCCTGTGCCGTCGTGGTGGTCCAGCCGAGGTGGGGTTCGTAGACACCGGCATTGTTCACAAGGATGTCGACCTGGGCGTCACTCAGGGCGGCGTGCACTGTATCCGCTCCCGCGTCGGTTCCGAGGTCGCCGATCGCGACGGACGCGTTGCCTCCCTTCTCGCGAATGGACTCGGCCACAGCTGCTGCCCTTGCTTCGTGTCGCCCGTGGATGATCACTGCAGCGCCTTCGGCCGCCAGGCGCTTGGCGATCGCCTCCCCGAGGCCACTGCTTGATCCCGTCACCAGCGCCCGCTTACCGCTCAGTTGCAGGTCCACTTGCCTCTCCTTTCCGTGGTCCGCGGCCGCATGCTTCCTCGACCGAAGACAGTGATGGCATGACCGGTGGGGGCACGCCGGCGATCAAATTATCGACCGTACATTCCATATTGCGTGTGGTGCGCGCAGCTGTCAAAAGGCGGGCGATCGCGGGGGTGCAGGCTGGGGGATTGAGGTCAACACCAGTCACCCATGAAGTCGCCCCGGCACCGCGGGTCGCTGGTTGGGTGAGGCGGCCGCGGCGTTGGCACGTGAACGCGGCACAGGGTTTGCATGTAGTGGGCCGGTCTGGCCACCTGGGTTCGATGTCGGTGATCGCCGATGGGGGCTGTTGCGCATGACAACTCAATCCGATGGGCCGGCCATTCGGACGTGAGGCCACGGTGTGGCGCGTCGCATACTGGACGGGCGGCGGTGAATCGACCTGACGCCCTGGGCGGGGACGCGATGTAGGCGCCCGGTCGCGTGCCCGTACGTGATGGATAGCCGGGCGACTGAGGGTGATGGGCCTCACGTCGGTGATGGATGCGGGTGCACTTGTCGGGCGGAAAGGTGTAGTAACCTCGATTTCGGCCGGAGGCGTGAGGCTTCGCTCGTGTGGCATGCGCGTCGGCTAAATTTCTGGAATGAACGGTGGATATTTTATCCCCGTGGCCTCATGGTCGACTGTCGCAAGGAGTGCATCATGACCACTGTGAGCAACGGAGACGCGCTGCAGCGCCTTCTCGACATCGAAGAGATCAAGAAGCTCAAGGCCCGCTACTTCCGGTTCCACGACACCAAGAAGTGGGACGACTTCGTGAAGGTGTTCAGCTCGGACGTCCAGATCGAGATCGATGGGACAGTGCTGACCGATGCTGCCGAGATGGTTCGGGCGGCCAGCGCATGGGTCGGGGACGCGGAGACCGTGCACCGGGGCTTCATGCCCGAGATCGAAATCACCGGCCCCGACACCGCCACCGGTACTTGGAGCATGGCTGATTACCTCGTGTGGCCCAAGAAGGAGGGAAGCCTGCCCCAGGGAATGCGGGGTTACGGGTACTACCACGAGGAGTACCGAAAGGTCGAGGGCGAGTGGGTCATCAGCCGCCTCAAGATCCAGCGACTGAGGGTTGAGTTCCTCGAAGGTGGCGTGCCCGCCGTGGGTTGATCGCTTGGGAGCCGACACCAGGGTCGCACGCAACGCTTGACAGCGCGCACGGCGAGACCGTGGCCCTTCCGGACTCAGCCGGTGTGTGGCAACAGGGAGTCGGTTGGCGGCGGCGCCGCAATACGTCTGACCGGAGATAGTTCCAGTCGCGTTTGTGCCTCCGGGTTCAGTGCCGCCGCCCGTAAAGCTGCTCCGCTTCACGATCTACAAGGGCACTCGTGTTGGGCAGCACATCCTCCAGGCCCAAGCCGATGGGTGTCGTCACTCAGCGTTGGTCTTGAGTGCGTCAAGTACCGGGAATGTTCGACTGTTGCTCAAGTACCTCTCGGCACGCAAGAAGACGTTGTCCGTCGGAGTGGGCGATGATCAGCGCCTGAATCGCCGCCTGTGATGTTCGGGCAGTTGACGAGGGCCGGCCAACTCGTGACCCGGTCGGCAAGCAGTGGTCGCGGCCAGAGATTCGGTTGAATCAGAGCCCGACACCGTCCGTCGTAGCCGCGGGCGCGATTCGACAGGTATCCCGCAGACGGGGCCACGGCAGTCACATCAGTCCTCGACAACTGGCGCCAGATATTCGCGTCACTGACGCGCGCATGGCTGACTTCGGCAGCGTAGACGCGACCACTGCAGCGGGGAAGTCCTCCGGAGGACGTCCCGGCAACCTTCCGCACACCGCACTGACCGTGTTGGATCAGGCTCCTGACCTGTCACGCCTGAGCGCACCGGGCACGGCGGCCGATCCGCGGAATCGGTGTCCCGCATCACCACAGAACCGCTTCGCCGTCCTCTCGCCGCGCCGAGGTCCGGTCCCGACCCCTTGCGCGGCACGTTTGGACATCTCATGGCCCATGTTGCCGCTCAGCCAGATAGGCGTCGGCTCATTCTGCTCCTCATATCGGCAGCTCAACTGATCGTTGTGTTCAACGACGCGATCATGAATGTTGCCCTTCCGTCCGCCCAGGCCGACCTGCACATCTCCGACGGGGGACGGCAGTGGGTGATCACCGCCTACACCTTGGCTTTCGGAGGTCTCCTGCTGCTGGGTGGTCGCCTGGGAGACATGTTTGGTCGGAAGCGGATCTTTGTCACGGGCCTCATCGGCTTCGTCGTGGCGTCCGCCTTCGGCGGCATCGCGACAGCCAGCTGGATGCTGTTGTCTGCCCGGGCTTTGCAGGGTGCCTTTGGTGCACTGCTTGCCCCGGCCGCTCTGTCGTTGATCTCGCTGACATTCCCGGATGGCAAGGACCGAGCCAAGGCCTTCGGGGTCTTCGCCTCCGTCGTCATCACCGGTGGCGCGGTGGGGCTGCTTGCAGGCGGGCTCCTGACTGAATACCTCAGCTGGCGCTGGGCCCTGTTCATCAACATCCCCCTCGCCGTGCTTCCCGTCCTTGGTGCGCTGGCGTACATCCATGACCACTCTGAGCATGACCGCACCACCCGGCTGGACATCCCCGGCGCTGTGCTGGCCACTGCAGGGATCGTTGCACTGGTCTACGGCTTCACGCTGGCCGAGAGCCACGGCTGGGGCGACGGCACCACGCTCGTTTCGTTCGCCGTTGCCGTGTTCCTGTTGGTCGCGTTCGCTCTGGTGCAGGCCCGTACCCGGGACCCCCTGCTGCCCTTCCGGATCCTGACGGAGCGCAACCGCCTCGGCGCCTACCTCTCAGCCGCTCTTGCGCTGCTCAGCGCCTTCGGCGTCATCCTGTTCCTGACCTACTACCTCCAGGCGGTCAAGGGATACTCCGCGGCGCAGACCGGCGTGGCATTCCTTCCGATGGCCATCGCGCAAATCATCGGGGCAGCACAGATCGGTGCCCGGCTCATGACCCGTGTCCGGCCCAGGACGCTCATGACCATCGGGTATCTGCTCGCTGCGGCCTCCGTTCTGTTGCTGCTTGTGGTCGATACCGACACCTCGTACGGCCCGGTCCTGCTCTCCGAAATTGGAGTCGGCCTTGGTCTCGGACTCGCCCTCATGCCGGCCACCAGCCTCGCCACTCATGGCATCGGCCCGAGGGATTCCGGCGTGGCCTCGGCAATGATCAATATCTCGCAGCAGGTGGGCGGCTCCATCGGCACGGCCCTGCTCAACACCATCGCAACCAGCACTACTGCCGCATACCTGGTCTCCCACGGAACGGGGCAGCAGAGCGCCGCGATGGTCCACGGCTACCGCGTTGGTTACCTGTGGGCTGCGGCATTCCTCGTTGCCGCCGGACTGGCTTCCTTCCTGTTGATCAATACCGGGCGCCCCGAGGCCGAGGATGATCTTGTTGACGCCGGCGAGGAGGTCGCAGCGACCGTGTGACCTGGATCCTTCGGTCGGAGCTGTGGCACCCGAGCGGCGGGTTGCTCTCGCGGCAGTTGGCGGCCGTCGCCAACTGCCGCTGACTGCCGGACGATTACTCCCAAGGGCCCGGTCCCGGTCACGCGGACGAGGTAAAGGTGTCCATCTCAGTGCGTGACAACCGAGATGGACACCCTCGCGATCGCATTGCACCTGCATGCCGATGGTTTGTCGAGGATCTGCCGCATCTGGCGCCGTGGCGGCCCGCGCGGTGGGCATGGGGCAATGGCTGTCGCACGCCGAGCTCGTCACCCTGAGTGTGACGTAGGCCCCGCTCGGCCACACCTCTGAGGCGCGGTGGCTGCGCCATTGCCATGTCCCGTTACGGCACCTGTTCCCCACCTCCCCCTCCAGCCGGGATACAACAAGCGCCAACGACGAGCCACCGGGCCGACCCGGACGGCCATTGGGGGCAGGGTCACTGCGTCCCCACGTGATCTGCACCCGTACGGACTACTCCCACCCTGCTGGACATACTGGTAGTCGGATCGCAGTCGACCGCCCGCACCCGTGGCACTACTGAGGGGACCGAGCCTGAACAGCCACTGGCACGGCTGAGGTGAGGCCGCCATGGCCGACTCGCAAGGGCGAACCCGAGCGGCACCCTCAAGGGGCAGATGGACCCCAAACGCCACGACGGTCACACCCTCGGCCGTGGGGCCGTCGGCATCATCCAACGACTCCTCGTACTGACCGCCGCCATCCGGCACCACCACCCGGCGGCTGGCCCCTGGGCTCCCTGACGCCTACGACCACCAACCTTAGGGGCGATCATCCAGCCGGGCGAGCCCGCTCATCGTGGGGCACGTGGCCTTCCGGGTCGACGCTCCGACGGATTGGAAGGGGACTTTGATGTCGAGGCAAGAGAGTCCGCGCAAATTACTTTACCTACCGTTCGTTCCATAATGTGGTAGGATGGAGCCTCGGAGCGAGCGCACGGCAGCCGCAACAGTGGCTGCCCTCTACCGCCAGCGCACGCCGATGCGCATGTTTGGTCCAGGAGGTCTGACCGGTGAACGACGCGATCAAAGGCACGGCTATCGGAACCGCGCCCGTACCCCTGTCCGTGCTCGACTTGGTCCCAGTAGGCAGCGGTACCACCGTCACCGAGGCCCTGCGCAGCAGCATCGAACTCAGCCAGATCGCGGACCGCCGGGGATACCACCGTCACTGGATCGCAGAGCATCATTCGGCGCCGAGCGTCGCGTCGACCTCGCCGGCCGTGATCCTCTCGCATCTTGCGGCGCACACACAGCGCATCCGACTCGGCTCCGGCGGCGTGATGCTTCCCAACCACGCCCCCCTGATCATCGCCGAGCAGTTCGGCCTCCTGGAGGCACTCGTTCCCGGCCGCGTCGATCTCGGACTGGGTCGCGCGCCCGGCACCGATGGGGCGACCGCCGCCGCACTGCGCCGCAGCGACCAGCTGAACGAGGGTGTCGACGACTTCCCCAAGCAACTCAGCGAACTCATCCGATTCTTGAACGACGACTTCCCCGCCGGCCACCCCTATTCCCGAGTCCATGCCATTCCCGGACCGGTCCAGGGCCCCACGAGTCGACCGTCGGTCTGGCTGCTCGGTTCGTCCGGCTTCAGCGCACAGCTCGCCGGGACCCTGGGACTTCCCTTCGCCTTCGCCCACCACTTCTCAGCACGGAACACCGACCAGGCACTCGCGCTCTACCGGGATTCATTCCGCCCGTCAGCCGTGCTCCAGGACCCATACGCACTCATCAGCGTGAACACCATGGCCGCCGACGATGAACGGGAAGCCCGCCGACAGGTGATGACCGGAGCCCTGGCGATGATCCAGCTGCGCACTGGCCGGCTGGGTCTGCTCCCGTCGCCCGAGGAGGCCGCAGCGTACCGCTTCAGCCCAGCCGAGCGGGAGTTCGCGGAAACCTGGATCGCCGACATCGTCTACGGCACCCCAGATGCAGTTCGCGGCGGTTTGGACGAGCTCCAGAAGCGTACTGGTGCCGATGAACTGATGCTCACCACCCTCATGAGCCACAGCAATCCGGCACGCCTGCGCAACTACGAACTGATCGCGGATGCCTACGGATTCCCGCGGGACTGAGTCGCTGGTCCTACCTACGACGGCGAGTAGGTTTGGCAGCGACGCATGGGCTGCCTGCCAGCGTCGAAACAAGGCGCCGAAGGGTGCCGATTATGGCGATGCGCTTTGGGCCCCCAAGAGTGTGGAGCTGACCGCCGTCCGGGTCGCCATCGAGCGAGCCGCGAGTGAGCACTCTCTGCTGCTGGTCGTGAGGATGCTTGTGTTGAAGCAGTTCGCGGAGAAGGTGATCTGTCATCAACGGCATCCAGGTTCCGATGGCCGGTGAAGGGGTTGTCGGGGTGGGTTTGGAAGGTACGACCTTCCTGCAGGAGAAGACGAATACCTCCAAGAAAGAGGGAGATCATGCGCGTTGAAGTCTGGTCGGACATATCCTGTTCATGGTGCTTCATTGGCAAGGCCCGGTTTGAAAGGGCGCTAGCCGCATTCCCACACCGAGAAGCCGTTGAGGTGGTGTACCGCTCCTTCGAGCTCGACCCCCACTTGAATCAAACCCGATCGACAACCGGGGCGGCTCACGCGAAGAAGTACGGTATGACCCCGGCGCAGGCGCGGGATGCTGAAGAGAACCTGGCGGCCATTGCCAAGGAAGAGGGACTGGAGTACCTCGTCGACTTTCGGGACCACGGCAACACCTTTGATCTGCACCGGTTGCTGCACTTGGCCGCGGCCCATGGCGTGGAGGATAGGCTGCTGACGTTGTTTTACGATGGAAACTTCGCCGCGAAGCGCAGCATCTACGACTCTGAGCACCAAGTAGAACTCGCCGTTCGTTCAGGGCTTGAGGAAGCTGAGGTACGTGCGGTGCTTGCCGACAAGCGTGCATACGCCAACAAAGTACGCAAGGACGAAGCAGAAGCCGCACAGCTGGGCATCACCGGTGTGCCGTTCTTTGTGATCGACCGCAAGTACGGCGTCTCCGGTGCCCAATCGGCAGCGGCTTTCACTGACGTGTTGCGAAGGGCGTGGACTGACCGTGAACCCGAGCTGAAGGTTCTTGGTGCGGCCGACCAAGCCGGGTGCGACGCGGATGGGGCATGTGATGTGCCGCGAAGCGCCAGCCCTGACGGAACCGCCACCACTGCGACCTCGTAAGTCATCCAGCGGCTCAGGTTGCGGCGAAAGAATCGGAGATCGGCCCGCTCAACGATGATGCGGGCGATGCCCCGCTCACGGAGCACGTGCGGATGGTCCCGGGGCTGTGTAGCCCTTGTCGCCGATGACATGTGAGGGCTGGATCCGATTCGGGGCAGGCAGATGGCCTGCATGACGGCGGTGAACTGGGACTCTACGAAAGACCCCACTGGGGCCGTAGAGGAAGAAGCTGACCGTCGATGACCGTGGCCGAGGGGTACCCGGTGGGCTGCGGCGGTCTGCGTTGGGGCGTTGGTTTGTAGTTGTCGGGGTTGGTTGGTTGTGGGTGGTCAGACCATGTGGCTGACGCGGTCGTCGATGCCGAGCAGGGTCTTGCCGTATACCTCCAGGCCGACGGCGGGAA
>NZ_JBEZXR010000138.1:0-10457 GCF_040638135.1 Streptomyces sp. NPDC026673 | reverse complement strand
CCGCCCGGCGGGGGGGGAGTGCCGCCGCGGGTGGGGCGCGGGGTCGGCGGCGGTGTACCCGGGACCGCACCGGTCCCGACCCGGGTCGGGCGTCGGCCGGCCCGTGCCGGTCGGAAGAGGACCGGGCCGACGAGGTCCTGTGCCCCTGGGTGCGTGCCGAGCGGGAGCCCCGCCGGCGGGCGGGCCGGACGACCGGGAGGAGGCCGCGCCGTCCACTTCGCCGCTTGCCGGACGGGGTATGCGCGGGGTGCGGACGTCCGTGTCGGACAGCTCGCGGGTCGGTACCCGGCGCCGGATCAGGCGCAGGACGATCGGACCGCTGCCGTGGCGGACGGCGTTGGTGACCGGCTCACCGACGATCAGCCGCACGGAGTCCTCGTGCGCTTCCCGGCCCCCCGCGGCCGGCTTACGGACGGCCGGATCGCGGACGCTCCGGACGGCGCTGCGCTCCGGTCGCCGGAGAGCGGCCGGGAGTCGACCCGGGCCGGGCCGAACCAGCGGGTCCCGGCCGGCACGGCGCGGGAAGACCGCCGCCCGTCACGGGCGGCGGTCGGTCCGGCAGCGGGTGCCCCGGTGAGGTGACGTCCTACGCGTCGGCGTCGGCGTCGGCGGTGACAAGGGAAAGACCCGCGGCCGCCATGTCGGCCGTCTCGGCCCAGACCGTCGTCAGGCCCTCCTCGTCCACCGTGTGGATCGGGATGGAGACGTGCGACAGGATGGCGGAGATCTTCCGGTCCCCGGGGAGCACGAGACCGTAGACCTCCTTCCACCCGGCATGTACGGCACGCTGTCCCAGGTGGCGCAGGAGGCGGGTGCCGAGGCCGCTGTTCTGCCAGGCGTCCTCGACCAGGAGTGCCGCTTCCGCGTTCTCCCGATCCGGCATCAGGTGACCGACGGCGACGAGGTCGCCCTCCGGGCGCTGCACGGCCAGGTGCACGGCCCCCGGTCTCGCCAGCAGAGTGCCCAGGTAGGCGCGGGGGTCGCCCATCGCCCTGTGGTAGCGGCTCCACAGGGTGTGCGTCGAGCACCGGTGGTGCATGGCCACGGCGCGGTCGATGTCCTGGGGGCCCAGTTCGACGACGCCGGCCGGATGCCGCCGGGAGGCCTCGCTCCGCGGCCGTGCGCGTACGAAGGGGATCACCGTTCCCGGGCTCCGCACTCCGTCACGACGGGAACCAGAGATCGGCTTCGGCGGCCTCCTCCTTGCGGATGGCGAAGACCGAGATGCCCTTCTTCCGCGGGTGTTGCCCGGGCAGCGCGGCGATCAGCGGGTGATCCCCGCCGCCCGTAGCGGACCGGCCCGGCTCCCCGGAGAGCGACACGAAGTACTCGGCGTTGACGGACGTGTAGTGCGCCCACCGCTCCGGGAGGTCGTCCTCGTGGAAGACGGCCTCGACCGGGCAGACCGGCTCGCACGCGCGGCAGTCCACGCATTCCTCGGGATTTATGTAGAGCGTGCGCTCGCCCTCGTAGATGCAGTCCACCGGGCACTCGGCGACGCAGGCCCTGTCCTTGACGTCGACGCACGGCTCCGCGATGACATAGGTCATCTCCTCCTCCTTCGTCGCATGGGCCCGCCTCCGGCGGCAGCGGACGGCCGGCCCCCGGTGATCCCACCGAGTCGGGGGTCCTTCGACTCGATCAGCGGTATGACCGGCGGGCCCGGGGCGTTGTGACACCGCACCCGTCCCGCACCTCCACGACACGGCACGCTGCGTCACAGAGCACGGCGTCGCACGGTCTGATGATTGACTCTCAGTACACGGCTCGCAGCATGCGACATCAGGGATGAGGTACATCGTGTCCCCTGTGAACACTTTCGTGATCGTCGGCGGCGGTCTGGCCGCCGGCAAGGCAGTCGAGGCGCTCCGGGAGCGCGGCTACGACGGACGGCTCGTCATCGTCGGCGACGAACAGGACAAGCCCTATGTGCGCCCCCCGCTGTCCAAGGGCTACCTGCTCGGGAAGGAGGAGCGCGACTCCATCTACGTGCATCCGGACGGCTGGTACGACGAGCACGACGTCGAGCTGCTCCTGGGCACGACCGCGAGCGCGCTCGACGTGCGGGCCAAGGAGGTGGAGCTCGACGGCGGGCGCCGCCTGCCCTATACGAAGCTGCTCCTTGCCACCGGCTCGTCCCCGCGCCGGCTGCCCGTCCCCGGTGCGGAACTGGACAACGTGCTGTACCTGCGCCGGGTGGGTGACAGCGAGCGGCTCAAGGCCGCGTTCACCGCGGGAGCCAGGATCGTCGTCATCGGCGGGGGATGGATCGGCCTGGAGACGGCCGCCGCCGCCCGGCTAGCCGGGGCGGAGGTGACGGTGCTGGAGCACTCGGAGCTGCCGCTGCTGAAGGTCCTGGGGCGCGAGGCGGCCGAGGTGTTCGCCGGTCTGCACACCGACCACGGAGTGGTCCTGCGCCCCCGCGTGGAGGTGGAGCGGATCACCGGTGCCGACGGCCGCGCCGACGGAGTCCTGCTGGCCGACGGCACCCACCTGCCCGCGGACGCCGTCGTCGTCGGCGTCGGCATCACGCCCAACGTCCGGCTCGCCGAGGCGGCGGGGCTGGAGGTGCGGAACGGCATCGTCACCGACGCGCACCTGCGGACCTCGGTGCCCGACGTCCACGCCGCGGGCGACGTCGCCAACGCCTACCACCCGTTCCTCGACCGCCACATCCGCGTCGAGCACTGGGCCAACGCGCTCAACCAGCCGGCCACGGCCGCGCGGAGCATGCTCGGCGAGGACGCGGTGTACGACCGGCTGCCGTACTTCTACACCGACCAGTACGACCTCGGCATGGAGTACACCGGCTACGTCGAACCCGACGGCTACGACCGCGTCGTCTTCCGCGGCGACCGGCCCGGACGGGAGTTCGTCGCCTTCTGGATGTCGGGGAACCGCGTGCTCGCGGGCATGAACGTCAACGTGTGGGACGTCGTCGAGCCGATCCGGTCCCTGGTCACCTCCCGCGCCGACGTCGATGACGCGCGCCTCGCCGACCCGGACGTGCCGCTGGACCGCGTACTCGCCTGACGGCCGGGCCACGTGGGCGGGGGGACGGCCGGATCGCGGGCCGTCCCCCCGCCCACACCGCTTTCCGGCAGCCGGGCGCGGAGTCCCTGGTCAGCGCGGAAAAGTGTCACAGCGGGCTTGATCACCCGGTCGTAGGTGATGACAACCAACGCGATCGGAGCAGACCGTGGCACGCACTGAACAGCAGATCTCCACGATGGTCCTGGTGATCGGCACCGGTGGAGCCGGACTGCGGGCGGCGATCGAACTGGCCGAGGCCGGTGTCGACGTCCTCGCCGTCGGCAAGCGTCCCAAGGACGACGCCCACACCGCGCTGGCCGCCGGGGGCATCAACGCGGCGCTGGCCACCATGGACCCCGAGGACAGCTGGCAGCAGCACGCGGCCGACACCCTCAAGGAGAGCTACCTGCTCGCCGACCCCCACACCGTGGAGATCGTCACCCAGGGCGCCGCCCGCGGCATCGACGACCTCGAGCGGTACGGGATGGCCTTCGCCAGGGAAGAGGACGGCCGGATCTCCCAGCGCTTCTTCGGCGCCCACAAGTTCCGCCGCACCGCCTTCGCCGGCGACTACACCGGTCTGGAGATCCAGCGCACCCTCGTCCGGCGGGCGGAGCAGCTCGACATCCCGGTGCTGGAGGGCGTGTACATCACCCGGATCCTCGTCCACGACGGCGCCGTCTTCGGCGCCTACGGCTTCGACCTCACCGACGGCACCCGCTACCTCATCCGCGCCGACGCCGTCATCCTCGCGGCGGGCGGACACACCCGCATCTGGCGCCGCACGTCCTCCCGACGCGACGAGAACACCGGCGACTCCTTCCGCCTGGCCGTGGACGCCGGCGCGCGGCTGCGCGACGCCGAGCTGGTCCAGTTCCACCCCTCCGGGATCATCGAGCCCGAGAACGCGGCGGGCACCCTCGTCAGCGAGGCGGCGCGCGGCGAGGGCGGGATCCTGCGCAACGCGCTCGGCGAGCGCTTCATGAGCCGCTACGACCCCGAGCGCATGGAGCTGTCGACCCGCGACCGCGTGGCCCTCGCCTCGTACACGGAGATCAAGGAAGGCCGCGGCACGCCCAACGGCGCCGTGTGGCTGGACGTCTCCCACCTGCCCCGGCAGACGATCATGAACCGGCTCCCCCGGGTGTACCAGACGCTGCTGGACCTGCAGATGCTGGACATCACCCGCGACCCGATCGAGATCGCGCCCACCGCCCACTACTCCATGGGCGGGGTCTGGGTTCGACCCGAGGACCACAGCACCGACGTCCGCGGTCTCTACGCCATCGGCGAGGCCTCCAGCGGTCTGCACGGGGCCAACCGCCTCGGCGGCAACAGCCTCATCGAACTCCTCGTCTTCGGTCGCATCACCGGCCAGGCAGCCGCCGCCTACTCGCAGGGCCTGACCTCACTCCCGCGGTCGGCGGCCGCCATCGCGCAGGCGCGTGCCGAGATCGACGACCTGCTCTCGGCGGACGGGCCGGAGAACGTCCGCGCCCTCCAGCGCGCCATCCGCAACACCATGACCGAGCACGCCGGAGTGGTGCGCGACGAGGAGGGCCTGCGTGCCGGACTCGCCGAACTGGACCTGATCGAGAAGCGCATGGAGTCCGTCGGCATCCACCCCGACATCGCCGGCTACCAGGACCTCGCGCACGCCTTCGACCTCAAGTCGGCGGCCCTCGCCGCCCGGGCCACGCTCGAATCGGCGCTCGAACGCCGTGAGACCCGCGGCTGCCACAACCGCAGCGACTACCCGGACATGGATCCCGCCCTGCGGGTCAATCTCGTGTGGTCGCCGGCCACCGGTGTCACCCGCGAGAGCATCCCGGCGATCCCGGACGAGATCACGCACCTGATGGAGGATGTCTCCACCGACGGAAAACTCGTCGAGTAGCACCGAAGTCCCGTGCCGGCAGCGGCACTTCCCGTGGCGGCGGGCAGGACCTCGGAAGGTCCGCCGCCACGGGGCACCACGGGGACGACGAACGTCCCAGGTGGTGGATGGGTCTGGTCAAGGGCAAGTGTCACATGGGTAAATGACACCGTGTGATCATCACCGACTCCGGTGAACACACCGGATTGCCGACTTGACCAAGGATTCGTGTGAGACCCCATTTCCCGGCCCGGCAGGGCCTACCCGTCCTCGCGGCTGTCACGGCACTGCTGGTGGCGATCCCGCCGGCAGCGGCCGTTGACAACGTCCCCACCACGCCCCACGGTGTGGTCGTACCCGGCGGCGCATCCCTCGGTGCCGGCGTACGCACCGTCACCCTCATCACCGGTGACCGTGTCACCGTCACTCCCCATGGCTCCGGGGCGCCGACCGTCTCCGTGGCCGGTCCCGGCGGAGGCCGCGCGGACGCCCGCGTCACCGCCAGGGACGGCGACATCCACGTCGTCCCCGCGGCGGCCGAACGGCTTGTCGCCGCGGGCCTCCTGGACGAGGCGCTGTTCAACGTGACCCGGCTGGTCGCCGACGGGTTCGACGACTCCCGCTCGCGCGGACTGCCCCTCATCCTCGGCTACGCCTCGGACTCCTCGCGCAGGAAGGACCTGTCCTCCCTGCCCGAAGGAGCCACCGCCGCACGGTCGCTGACCAGCATCGACAGCACCGCGCTGACGGAGAACCGCGACCGGGCCGCCCGGTTCTGGGCCGACCTCACCCGGTCCGCCGCGCCGGAGCCCGGCACCGCCCGGGCCGTCGCGGACACGCCGGCCCTGAACGGCGGTGTCAGGAAGGTCTGGCTGGACGCCAAGGTCACCGCCGACCTGGAGTCGAGCGTCGCGCAGATCGGCGCGCCCGAGGTGTGGAAGGGCGGCAACACCGGCCAGGGCGTGGACGTGGCCGTCCTCGACACCGGCTACGACACCGAACACCCCGACCTCGCCGGCGGCGTGGTCGCCGACGCGCGCAGCTTTGTTCCCGGCGAGGACGTCGTGGACCGCAACGGTCACGGCACCCACGTCGCCTCCACCATCGCCGGCAGCGGCGCCGCCTCCGGCGGCAAGGAGAAGGGCGTCGCACCCGGGGTCCGGCTGCACGTCGGCAAGGTCCTCTCCGACAGTGGTTCCGGCGACAGCTCCTCGGCCATCGCCGGCATGGAGTGGGCGGCGCGCGAGGCCGGGGCGCGGGTGATCAGCATGAGCTTCGGCGGCTCGTTCGCCTCGGACGGAACGGATCCGCTGAGCCAGGCCGTGAACGCGCTCAGCGCCGAGACGGGTGCGCTGTTCACCGTCGCCGCGGGCAACTCCGGCCCCGACGCGTCCACCGTCGCGTCGCCGGGCGCGGCGGACGCGGCGCTGACCGTCGGCGCCGTCGACGCACAGGACGCGCCGGCCTGGTTCTCCAGCCGCGGCCCGCGCTTCCGGGACGACGCCGTCAAGCCCGAGATCACCGCGCCCGGCGTCGGCATCCTGGCCGCCCGTTCGCAGTACGCCACCTTCGGCAGCGGCTCCTACGCCTCGTTGAACGGCACTTCGATGGCCACCCCGCACGTCGCCGGTGCCGCCGCGCTCGTGGCCGCCCGGCACCCGGACTGGACGGGTGCCCGGATCAAGGACGCCCTGGTCAGCACGGCCGCGGCGACACCCGCCAACGCGGCGGACGACGGTGGCAACGGACGGGTGGACGCCGCCGCGGCCGCCCGAGCGGACCTGGTGGCGACCGGGATCTCGGATGCCGGGATCCACTCCCTGGGCGGAAAGCCGGGAGAGACCGTCACGCGCCGGATCGAGTGGACCAACAGCGGTGAGCGAGCCGTGACGGTCACGGTGCGGGTCGACGCCCCCGACGCCCCGCGCGGCCTGTTCTCCGTCGCGGACAGCCGGATCACCGTGCCCGCCAAGGGCACCGCGGCCACGACGGTCACCACCGTCCTCGACCACGCCCCGGCCGGCTCCCGGTTCGCCGGTCACGTCACGGGCCTGGTGGACGGCAAGACCGTCACACGTACCCTGCTCGCCGTCAGCACCCGCGAGGAGATGCACCACCTGCGGGTGCACCTGCGGGGCCGGGACGGCGAACCGCTCTCCGACGAGCTGGTGCGCTTCCAGCGCAAGGGCGACCCGTACCCCGCGATGGGCGCGACCGACGCGGAGGGCGACGTCGACATGGTGGTGCCGAACGGCACCTACACGGTGTGGACGTGGGGCACCGTCCGGGGCGTCCACGGGGCGTCCTCACAGGGCCAGGCCCTGCTGGTCAGGACCGGCATCGTGGTCGACGGTGCCGGCACCGCGGTGACGCTCGACGGCACCAGGCTGCGCCGGACCGAGATCGTCACTCCCCGGACCACCACGGCCACCGACGTCCGCACCGACTTCGTCCAGTCCTTCGAGGACGGTGCCCCCGCCATCGGCGACACCGCTGTCGCCGGCACCGAGTACGACAGCCTGTGGGCGCTGCCCGGGGGCAGGCCCGCCGGAGGCGATCTGCTGTACACCGTGCGCTCGCGTCAGGAACAGCCGTTGCTGAGCCTGTCCTCGGGTTCCCGGAAGTTCGACGACCTGTGGTTGCAGCCCTGGTCGGCACGGCCCGAGGAGCGGACGCGCACCCTGCCGGCGGTGTTCGCCGGTGACGGCCGGCCGGAGGAGTACGCGGCCGCCGGGGCGCGGGGCAAGGTGGCCGTCGTCCGCTACGCGGGAGACGAACAGGTGGTGGCCGCGGAGAAGGCGGGCGTGGCCATGCTGGTCGCGGTCAACAAGGGAGACGGACGGCTGTTCAAGCCCGGGGACCGCACCCGCCTGGTCGTCGCCGGTCTCTCCCGTACCGAGGGCGAGACCCTGATCAGCCGTATCCGGACCAGCCGTTCGGGCTCGGTCCCCCTGCGCGTCGTCGGCCACTCCGAGACCGGTTACCTCTACGACCTGGTCCACACCTGGCGGGGCGGTATCCCGCAGGCCCTGCGCTATGCGCCCCGCGAGCGCGAACTCGCGCGGGTCGACGTCGAGTTCCGCAACGCGCCCGGCCACGGCGTGATGGAGAACCGCTTCGACATCCAGCCGTACCAGGTCTTCCGGCTGGACAGCCGGCGGCTGTCGACCGCGGGCGCGCGCCGCACCGACTGGGTGACCGCGTCCCCCGACGCGACCTGGAAGGAGGAGGCCTACGAGGACGGCACCTCCTTCCAGCACTCCGGTCAGGTCGGCTACCCGGCGGGACGCACCACCGACGTCCAGTGGTTCGGTCCGATCGAGCACCCCCGGCTCAACGAGAGCCAGGACCTGCCGCGACGCTCCGGGAACTCCGTCTCCGGGCTGATCCCCGCCTTCGGCGACGGCGGCCGCGACCACGCCGGAACCCTCGGCCCCGGCACCACCACGCAGACCATCGAACTGCGCCGGAACGGCAGGCCGCTCAACCGGGCCGACGGCCCCTGGCTGGAGGCCGAACTCCCGCACGCCACGAGCCGCTACCGGCTCGTCACCGCCACGCAGCGCACCGCGGGCAGCCGCTTCTCGGTCGCCACCCGGACCGAGTGGGGCTTCTCCTCCGGCACCCCGCAGGCCGGCAAGCAGCAGGTACTCCCCCTGGTGCAGTTGGACTACGCCCTGCCGACCTCGCCGAACGGCGCGGCCCGGCGCGACGCCGAACTCGTCGTGACGGCGTCGCATCTGCGGGGTGCCTCCACCGCCCGGGTCCGCACCGACGCGGTCGAGCTGTCCTACGACGACGGCCGGACCTGGCACCGGGCCACTCTGCGCGACGCGCGGGACGGGGCCGCCCGCGTCGCACTGGACGCGCCACGACGGGCGGCGTACCTGTCCCTGCGGGTCCGCGCCTCGGACACGCGCGGCAACACGGTGGTACAGACCGTCATCAGGGCCACCGGCCTCAACTGACGGCATGAGCAGGCGTGGTGACGCCCCGGACGGGTCCCGCATCCGCGGGCCCGCCGGGCGTCACCACCCCGCGCGCGTACGGGCACCGGCGACCTGACGGCGCCCGTACGCACCGACCGAAGCGGGCACACTCGGCCGGAGAACGCTCGGTGTAGGACGAACGATGACCTGAGCCGTCTCCTTCGTACTAATCTGTACGCCAGGCCGCTACGTCTCGCCCACGGCCCGCACGCGCGGCGGACGGATATCCGGGACATCTGCCCGTGCGCGCCGGATCCGGCGGAGGGGGGGAGATGAGAGGACACATGGTGTCGGCAACACGTACGGCTCGGGATCTCGAGGTCACCGCGGAGGCCCTCCAGCGGGAATTGCAGCGCCTGGAGATGCAGAGACAGTCCCTGGAGAGGGAGTTGGCGGCGGTCGTCGCGCACCTCGGCTCGGTGCAGACGGCCCTCGGCGCTCTCCGCGACCTCCTGCCGCCCGCTTCCTCCGCTGCGGCCGCGCCCCAGCCCGCCACCTCGGTCGCGGACTCATCGGACACGGACGCACCGCTCGGCCGGGCGAACGGGCGCCGTCGAGGGGATGCCGTCGACGAACACCGTACGGCTGACGTCGCCGAACCCGCTCGCGAGCCGTCGTCCGTGCCGTCCCCGTCCCGGCCCGCCGACTCGGCCGGGCGGCCTCCGGCACAGCCGGCCGAGACCGCCGAGGCGGCCGACGCCGGCGCCGGTGCGCAGGGCAACTACGGCAGGTTGACCGAGCAGATCCTGGACTACCTGGCCTCCACCGGAGGCGCCGAGGTCCGGGCGAGGGACGTCGCCGCCGCTCTCGGCCGCGACACGGATGCCGGCAGCATCAACGCGGTCCGCAGCACCCTGGACCGGCTTGTCGGCGCGTCCCGTGTCCAGCGGGCCGGCCGCGGACTGTACCAAGCGGCTTCCTGAGAGGGCGACGGCGGCTCCGCCCCGGCGTCGACGGCCTCAGGCCTCTTCCTCGGCATCCGCCGGTGCCGTCGCCCGACCCGCGAAGGCACGCAGCCGTTCGCTCAACGCGTTCATCTGGGTGTCGATGGTGCCGATCTGCTCTCTCAGGAGGCGGACCCGCTCCTCCAGCAGCGCGGCTTCGATCGCCAACGAGGCGACGGTGGCGTTCACGTCGGGGGCGCCTTCGGTGTCTCGGAGCATCGTGCCCTTCCTGGCATTCGGTCGATCGCACGGCGGACGTCCCCCGCGAGGGAGGAATCCGCGCTTTCGGATCGCTCCGGCCGTTCCTCTGGGCGGGGAACGCCGGCAGCGTGCAATGAAGACCGGGCGGCCGGCCCGGATGTGACACGGTCACGACGCACCGCCGGTGCCGTACGGCGCGGCCGGGCGGCCCGTCCCACGCGGTGGCGGAACGACACCCCGTCACGATGACGAGGTGCCGTTCCGGCGTTGCGGTCCCGCGGGGGTTTCGGTCGGTTACAGACCGAGGTCGCCCTCGAACTCGCCGGCCTCGAGGCGGGCCTTGACGTCGTTGAGGTAGCGGGCGGCGTCCGCGCCGTCGACCAGCTGGTGGTCGTAGGACAGGGTCAGGTAGGC
>NZ_JBEZXR010000137.1:0-10662 GCF_040638135.1 Streptomyces sp. NPDC026673 | reverse complement strand
TCCGCCTGGCCGGACGCGATGCGGTAGCTCGAGCTGCCCGAGTCGATCCGGGTCAGGGCACCCGGGGCGCCGTTCGCCATGGCCTGCTTCTGCACCTCGAGGACCGCGGTGACGGACGGGTTGGGCAGGGAGGAGGTGGCCGCACCGGCGGGGGAGGCGGCCAGGACGGCCGTCGCGGAGCAGCCTGCGAGCACGATGCCCGCGTTCTTGATACGCATGCTGGACTTTCTGATCTGGAACAGGTGGACGGTGGTGGGGGGTGCCGCCTCACGCGGCGACTGTGAGGCCGGGAGCGCGGGAACCCGGATCGTACCCAATTCCCCTGGCCGGCCCGGATGTTACCCGGGTATCAGGACGGCGAGGGGGACGATGGCCGACGTCACCGCCGGAGCCGGGGCCGTGGCCGCGGCCGGAGCGGCCGCCGCCACGCCGGCTGTCGCCGGCCTGTTCATCCGGGTCATGGACGAGACTCCTTGCAGACGTCAAGGGGACGCACAGGGGGCCCACTTGCCCCCTCCACCTCTCAGACCACGGTCCGGCGGGGATCGGTTGACAGATCTCGCAGATTTTTCCGCGTGGGGGGATCATCCGCCGCCTCGGCCCCCCACACCACGGACGGCACCTCGATACGTCCGGGGCCGGGCCCTCGGTCAGCGCCCGGTCGTGCGACCGCGAAGGGTGGCCACGACGGCGAGGACGGTGCGGGCCGACAGGACGCTCCGAAGCCGGCCATGGTGGGCGCGAGCGCGGTGTGCCGGGTGACGAGACCGAAGGCGCGATGCCGACGAGCAGCGCCGGGACGATGACGCGACGCCGGCCGAACCGGTCGGACAGGTGCCCGAGCAGCCCGAAGCCGAGTGCCGTACCGACGACCGTTACCGCGAAGGCGACGGTGACCGCGGTCGGCCCCGCGGCCCGTCGCTTCCTCGAACCGGTCCGGCGCGGCCTGCCCGCCGCAGGCGACGGCTGACGCCGTCCCGTGGCGGCTTCAGCGACCCATTGCCCGCAGCACCATGTCCCCGTAGCGGCGCCAGACCGCGGGATCACGTTCCCCGTACCGCACGAGTTGCAGCGCGGTGCCGCACAGCACGACCCGCAGATCCAGCGCGGCGGCGTCCTCACGCAGTCTCCCCGCCGCCCGGGCAGCCTCCATGGCGTTCGTCAGCGACTCCAGGACGGACGCGGCGGCCGGGGACGCGGCGTCGGCCAGCCGCTCGGCGAGCAGGCGGTCGTGGGCCAGGACGTCGAAGAGTTCGAGGACATGGCGGCGAAAGGCCTCGTGGGGGTCGGTCTCGTGCTGAGCCGCGGCGGTGCGCCGCTCGAGCTCCCGCAGACTCAGTCGCGTGACCGTCTCCAGCAGGTCCTCCTTGGAGGGGAAGCTGCGGTAGACGGTCGCCTTGCCGACCTGGGCCCGCTCCGCGATCCGGGGGACGGTGGCCAGGGTGCCGTGCTCGCGGAAGACCTCGACCGCGGCGGCGACCACGCGTTCGTGATTGCGCCGGGCGTCCGCGCGCCGAGGTGACGTCGGCGTCCGCGGGCCGGGGGCGGGGGTGTTCGAGGGGCTCATGGGGCGGGTGCCTGTCCGGGTGAGGGGCTCGGGCCGGTGGGTGTCCGGTACGCCATGCTATCGGACCCGCGAGTCCGTTTCGCGGGGTGGTGAACGCCGCCGAACCCACGGGGCGGACCCCCTGCGCCGTCGGCCTGGCCCAGGAGGTCCGTCGCATCGGGGGTCAGCCGGTGGCGCGCGGCGGCGTGGGGGTGCCGTGGACCCGCTTGGCGTGCTTGGCGTACAGGCGTCGCGCGAGGACCGGCATGATCAGCCGGGCGGGCAGTGGCGCCTCGGCGAGGACGGCCCTGACCACCTCGGGGTCGCCCTCGTACATCGCCATGCCGAAGGCGAGCGGAAGGGTCTTCTTCGGCGACTTCTCGAGGCCGTGTTCGCCGAGCCGCCGCCACTCCGCCGCGGTGACGTACTTCTCGGCCAGCGGGAGGATCCTCTGCTCCTCCATCGCCATGTGCTCCAGCAGGGCGGCCCGCAGCCGGTCGAACGCCTCGGTGAGCTCGTTTCCACCGCGAGCGGTGGACCGCCATCCGGGGAGCAGGCGAGTGGCCTCGGCGTTGGCGGCCTCGATGGCGTGGTGCTGCTCCTCCATGACCGGCACGATCTCCTCGGCCTCCGCACCGCCGCGTTCGTGGAGCAGCGGCCACAGCACGACGTCCTCGCCCTCGTGGTGGAGGTGCAGGATGCCGCAGACGAACTCGGCGTGGGCGCCGACGACCTCCGAACGCCCGGTGTCGTCCGTCCGGACGTCCCGGACGAGTTGCGGGAGGAGGTCGAACTCGCGGCGCAACATGGTGTGCGCCATATACATGTCGCGCACATCGGCCATGGGTTCATGAGTGCTGGGGTTCACTGGGTCCTCGATCGTTGCGCGGGATATTCGCTGCTGGATTGACTGGCGTGACGTCCGACCGCCGGGCATCGCCCCGGAGCGTCGACCCGGCCGACGGTCCGCGGCGCCGGCGTCGGCGTCGGCGTCGGGGCCGCGGTGGCCCCGAACCGCGGTGATCGCACAGCGCCGCCGTGTGGCGCCGGGCTCCAACGGCCCTGTCGCGCCTCGGGTTTCGAGACGTCGGCGGCAAGGCAGGGGCCGCGGGTCCGTCCGCGGAGCCGGAGATCACCGGGGACGCGGGGCCGGGTGCGTCCGGCGTCCGGCGGGTCGGCCTGGTCAGGCCATTAGAGCATATTCTATTTGCGTACGCACGCATGTACCTCCTTCGGGGGTTCCACGCCTGCCTCCGCATCGGTCCCCGCCTCCGTCCCGCGCCGGCGCGGTCCGTGCGGATCAGCCGCGCTCGACGAGGGTCAACATCTCCGTGACGAGTTCGAGCGAGGCGTCGATGTGGGGCAACGACATGGACTCCACCATGAAGTGCTCGATGCCGGTCTGTTCGGCGAGGGACTTGATGGCATCGGCGACCCGGGGCAACGGAGTCCCCTCCACGACGTTGACCCGCATCACCGTGTCCAGCAGGGCGGGATCGCGTCCCGCCGCGTGGGCGAACCCGTCGATCAGCGACCGCTGCGCGAGCACGGTGCCGGCGTCCACGAAGACGGGGACGACGCACGCCGGGAGCCAGCCGTCCGCCCGCTCTCCGATGCGCCTGAGCGCGGCACGGGCCCCGGTCGGCGCACCGAGATAGAAGGGCGGACGGGGCTTTCGCACGGGCTTCAGCGGTGCGTACTGCAGCGGCAGTTCCAGGTGACGGCCGTGGTACTCCACCGGGTCCCGGGTCCACAGCAGCTCCAGCGCGTCCAGCATCTCGTCCGTCCTGGCGCCGCGCTTGGTGAAGTCCATGTTCGCGGCCTGGAATTCCTCGGGCGACCAGCCGACGCCGAAGCCGGGAATGAGCCGTCCGCCGCTGATCCGGTCGATCGTGGTCAGGCTGCGGGCCAGGTGCGCGGGTGCGTAGATCGGCGCGATCAGGACGTTGGTGCCCAACTGCACCCGTTCGGTGGCGGCGGCCGCGACGCCGAGGACGACGAAGGGGTCCGCGGCGGTCCGGTACTCCACCGGGATCGTGGTGTCCCCGGGGCCTCCGACCCCGATCGTGGGGTCGACCGCGGCGAAGTGCCGGTCGCCCGCCCACAGGCTGGCCGCACCGGCCTTCTCCGCCGCACGGGCGAACTCCGCGGTCCGGTCGACCTGATGAGCCACGTTGTGCAGATAGGGAAGCGCAAAGCCGATCTTCATGAAAACCCTTCGTTCACCTGGGAAGGCAGTCGGACACAGCGTTCGCCGACGTCGGGGAGCGGCGCTTCCGCCCAAGGGGAGCGCCCCCGGCCCGATTCCGCGTCCCGGGTTCCGCCCGTCTCCGCGGAACGGCGCCCGCGATCGCGTCGAGCCGCACCGCGGGGAGCGGCGTCCGACACCGCACCGCCCGCGAGGGAACCGCAGGCCGTGCCCACGATGCCGCCTCGACTCCCCGGGCTGAAGGGTCCTGTTGCTCCTGGGAGCGACGGGGCCACCCTCCTGGAGCCTGGAAGCCCCCGGGAGGGGAGCACCGACACCATGGCCGGTCCCGCGGGTCCTGGGAGAAGGGGGGCCTTCCAGCCCCGACGGTGATCCGGCGGCATCGGAGCACGTACGCGCGGAGGCGCCCGGAACACGGCCGCCGGTCCCGTGCCACCCGCCCGGGACGGAACTGCTTCCGTACCGGTGACCACGGGCCCTCCTGTACGGAGGGTGACGGGCCGGCGATCCCCGGGCGAACGCCGCCGACGGGTCGTGCGGGCACGGCGTTCCCCCGTCCACGCTGCGGGGATTCACCGGCGAGGCGTCGTCGTTCCTGGTATCAAGGGGGCCACCTAGCCGCGGACGAAGCGGGTTACGGTCGTCGGTATGGACGCTTCGAATGCGCTCGGTGAGTTTCTGCGGGCTCGGAGGCGCCTGGTTCGGCCGGAGGACGTCGGTATCGGCGCCGGCGGGACGCGACGGGTCGAGGGGCTGCGACGCGAGGAGGTCGCGATGCTCGCCGGCATCAGCACGGACTACTACCTCCGGCTGGAGCAGGGACGCGACCGCAATCCCTCCCCGCAGGTACTGTCGGCGATCGCCCGGGCGCTGACCCTGGACCAGGACACGGCCGACTACATGGCCGCCCTGCCGCGGGCGCAGGCCACCCGCGCGTCCGCACGGACACCTTCCGGCCGTCCGGCGCCGCGACGCGAAGAGGTACCGCGGAGCATCCGTGAACTGATGGACGGATGGACGGGCAACCCCGCCTGGGTGCAGAACAGGTACTTCGACGTCCTCGCCGTCAACGCCCTGGCGGCGGCCCTCTCGCCCGGCCACGCCCCGGGGGTGAACCTGCTGCGTGCCGCCTTCCTCGATCCCGCGGAACGTGAGCGGCGCGGGGACTGGGAGCTCATGACGCGGAGAGGCGTGGCCACCCTGCGCGCCCTGGCGGGGCCCGACGTCGACGCACCCCGGCTGACCGAGCTGGTCGGTGAACTGTCCCTGCGGAGCGATCGCTTCCGGGAGCTGTGGGCCCGCCACGACGTGACCCCGCACCTGGGCGGCCAGGTCGCCCGCCTGACACATCCGCAGGTCGGCGACCTGGACCTGCGGTCCGACAAGCTGGCGATCGGCGGCAGCGACGGTCTCGTCCTGGTGGTGCTCCACGCCGAGCCCGGCAGCCGCAGCGCGGAACTCCTGCGGATGCTCGGCAACCTCAGCGCCTCCGGCCCCAGCGCGGTTCGCGGGGAGCGGGGCCGCCGGGCCGCCGAGGAGCGATGAGAGGCGGAGCCCGGCTCCCTGACCGATGGTCCCCCCGACAGCGAGGTCGGGTTCTTTGCGCGCAGCGACGCCCGACGGCAAGGCCCGGGCGGTGTCGCGGCGCTCGACAACGCCGGGTGGTCCGGCCGACGGCACCCGGACGGCGAAAGCGACGAGGATGACAGAGACACACATCACGACGACGGCGCCCGTTCCCGGTACGGGATCCGGGCCGCGCGCCGGGGACGGCACCGGCCTGGCGGAGCTGACGGCCAACTTCCGTCAGTACCTGCTCGGATGGGGCGAGGCGGAGCGAGGCGAGGGCGACCTCGACTACTACCGCAGCGGACTTGCGACACCGCAGTTCAACGGCGTGGTCCGGACCCCCTCCCCGGAAGCGGTGGGGCGGTCCGCGGCCACGGCCAGGTCCCGGCTCGCCGGCGTTCCCTGGTGGTGGTGGGTGGGCCCGGACAGCCCCGAGGGCACGTCGGCGGCACTCGCCCGGCACGGAATGGCGGAGTTCGGCTCCGTTCCGGTGATGGTCCGGCCGCTCGACGGGCTCGTGGAGGCCGGGGAACGGTCGGACGGCCTGCGGATCGAGGCGGTCGAGGAGCCCGGTCGCCTGACGGAGTTCGTCCGCACGTACAGCGCTTCCATGGGCATCGCACCGGACCTGGAGGCCGACATGGTGCGGATCGAGGCGCACCGCGCGGACAACGCGGACGTCGTGCGCCTCGCCGCGGTGCTCGACGGCCGCATCGTGGGCACGACCGTGGTGATGGCGGCGCACGGCGTGGCGGGGATCTTCCTCGTCCACGTCGCCGAGGCCCACCGTCGGCGGGGCATCGGGGGAGTACTGACGGCGGCCGCCCTGCACGCGGGGCGCGAACGCGGGATGGATCGCGCCGCTCTCCTGGCGAGCCCGGCCGGTGAGCCTCTCTACCGGCGCTTCGGTTTCACGGCGGTGTCCGAGTACCGGCTCTTCGCGCTGCCCGCGTGAGCGGCGCCCGGCCCTCAGGGGGGCGGCGGACGGCGACGCGCGCAGGGCGCGTCGCAGCCGGCGGATGGAACGGCGGAACCGTCCGCGGGAGCGCATCCCGCGGCCGGTTCCGCCGTGATCGTGTCGGAACTCCCGGGCCGGGCTAGGTGTCCCGGCCGGGCAGGTCGGTGCCGGCCGGCGCGTCCAGGACCTCGCGGTCTCCGTAGACCGTGGTCACCTCGACGTCCAGTACGGTGGCGATCCGGCCGAACGACCAGTAGTAGCCGACCACTTGGAGCACCTCGACGAGCTCGCGCTCGCTGAGGAAGCACCGGGCCAGGTCGAACACCTCGTCGCTGACGCGGGGTTGCCCGATCACTTCGGCGGTGAAGCGCAGCAGGGCCCGGTCGGCGAGGGCGACGGCGGGGTTCTCGAGGTCCCGGGCCCGGATGGCCCGCCGGGTCGGCTCGTCGACGCCGGCCGTACGTGCCATGGGTTCGTGCTGGGCCGCGACGAACGGGCAGTCGGTGTACTCCGCCACCGCGAGGATCACGAGCTCGCGCGAGCGGGCCGGCAGGTGCAGGGAGGTGAACTGGGCTCTCGCGAGCTCCACGAACGGCTTCACGGTGCCGGCCGAGTGGGACATCATCTTGACCATCGGGTCGGGCGGCAGCGATGTCAGGTACCGGCGGACGTCGTCGGGGAAGGACGCCGGATCCGGGTCGGTCAGTCGAGGCATGGTGCGCTCCTCTGGTGCTGGGCGTGGTCGTCGACGGGGGAGTCAGCGGGCTTGGGGCGGGACGTCGAAGCCGGTCTCGCTCAGGTGGCGGAAGCGGCCGTCCTCGGCGTGGGTGCCGAAGATCGCGATCTCCCGGTGCTGGACGGAGCCGTCGGCCAGGGTGATCCGGAAGACGTGCCGCTCCGCGTAGGTGGTCCCGTCGCCGAGTTCGTCGAGGACGGTCACCGTGCCGCCGGTGACCTTGGTGCGGACGGCGGCGACCATCCCCGCGAACTCCTCGCGGGTCAGCACCTCGCCGTCGCTGCGGTGGGTGTAGTCGGGGGCGTAGTACCGGTCGAGCACGGTGTCCAGTTCGACGCCCGGCTCGGGCTCGAGGACCAGTGCCCGGAGGGCCGCACTGATGCGGGCGCGCGTCATCGCCAGGTGCTCCTTCGGGAAGAGGAATGAAACGGACCCTTGGGTCCGGATGGAGACGACCGTACCGGACTCCAGGGTCCGGTACGGCCCCGGGCGGCCTGTGGACCTCGTCACAGCCCGTGGGCGGCGGCGGAGCGGGGCTTGCCGAAGCCGGGAAGGGTGCCGACGAGTCGCGCTCCGCCTGCTCCCGCGCGCCCGGTCCCGACGGGCCGCCCGTCGCGCCTCGCGGACGGGAGGGCGCTGGTACCGCGAGTCCCAGGAAAACGAGACGACTCCCTGCCCGCCCGGCCCCGCCGCAGTCTGGAGACGTCACAGAACGACCACCCGAGACGGGAGCGACACCATGACGACCACACTGATCACCGGAGCCAACAAGGGCCTGGGCTACGAGGCCGCGCGCCGCCTGATCGCCGAGGGCCACACCGTCTGGATCGGCGCCCGGGACGCCGAGCGGGGCCGTCTCGCCGCCGCACGGCTGGGCGCGTCCTTCGTCCGACTCGACGTCACCGACGACGAGTCGGTCGCCGGCGCGGTGCGGACGATCGAGGCCGCGGGCGGCCTGGACGTGCTGATCAACAACGCCGGCATCGAGGTGCGCCGGCCGGACAACAGCGTCGTGCCCACCGCGGAGACCACAGCCGACGCGATGAGGAAGACCTTCGAGACCAATGTCTTCGGCGTCGTGCGGGTCCTCCACGCCTTCCTGCCGCTGCTCCGGAAGTCCGCCGCGCCGGTGGTCGTCAACGTCGGCAGCGGCCTGGCCTCGCTGCACCACGTCTCCGACCCGGACCAGCCGGCCCACATGTTCCCCGGCCTGGACTACCCGGCGTCGAAGCTGACGGTCAACATGATCACCGTGCAGTACGCCAAGGCGCTGCCCGGCTTTCGAGTCAACTCCGTGGAGCCGGGCTTCACGAAGACCGACCTGAACGGCAACACCGGCTTCCAGACGGTCGAGGAGGGCGCGGAGATCATCGTCCGGATGGCGCTGGTCGGCCCCGACGGCCCCACCGGCGGCTTCTTCGACCGCAACGGCGCGCTTCCGTGGTGACGGAGGGCTCCGTCGGCGGGCGGACGGCTCGGGGTCACTGAACCGGCCGCCGCAGGGGGGCGGGTCGGAGACGGCTCATCACGACGCGCTGCCCTCTCCTCGTTCCGCCCGGGCCGCGGGGCGGCGCGTCGCGCGCCCTCGGCGGAGGGGAAAGGGGGCACAAATGGCGCGTTAAGCTGGTGCAATGACGGCGGACGCTCCTCTGGACGCGGAAGAAGAACGCTTCTGGCGTGCCCTGCAACGTGTGATGACCGCGTTGCCGAAGGCTCTGGACGACGATCTCCTGAAGGCGACCGGGCTGACGCTGTCCGAGTACTCGGTGCTGATGTTCCTGTCCGAGGCCGAGGCCCGTGAACTGCGGATGATCGACCTGGCCGAGCTCACCCGCCTGTCCGCCAGTCGCATCTCCAGGGTGGTGGACGCCCTCAAGACCCGTGGCTGGGTCGTGAAACGGCGCCACGAGGTGGACGCCCGGGGGAGTGTGGCGCGTCTGACGCCCGAGGGTCTGGAGCGGCTGGAGGGCGCTTATCCGGCGCTCCTCGCCAGCGCGCGCCGCCGCGTCATGGACCATGTGGAGGCGGCCTCACTTCCGAGCCTGGCCGTCCAGTTCGAGCGCGTCGCGGGGCAACTCGGCTGATCCTGACGGGCGGATCGTCCCCGGCTTCCGCTTGGAGGGCACGCGCCGGCCGCGTCGGCGTCCCACACCTCGGGCGGCCGCTTCGGCGGCTGACCCCGACGAGGCCGGCCGGTCAGGGTGCGTCCCGGTCCACCGGTACCAGGTCCGTCTCCGGCGCCGCCCGCAGGGCCGCGGTCCACACGACCGGGTCGCAGCCCTCGCCGTTCGGGGCGTATCGCTCCAGCCGGACGGTGGTCTCCCGGGCGTACAGCGTCCGGGAACCGTCCGCGGACGCCACGGTGAACCGCACGGGAACGGACGCCGCACCGATGTCGTCGGGAAGCGTGATCCCGACGCCGGCCATCCGCTCGTGCGGCACCCCGATCCGCTCCTTGCAGGTCTTCCCCGAACAGAGCCGGAAGCGCGCGTCCTTGGGGAAGTCGCTCATGGTCCACGCGACGTGGACACCCGATTCCGCGCCCACCAGCGTGCAGTTGGGCGCGTCGACGAGGCCGCAGCCGGTGAGCGTCAGGGCCGGGAGGGCCAGGCCCGCAACCACGCGGCTCCCCACACGTTCGAGCGTCAACCGGTCCCCCTGAATGCTCGCGGCCTGCCGGCCGCCTCCCCGGCCCCCTGTCTACCGTTCCATGATCGAAGTGTCCAGTCACCCGGATGTCGTACCGGTCCGCGCGGTCTCCCCCCTGAGGCGCGCGGCGGTCACGGCGGCGTCGTAGTCCGGCCCGACACCGTCCACGAGGATCACCGCGCTCTCCAGGTTGCGGGTGCGCAGCGGAAGGAGTTCCCGGTACGCGCTCGACCGGTACCAGTCGCGTGCCTCGTCCATGCCGGGGAACTCGATCATGACGATCGTCCCCGGCCACGTCCCCTCGAGGACCTCCACGGTCGCGCCGTGGACGATGAAGCGGCCCCCGAAGGCGTCCAGGGTGCCCTGGACGCGCTCCATATAGGTGAAGACCTCCTCGTCGGGCCGCGAGGGGCGGAGGTGGCCGACGGCGTAGGCGGGCATGGCTGCTCCCAGGGGTTCGGAGTCCGGGGTTCGGTGTCGTTCCTGCCGACGGTCCCGATCCTGCCGGGCCGCCCGGGGTCCGTCGATGACGCCGGAGGTAAGGGCGGCGTCGCTTGACGCGCCGGGCGCCGCGATGCGCACGGGTTCGTCGCCGCGCCTCCCTGTCGTCGGGTCCCGGGCACGTCCGTGGATCTGTCGGCCCCGGCGCGGTCCGCGCGGGCCCGGCCGACGGCACCACCCCTTGCCGCCGCGATGCGTTCCGGGGGAACCGCCGGGCGAAGTGATCGGCCCCCGCACGGCTGCAGGCACTCGTTTCGGGTACCCGCGCGGTGACACAGCGCTCCGGGGATCACCGGAGCGTGGGCGAGGCGATCGGGAAGCCGCGACACGCGACGCTCGTCGGTACCGTGTGAGCGTCCATGGCTCCGGAGTCGCCGAACGACGCCCTCCGGCGGCGGGACAGCCGTCCCGCCGCCGGTCGAATCCCTGGCAGGGGCCGCCGCCCGGCGTACGGGCGGCGGCCGCATGCCCGTTTTGGGGGGATAGGAAGAGCG
>NZ_JBEZXR010000136.1:0-10701 GCF_040638135.1 Streptomyces sp. NPDC026673 | reverse complement strand
GTGCCGCACAACAAATACACGTAAGTGTCCAGAACGCCCACCCCTACGACCCCGCCCCCTCCGTCTCGTAGCGCGCCTGATCCCCGGAGGGGGGTCAAAGGGGGGAACACGCCTCCGCCACAACAACGCGCCGGAACACCGGAACCCGGCGCCCGCACTCGCGATGGCTCAACATCTACGAGGCGGCGTGGACCAACGCCTCCACGCTCGCAGGCCACACCTGTCCACGCTGCGAACGCGCCGATCTGAACCTGGCCTTCATGGCGCCAACGGCGCCTTCTCACGCCGTCATGGCCGCACTCTGGTGCGGTGCCTGTCTCCACGGGATCCATCTCGGGAGATGCCCCAGACCCGAGACCTCGAAGATCTGGAACCGGGACGACGCAGAACGCGAAAAGCCCGTACCCAACTACACCCTCATTCCACCGGAGTAAGCCCTGTGCGATCCCATCCCGCAGGCGCCGCGCTGCCCCGTTGTGGCGGCGCGCTCACGTCGGCGGAAGGGCCCTTTCCGTCTCACCCCCTCCGGCGATCAGGCGCGCTACGAGACGGAGGGGGCGGGGTCGTAGGGGTGGGCGTTCTGGACACTGGGCGTATTTGTGTGCGGCACCCGGGACGACCAGGCAAAGTGCCCGCCACGCACGTAAATATGCGTCCAGAATGCCCAGCCCCGGAGGCCCCGCACCCGGCCCACCCACACACGCGCGAAGCCCGCACCGACCGCGCCGGGCAATCGGGAGGGCGGGCGGGAAAAACCACCGCAACCACAACGGCGCCGCACACAACAACCGGGCACCAGCAACCGCACCGCCGGCGCAGCGTTACGCGAGGTTGGCCAGAATCCTGGCCTGCCCCTCCCGCCCCTCGACGAGCGCCAGGAACTCCCCCTCCGGCCCGAACACCGCCGTGGGCACCGCCCCCAGGGACGGGGGCGCGTCCAACCGCACCCCGTTGCCGAGCAGGCGCGCCTGGCGGGCGTCCACGTCCCAGCGGGGGAACGCCGCCGCGGCGGCCTCCGCGATGGGCAGCACCGAGAAGGACTCCGTCAGCTGCTCCAGGGTCCGGGCCAGGTCCGCACCGTAGGGCCCGACCCGGGTGCGCCGCAGCGCGGTGAGGTGGCCGCCGACGCCCAGACCCGCGCCCAGGTCCCGGGCGAGGGCCCGGATGTACGTGCCGGAGGAGCACTCGACGGTGACGTCGACGTCCACGAGGTCGTCGCCCTCGCGCCGCACGTCCCGGACGGTGAAGGACGACACCGTGACCGGTCGCGCCGCCAGCTCGAACTCCTCGCCGCCGCGCACGCGGGCGTACGAGCGGACGCCGTTCACCTTGATCGCGCTCACCTTGGACGGCACCTGGAGGATGTCGCCGGTCAGCCGCGTGATGCCCGCGTCGATGGCCTCACGGGTGACACCGCCCGCGGGGGCCGCCGCGGTGATCTCGCCCTCCGCGTCGTCCGTGACCGTGGTCTGGCCGAGCCGGATGGTCGCCTCGTACTCCTTGCGGGTGAGCGCGAGGTGCCCGAGCAGCCGGGTGGCCTTCTCCACGCCGATGACGAGGACGCCGGTCGCCATGGGGTCCAGGGTTCCCGCGTGCCCCACCCGCCGTGTCCCGGCCAGCCTGCGCAGCCGGGACACGACGTCGTGCGAGGTCATGCCGCCCGGCTTGTCGACGATGACAAGCCCGTCCTTCATCAGGCTTCGTCCTCGTCCTCGTCCTCGGCCGGCTTGCGGTACGGGTCCGCGTCGCCGGCGTAGGAGGCGTCCGTGGCGGTCTTGCGGACCTCCTCGTCGGCCAGACGGGCCTTCGCCAGCAGGTCCTCGATCGTGCGCGCGTTCTCCGGGATCGCGTCGGCCACGAACGTCAGGGTCGGCGTGAAGCGCACGCCGGTCTGCCGTCCGACCTCCGAGCGGAGGACGCCCTTGGCGCTCTCCAGCGCGGCCGCCGAGGCGGCCCGCTCCTCGTCGTCACCGAAGACCGTGTAGAAGACGGTCGCCTCCCGGAGGTCACCGGTGACCCGGGTGTCCGTGATCGTCACGTAGCCCAGCCGCGGGTCCTTGATCCGCCGCTGCAGCGTCTCCGCGACCACGACCCGGATGCGGTCCGCCAGCTTGCGCGCCCGCGCGGTGTCGGTCATGCGTGCTCTTCTCTCTTCTCTTCACGCTTCGGTACGTGAGTGTCAGTCGTCGTCGCCGTGGACCCGCTGCCGCGCCGACAGCAACTCCACCTCGGGGCGCGAGGCCATCCAGCGCTCGCAGCGTCCGAGGACGTCCTTGATGTGCCCGAGGTCCCCGGACACGACCGCCACGCCGATCTCGGCCCTGCGGTAAAGATCGTGTTGGTCGACCTCCGCGACGCTCACCGCGAACTTGCGGTGGAGCTCGGCCACGATCGGTCGGATGACGGACCGCTTCTCCTTCAGCGACCGGACGTCGCCGAGAAGCAGGTCGAAGGACAGCGTCCCTACATACATGGGCATCAGGTCAAGCCGACCTGTGAGGCCTCGTCGTGAACGGTGCGCACACCGTGAACAGCAATCACCACACTAAAGGCAACGGCCGGGGCCGATCGACGGAATTTCCCTTCCGCCGATCGGCCCCGGTCACGGTCGCCTCGATCAGACGCGAGGCTTCTCGCGCATCTCGTAGGTCGCGATGACATCGTCGATCTTGATGTCGTTGTAGTTGCCGAGGTTGATACCGCCCTCGAAACCTTCGCGAATCTCGGTGACGTCGTCCTTGAAGCGCCGCAGACCCTCGATGGTGAGGTTCTCCGCGATGACCTTGCCGTCGCGGAGCAGGCGCGCCTTGGTGTTGCGTCGGACCTCGCCGGAGCGGATGAGCACACCGGCGATGTTGCCGAGCTTGGAGGAGCGGAAGACCTCGCGGATCTCGGCGGTGCCGAGCTCCACCTCCTCGTACTCGGGCTTGAGCATGCCCTTGAGCGCCGCCTCGATCTCGTCGATGACCTGGTAGATCACCGAGTAGTAGCGGACGTCGACGCCCTCACGCTCGGCCAGCGACGTGGCGCGGCCCTCGGCCCGCACGTTGAAGCCGATGATGATCGCGTCGGAGCCCGCCGCCAGGGTGACGTCGGTCTCGGTGACCGCACCGACACCCCGGTGGAGGATGCGCAGGTCCACGTCCTCGCCGACGTCGAGCTGGAGCAGCGAGGACTCCAGGGCCTCGACCGAACCGGACGCGTCGCCCTTGATGATGAGGTTGAGCTGCTGGACCTCGCCGGCCTTGAGCACCTTGTCCAGGTCCTCGAGGCTGACCCGGCGGCGGGTCTTGGCGAAGGCCGCGTTGCGCTCGCGGGCGGCACGCTTCTCGGCGATCTGGCGGGCCGTACGGTCCTCGTCGACCACCAGGAAGTTGTCGCCGGCACCCGGCACGTTCGTCAGACCGAGCACCAGGACCGGAGTCGAGGGGCCCGCCTCGTCGACGGTGTTGCCGCTGTCGTCGAGCATCGCACGGACACGGCCGTACGCGTCGCCGACCACCATGGTGTCGCCGACCCGCAGGGTGCCGCGCTGGACCAGGACGGTCGCCACGGCGCCGCGGCCGCGGTCGAGGTGCGCCTCGATCGCGATGCCCTGCGCGTCCTGCTCCGGGTTGGCCCGCAGGTCGAGGGCGGCGTCCGCGGTGAGGACCACGGCCTCCAGCAGGCTGTCGATGTTGAGGCCCTGCTTGGCGGAGATGTCGACGAACATGGTGTCGCCGCCGTACTCCTCGGCCACCAGGCCGAACTCGGTCAGCTGACCGCGCACCTTCGTCGGGTCCGCGCCCTCGACGTCGATCTTGTTGACCGCGACCACGATCGGCACATCGGCCGCCTTGGCGTGGTTCAGCGCCTCGATCGTCTGGGGCATGACGCCGTCGTTCGCCGCCACCACGAGGATCGCGATGTCGGTGGACTTGGCACCGCGGGCACGCATGGCGGTGAACGCCTCGTGACCCGGGGTGTCGATGAAGGTGATGGCCCGGTGCTCGCCGTTGACCTCGGTGGCCACCTGGTACGCACCGATGTGCTGGGTGATGCCGCCGGCCTCGCCCGCGACCACGTTGGTCTTGCGGATCGCGTCGAGGAGGCGGGTCTTTCCGTGGTCGACGTGACCCATGACGGTCACGACCGGCGGACGTGCGACGAGCGCTTCCTCGCCGCCCTCGTTCTCGCCGAACTCGATGTCGAAGGACTCGAGAAGCTCGCGGTCCTCCTCCTCCGGGCTGACGATCTGGAGGGTGTAGTTCATCTCGTCGGCGAGCAGCTGCAGCGTGTCGTCGGAGACGGACTGGGTCGCGGTGACCATCTCGCCGAGGTTGAGCATCACCTGGACGAGCGACGCCGGGTTGGCGCCGATCTTCTCGGCGAAGTCGGTCAGCGAGGCGCCACGGGAGAGGCGCACGGTGTCGCCGTTGCCGCGGGGCAGCAGCACGCCGCCCACGGACGGGGCCTGCATGGCCTCGTACTCCTGGCGCTTCGCCCGCTTCGACTTGCGGCCACGGGCCGGGCGGCCACCGGGGCCACGGCCGAAGGCGCCCTGCGTGCCACCACGGCCACCCGGACCACCGGGACGACCGCCGAAGCCGGGACGGCCACCGCCGCCACCGAAGCCGCCGCCACCACCGGGGGCACCGCCACCGGGGCGCGGGCCGCCGAAGCCGCCGCCACCACCGGGACGACCGGCACCGCCGCCGCCACCACCCGGACGACCGGCGAAACCGCCGCCGCCGGGACGACCCGGACCACCGGGACGCGCGCCCGGGCCACCGGGACGACCCGGACCACCCGGACGGCCCGGGGCACCGCCGGCAGCGGGACGCTGCGGCATCATGCCCGGGTTCGGACGGGGACCGCTGCCCTGCGGACGCGGCATGCCGCCCGGGGTCGGACGGGCACCGCCGGGAGCGCCGCCGCCGGGACGCGGAGCGCCACCGGGACGGGGACCGGCCGCACCCGGGGCGCCACCGGGGCGCGGGCCGGGCTGGCCGGGGGCACCACCGTGGCCGCCGGCAGGACGGGGCGCCTGCGGGCGGGGCATACCGGTGGAGCCGGAGGTGAAGGGGTTGTTGCCCGGGCGCGGACCCGCCGGACGCGGGGCGCCCGGACGCGGCGCCTGGCCGCCCTGACGGGCACCGGGGCCACCCTGGCCGCGGCCGCCGTCACGCTGACCGGGGCCGGACGGACGGGCACCGGGACGCGGGCCGGGAGCACCGGGACGCCCGGCGCCCGGACGCTCGGCGGCGGCGGGACGCTCGGCCTGGGCCGGGCGCTCCTGGGCCGCCGGCGCGGCGGGCGGAGCCGGCGGGGCGGAGAACTCCGCCTGCGGCACCGGGGTGACCGGCGCGGGCTTGGCCGGGGCCGGCTTGGGACCCGGGGTGGGACGCGGGCCCGGGGCCGGCGCGGAGCCGGTCGCGGGCTTGGGAGTGGGGGCGGGTCCCGCCGCCGGCTTCGGAGCCGGGGCAGCGGGACGGGCCGGCGCACCCGGAGTGGGGGTGGCCGGCTTTGCGGGCGCGGCCTTGCGCGGCGCCGCGGGCCTGGCAGCCGAGGGCTTCCCGGAGGCGGAACCGCCACCGGAACCCTGCAGTGCGTCGGTCAACTTGCGAACAACCGGCGCCTCGATCGTCGAGGACGCCGAACGGACGAATTCACCAAGTTCTTGGAGCTTGGCCATGACGACCTTGCTCTCAACTCCGAACTCCTTGGCGAGTTCGTATACCCGGACCTTAGCCACTTCGCTCCTTCATGAGGTCCGGGGTGGTCGTCCGCCGGACCGTCGCTACTTCATGGGCGTACTCATCGCGTGCTCATCGAGTGCTCATCGCAATCTCGACCTACTTCCAACTCGCGGGGTACTGACCGCACGGTCGCCCGAACGGTCTTCCTGCCTACTCACGGTGTGCCTGCTCCACATACCCGCGGAGATCCGCGGTGTCCAGCGCGCCCTGGGCCCGGAAGGCCCGAGGGAACGCCCGGCGGCGGACCGCCAGGTCGAGACAGACGGTGTCGGGGTGCACATACGCACCCCGACCGGGCAGCGTACCGCGAAGATCGGGAACACAGGACTCCCCGACCACCGCCACACGCAGCAGATCGCGCTTGGCCGCCCGCCCCCTGCACCCGATGCACGTGCGCTCCGGGCGTGCTGGGGCATGCGTCCGGCCAGACATCCTTAAGTCTACCTCCCCGCGCCGACCTCACCCCTCCGGGTTATTCGACGCACGGTTGTTCCTCGGTCACCGCCCGGTGCTACTGGTCGGTGTTCTCGGTGTCGGGGCGGATGTCGATCCGCCAGCCGGTGAGCCGCGCGGCCAGACGGGCGTTCTGCCCTTCCTTGCCGATCGCCAGCGACAGCTGGTAGTCCGGCACCGTCACCCGCGCGGAGCGGGCGCCCATGTCGACAATCTCCACCTTGCTCACCCGAGCGGGTGACAGCGCGTTGGCGACCATCTCCGCCGGGTCGTCCGACCAGTCGACGATGTCGATCTTCTCGCCGTTCAACTCGGCCATCACGGCCCGCACCCGGGCGCCCATCGGCCCGATGCAGGCGCCCTTGGCGTTGAGCCCGGAACGCCCCGAACGGACCGCGATCTTCGTACGGTGACCGGCCTCGCGGGCGATCGCGGAGATCTCCACGGAACCGTCCGCGATCTCCGGGACCTCCAGCGCGAAGAGCTTCTTCACCAGGTTCGGGTGGGTGCGCGAGAGCGTCACGGACGGGCCGCGCACTCCCTTGGCCACCCGGACGACGTACGAGCGCAGCCGGGTGCCGTGCTTGTAGTCCTCGCCGGGCACCTGCTCCTGCACCGGCAGGATCGCCTCGAGCTTGCCGATGTCGACCAGCACGTTCTTGGGGTCCTTGCCCTGCTGGACCACACCGGTGACGATGTCGCCCTCGCGCCCCGCGTACTCGCCGAAGGTGATCTCCTCCTCGGCGTCGCGCAGCCGCTGCAGGATGACCTGCTTCGCCGTGGTCGCGGCGATCCGGCCGAAGCCGCTGGGCGTGTCGTCGAACTCCCGGGGCTCCGCGCCCTCGGGGGTCTCCGACGGGTCCTCCTTGGCCCACACCGTGACGTGGCCGTTCGTGCGGTCCAGCTGCACGCGCGCGTTGCGGCGGCTGCCCGGCTCACGGTGGTACGCGATGAGGAGCGCCGACTCGATCGCCTCGACCAGCAGGTCGAAGGAGATCTCCTTCTCCCGGACCAGACCCCGCAGGGCACTCATGTCGATGTCCACGGCTACGCCTCCTCAGTGCTCTCGTCGCCGTCGGTATCGGCATCGGCCGGGTCCTTGCGACTGAATTCGATCTCCACCCGCGCCTTGGCGATCTCGCCGAAGGCCACGCGGGCGGGTTTGGGCTTGCGTCCCTTGACACCCGGGACCTCCAGGTCGAGACCTTCCTCGTCGACCCCGAGGATCCGCGCGACCAACTGGTCCCCGCCGGTCTTCGTCAGCTTGACCAGCCGGCCCTCGTTGCGCCGGAAGTGGCGCGGCTCGGTGAGCGGGCGGTCCACGCCCGGGGAGGAGACCTCCAGCAGGTACGGCGTTCCACCCATGGCGTCGGCTTCGTCGAGGGCCTGGGAGATCTCCCGGCTCAACTCGGCGAGCGTGTCCAGCGGGGCACCCTCTTCGGAGTCCACGATCACCTGGAGCTGCCGCCGGTTGCCGGCGGCCGTCACCTTGACCTCTTCCAGCTCCAGCCCCGTCTTCACGACGAGCGGCTCAAGCAGCCCGCGCAGCCTCTCGCTCTGGGTGGTGCTCATCCGGGTGACTCCTCGGCCGCGTGTGCTGTTGTGGTGGAAGGTCTCGTGTCGGGCCAAAGCCTATCGGTTCAGGCCCCGGAACGACGATTCGGCGCAGCGGCGGGCGCCGTCACGGACCCCGGGCGTCACGCGGGTACCCTCACGTGAGGTGATCACGGGAAGGGGCACTGTGCCGCTCAGCAACATTCCCCGCCGGCGCGCGGTCCGCGCCGCTCTCGTCCTGCCGGCCGCCGCCGGACTGCTCGGCGGCTGCTCGGAACCGGCGCGGCCCGCAGGGGCGTCGAAGGCCTCGCCGTCCGCCGCCGCGGGCGAGGCGCTGCGCAAGCGCGCCGCCGGGGACAGCGCCGGACTGCTCGCGCGTTACGACGCCACCATCGCGGCGCACCCGGACCTGGCGAAGCGGCTGCTGCCGCTGCGGGCCGAAGTCGCCCGCCACGCCCAGGCGTTCGGCACGCGCGTACGGGCCGCGTCCCCGTCCGCGTCCCCCTCGGGGTCGCCGTCCGCCGCCGCGTCCCCGTCGGTATCGGCCTCGTCCGTCCCCACGCGGCCCGGGGACGCGCTGTCCGCGCTCGCGACCGCCGAACGCGCGCTCGCCGACGCCCGGGCCGCCGCGCTGCTCGACGCACCGCCCGAACTCGCCCGCCTGCTCGCCTCGGTGGCCGCCTGCGGCGCCGGGCACGTCCTGCTGCTCAAGGAGCACTGACCCGACCCATGGCACCGCAAGCGCCGCTCCAGGCCGTCCAGGCCGCACTCTCCGCCGAGCACGCCGCCGTGTACGGATACGGCATCGTCGGCGCCCGCGTCGGCGGCGACCTGGCCGAGCAGGCCCGGCAGGCGTACGACGCGCACCGCGCCCGCCGCGACTCCCTGCGCCGGACCGTCAGCGACCTCGGCGGCCAACCCGTCGCCGCCGAGCCCGCGTACGCCTTGCCGTTCGCCGTGCCGGACCGGACGGCGGCGGTGCGCCTCGCCGCGGAGCTGGAGGACCGGGTCGCCGGGGTCTACGCGGACCTCGTGCGCGCCGCCGACGCCGATCTGCGCCGGGACGCCGCGGGCGCCCTGCGCGAGGCGGCGGTCCGTGCCGTGCGCTGGCGCGGCGGGAGCGTAGCCTTCCCGGGGCTGGCCGAACACGCTCGGACGGCCGCGGAGAAGGTTTAGCACCAGGAGGGACGAACTCACGCATGGCCTCGGCACCACAGCACCTGGAACCGCCCGAACGGCTGGTCCGCACGGTCAGCGCCTGGGAGGGCGAACCGGGCCGCGCCTGGCTCGCCACGCTCCCCCAGCGCGTCGCGGACCACCTCGAGCGCTGGGAGCTGCGGCCGGAACGGGTGCTCTCCCCCGGCGGCCAGATCAGCATGATCGTCCTGGTCCGGCAGGCCGACGACACCCCCGCGACCCTCAAGATCGGCCTCGTCACGGACGAGACCCGCCACGAGCACGCGGCGCTCGCCCGCTGGGACGGCCGCGGCGCGGTCCGCCTGCTGCGGGCCGACCCCGACGCGGGTGCGCTCCTCCTGGAACGCCTGCACAGCGACGTGTCGCTGCGTTCGCTGCCCGAGCCGAAGGCGATGCTCGAGGCCTGCGCCACGCTGCGGCGGCTCTGGGTCCCCCCGGGCGACGGCGCCCCCTTCGTGCCCGTCGCCGAGCACACGGCCCGCCTGGCGGGGCTGTTGCGCGAGCGGCGTGACCGGGGTGACCTCCCCGAGGAGGCCGGTCCCCTGGTGGACGAGGCCCTCGCGGTACGGGACGCGCTGTGCGCGGAGCCGCCGGGCGAGGCCGTGCTGCTGCACGGCGACTACCACCACGGCAACGTGCTGGCCGCCGACCGCGTGCCGTGGCTGGCCATCGACCCCAAACCGCTGGTCGGCGACCCCGCGTACGACCTCGCCTGGCTCGTGCGTGACCGTCTCGACACGCTGATCGCCACTCCCGGGTCCCAGGCGGCGGCTCGCCGCCGGGTCGCGAAGCTGTCCGACTCCCTCGAGGTCGACCGGGACCGGGTCCGGGGCTGGGCCCTGTTCCGGTCGGTCGAGGCGGGGGCGTGGGCGTTCTCGGTCGGGGACCGGGGGGCGGGGGAGTTGCTTCTGGAGTTCGCGACCTGGCTGTAGTCCGTGCCAAGTCTTTGTGTGCGGCGCCGTCGTGGTTGCGGTTGCGGTTTCTCCCCCGCCCGCCCGCCCGATTGCCCGGCGCGGTCAGGCACCGCCTCGCGCGTGTGTGGTGGGCCGGGGTCGGGGCCTCCGGGGCTGGGCATTCTGGACGCATATTTACGTGCGTGGCGGGCACTTTGCCTGGGCATCCCGGGTGCCGCACACAAATACGCCCAGTGTCCAGAACGCCCACCCCTACGACCCCGCCCCCTCCCTCTCGTAGCGCGCCTGATCGCCGGAGGGGGTGAGACGGAAAGAGCCCCTCCGCCAACGTGAGCGCGCCGCTCCATCGGGGGCGGTGCAGCGCCTGCGGGAAGGGATCGCGCAGGGCCTACTCCGGTGGAATGAGGGTGTAGTTGGGTACGGGCTTTTCGCGTTCTGCGTCGTCCCGGTTCCAGATCTTCGAGGTCTCGGGTCTGGGACATTTCCCGCGTGGAGACAGACACCGCACCAGAGTGCGGCCATGACGACGTGAGAAGGCACCCCTGGCGCCATGAAGGCCAGGTTCAGATCGGCGCGTTCGCAGCGTGGACACGTGCGACCTGCGAGCGTGGAAGCGTCGGTCCACGCCGCCTCGTAGATGTCGAGCCATCGCGAGTAACTCATCCATCCACCTCCATTCGCAGGTGCCCGCACCGGGTTCCGGTGTTCCGGCGCGTTGTCGTGGCGGAGGCGTGTTCCCCCCTTTGACCACCCTCCGGCGATCAGGCGCGCTACGAGACGGAGGGGGCGGGGTCGTAGGGGTGGGCGTTCTGGACACTTACGTGTATTTGTTGTGCGGCACAGAC
>NZ_JBEZXR010000135.1:0-11285 GCF_040638135.1 Streptomyces sp. NPDC026673 | reverse complement strand
CCGACGCCGAGGACGACGGCGCTGAGCGTGGCGGTGTCGGCGGCGGACGCCTGGGTCACCAGCCCGTTGCCAAGGGCAACCGTCAGGCCGAGGAACGCCGCGGTGGCCCCGGTGGCCACACGGCGCCGCGCGGACCCGGAGGTCTGCGAGGAGTTGCTCGATCTCATGTTCGTCTTTTCCTTCTGTGCACGAATCGTGTGCATCGAGTGGAGACCCCCACGCTCGCCTCGGCAGGTAAAGCGAACATAAATGCGAGGTACGAGTAGTTGAACTTCATACGAGCCCAGGACGGAGTCTCAGATTCCGGACACTCGTTGCACGAACCACACCAGGCCCATGACGGACACCCCCGCGGAAATCGCGCCGGTCACCCAGAGGCCGGCCCTCGCCGAACGGCGGCGCACCACGATCAGCAGCGGGAAGGCCACCGCGATGATCGCCAACTGCACGGCCTCGATACCGACGTTGAACACCAGCAGGGACCACAGCAGGGTCCACGACCACGCCTCGTCGATCCCCAGCGCGCCCGCGAAGCCCAGCCCGTGCACGAGGCCGAAGCAGAACACCACGCCCAGCCGGGTCCACCCGGCCCGGTCCAGGCTGAAGTGCCCCTGTCCGGAAGACTCGAGCTCGGTCGCGTGGTCGCCGCGCCGCCAGACCCGCCACAGGTACCAGCCGGCGACGACCGCGATCGACAGCGCGATGACGGGCTCCACGACGCTCGCGGGCACGTCGACCACGCCGAGCGCGGCGAGCATGAACGTCACCGAGTGCGCCAGGGTGAAGCTGGTGGCCGCCAGCACGATCTCCCGCGGGCGCCGCGACCCGGCGATCAGGGCGAGCAGGAACAGGATGTGGTCGATCCCGGTCAGCAGGTGCTCGGCGCCGAGCCGGAAGAACTCCCAGAAGCGCTCGTACCAGGACTGCCCGAGGGAGAAGGACGGGTGCTCGGCGTCGAGGGCGGCGCTGCCCGAGCGGCCGTCGACGTCGTAGGTGACGATCGTCTTGGTGCCCTTGACGTACCCCTCGGAGTCGGGGAACAGCCCGCTGCGCACCTCGTGTTCCTCGCCCTGGTGGCAGGCCCAGTCGATCCGCAGATCCGCGTACGGGACGCCCTCCCGCCGGCCCATCGTGAAGCCGCCGGCCGGCGTCGGCGCGCAGGCCTCGCCGCCGGAGGTCACCGAGAAGCGCTCGGTGACGTACGCGACGGCCGCCTTCGCGTGGGCGTCGAGCGCCGCGGCCTGCGCGCCGGCGTCACCGGCGTCGAACGCGGCGGTCCCCTCGCGGAAGAGGGGGTCGTCGTCCTGGTAGTCGGCGGCGGACACGACGAAGAGGTCGTACTCGAGCTCCAGCGTCGTCCTGATGCGGCCGCCGTCGGCCGGGGCGACGTGGACGTAGACCGTCGACGTGAAACCGTGCGCGAACGCGGACTGCTGTCCGAGGCCCAGGAGGGCGATCACCGCCGCGATGATCCCGACGATGGAGCGGCGGATGCGGTGTGACATGTGGCTCCTTCAGGTTGCCACTGCACGGTGCACGTCACGGGTGAACCACAACCGGCCGGTCGGCGAAGTGTGCGCAAACAAGTTCGAAGGCGGCCCCTTGGTGATGGAACGGGCCGGAACCGGAGGAGCAGGATGTGAACGCACCACCTGCCACCACCCGGAGGACGATCGCCTTGCGCCCCCCGCTTCGGGCCGTCGCCACACTGGCCGCGGCCGCCGCGCTGCTCACCGGATGCGGATCCGGAGACGACTGGTCACGCCCGCACCCCAGTCCCACCGCCGTCGGCACACCCGGCCCGGGCTTCGTCGACCCCGCCGCCCCGCCCGCCCCCGAGGCGACCGCCACCCCGCGGCCCGGCTCCTGGTCGGGGGTGCGCCCCTCGAAGGGCTACCGCGTCGTCCTGCTCACCTCGGGAGAGGACCGCCCCACCAAGGCCCTCGTCGCGGCGGTGAAGGACTGGGCCGGGGACGAGGACGTCGACCTCAGGACGGTGACCGCCGCCCACCCGGCCGACCTCGTCGCCGCCATCTCCCGGGCCCTCGACATGCGTCCGGACCTCATCGTCAGCGCGGGCAACGCCCTGATCGACCCGCTCGCCATGGTCACCCCGAACCACCTCTCCCAGCAGTTCCTGGTCGTGGGCGCGGAACTCGCCGAGCCCACCGGCAACGTGACGGCCGTCGACTGGCCCGGCGCCTCGTTCCGCGGCGAGGGCCTCGGCGCGTCCTCGACGTACGACCCCGCCTCGTTCACCCCCGCGCGCTGCGCGGCCGCCATCCGCGCGGGCGCCGCGGCGGTGCTCACCGGGGTGACCGGGGTGGTGCTCTGGCTCGACGAGGTCTAGGTCAGGCCCAGAGCTGACCTGCTGACCTCATGCCCTCCGCCCCGCACGGGGCGCGGTCAGCCCTTGGTGAGCTGGGTGTCCACCACCGTCACCAGTCCCGCCCGGCCGTCCGCGCTCCGCGGGGCGCGGGTCTGGTCGAGGCGGAGGGCGGCGGCGCGGCCGCGCAGGGTCAGGGTCATGAGCTGGTTGCCGAACCAGGGACCGCCGAGTTTGCGCCAGCGCAGGTCCGGGGCGGCGGCGCGGCCGTGGCGGGCGAGCGCGCGGCCGATGAGGCGGGCGGGGCGGGTCCAGGCGAAGCGGAAGGCGAGCCGCATGTAGCCGGGGATGCTGTTGTGGACCGGGGAGCAGGTGAGTTGCAGCACCCGGGAACGCAGCGGCGTGCCGGGGCGGTGCGCCTCGGCCGTGTAGGCGTGGTGGACGTCGCCGGACAGGACGCAGATCGTGGCGGGGGCCTCGGGATCGTCGGCGGCGTCGGTGAGGATTCCGGTCAGGTCGTCGAAGGAGTCGGGGAAGGCCGACCAGTGTTCGAGGTCGCCGGCCTGGCGGAGGCGTTCCCCGCGGTGGGTCCAGCGGTGGCCGCGGCTGCCGCCGCAGAGGGCGGAGCTCCAGACCTCGGCGTCGTGGACGGCGTGCGGGAGGAGCCAGGGCAGTGAGGTGCCGATGAGCAGATGGTCGAAGCCGCCGTCGGGGCGGGCGTTCTGCCGCAGCCAGTCGAGTTCGGCGGGGTCGAGCATGGCGCGGTCGTGCTCGTCCAGGACGCGCGCGGCGCGTGAGTCGACCATGAGCAGGCGGGTGCGTCCGAGGTCGCGGCGGTAACTCCAGCGGGTGTGCGCCGGATCGGCCTCCACACGGGCGGCGAAGGCGCGCAGGGTCTCGGTGCCGTCGTCGGCGGCGCGTATCGCGGCGAGGAGCTTGTCGGCGGCGAGTTCGGCGGGGGTGAGGTTGCCGAGGTGCTGGTGGACCCAGTACGAGGTGAGGCCGCTGGTGACCCGCCCGTGCCACCAGGCCGTCTCCCGCATGGTGTCGCGCCAGGTGTGGGACGTGTTCCAGTCGTCGATGACGTCGTGGTCGTCGAAGATCATGCAGCTGGGCACGGTGGACAGCAGCCAGCGGATGTCGGGGTCGAGCCAGGACTCGTAGTAGAGGTGGGTGTATTCCTCGTAGTCGGCGACCTGGTCCCAGGGGGGCTCGTTCAGGTCGCGGCGCCGGGCGAGCCAGCGGCGGGTGGCCGCGGAGGTCTCGTCGGCGTAGATCTGGTCGCCGAGCAGCAGCAGGAGGTCGGGGCGGGGGGCGTCGCCGGAGGCGATGTGGTGGGCGAGGGTGTCCAGCGCGTCGGGGCCGATCGGGTCGGGCTCGTCGGGGGGCGGGGCGGCCCAGCGGCAGGAGCCGAAGGCGACGCGCAGCGACGGCCCGTCCCCCTCGCCGCCCCCGTCGTGCCCGGCGGTGTGGATGGTGCTGGGCGGATACGGGGAATCCGGCGGCGGCCAGACCTGCCGCCCGTCGAGGAGGACGCGGTAGGCGGTGGTCGTGCCGGGGCGCAGCCCGGTCACGGTGACGATCGCGTAGTGGTGGCCCGCGATCTGCCAGGTGCGCTCGCTGCCGCCGGCCCCGTCGTCGCAGGCGACGGTCGCGGTGGCGGGGCGGTCGGCCTCGACCCACACGGTGGCCGTGTCCTCGTCCACGTATCTCAGCAGCGGGCCCAGGCGCAGTTCTGCCATGGCGGTCGGCCTTCCCTCCGTCGTCGTGAGGTGTGGACGACGGAGGGAAGGCGTGAGTTCCCGGCCGCCGCCCGGGCCGCGGTCCCGGCGGCCGGGCGGGGCCGGGACGCGCGGTCAGCAGCCGCTGAGGACGCTGCTGAGCTTGCTCTTCTCGGCGGAGTCGACCGCCAGGTTGTAGTAGTACTTCACCTGGACCCAGGCGCGCACGTAGGTGCAGGCGTACGCGGTGCGGGACGGCATCCACGTGGCCGGGTCCTGGTCGCCCTTGGCCTGGTTGACGTTGTCGGTGACGGCGATGAGCTGCGGGCGGGTGAGGTCGTTGGCGAACGCCTGCCGCTGGGAGGTGGTCCAGGCGGAGGCGCCGGAGTCCCAGGCCTCGGCGAGGGGCACGAGGTGGTCGATGTCCAGGTCGGAGGCGGCGGTCCAGGTGGCGCCGTCGTAGACGGAGTACCAGCTGCCGCTGGTGGCGGCACAGGAGGAGTCGGTGACCACGCCGCTGCCGTCGCGCTTGAGCACGGTCTCACGGGTGTTGCAGGCACCGCTGATGGTGATCCAGTGCGGGAACAGGTCGCGGTCGTAGCCGGTGCGGTTCTCGGTGGCGACCCGGAGGGAGGCCAGGTAGGTGCGGGCGGTGGCGGCGCTGACGGGGGTGGGGAGAGCCGCCTGGGCGGCCGGGCCGTTCAGGGTCGCGAAGCCGGCGAACAGGCTGGTGAGAGCCACGAGGAGACCGAGGCGTCGACGCGCGTAGACACCACGCCGCGCGAGCGCACTGCGTATCCGGGACATAGGGAACTCCCTTTGATGTGGGGGTGTTTGGCCGCTGAAACCGCTGGCCATCCTTCTGCTGGGACGTTTCTGCGGGACAAGCGGCAGGTAACAGGTTGGCGACATGGACACGTCATGTCTAGGGGTCGGACCGTACCGGATCCGCGCCGCCGTGCGCCGGGGGCGGAAACCGCGCGCCACGGCCTCCCCCCGCGTCCGCCCGTGCGGCGTGCGACTCCCGCCCGCCCGGGGCGGCTTCACTCCCCCGCAGGCCGGCGCGGGGGACCCGCCCTCACAGGGCGCGCAGCCCCCGGATCACCTCGCGCAGCAGATCCGCGTCGGGCCGCTCGGCGGCGGCCGGTGGCGGGTCCACCCGGGCGAGCCCGGCGTCGACCAGGTCGCCGAGCACCACGCGCACCACGGTGACCGGGAGGTCCGCGTCGGCCGCCAACTCCACCAGCGGCAGCGGCCCCTGACGGCGCAGCAGTTCCAGCAGAGAGGCGCGCGCGTGGTCGACCAGCCCGTGCGCCCGCGAGGCCGCGGACCCGTCCAGCGCCCGGACCCGGTCCATCAGGGTGAAGGGGCGCTCCGTGTCGGGGCGGGTACGGCCCCCCGTCACGGTGTACGGGCGGACGATCGGGCCGGACTCCTCGTCGTACCAGCGGTCCTCGCCGCCCTCGGCGCGCCGGGTCACTCCTCGTCCGGCTCGTCCGCCGCGCGGGCGGGTGTGGCCAGGTGCCGGCCGGTGCGCCTGACGAGCAGGCCCATCTCGTAGGCCAGTTGCCCGACGTCCGCGCCCGATGCGCACAGGACGGCCAGGCAGCTGCCCTCGCCGGCCGGGGTGACGAACAGGTAGGCGTCGTCCAGCATCACCATGACCTGGCGGACCCCGCCGACCGCGAACGACCGGCCGGCGGACTTGGCCAGGCCGTTGAAGCCGGAGCACACCGCGGCCAGATGGTCGACGTCCTTGCCGGTCAGCCCCTTGGAGGAGGCCGTCGCCAGCCCGTCGCCGGACAGCAGTACGGCCTGGCGCACGTGATCCGTGCGGTCCACCAGGTCGTCCAGCAGCCAGTCGAGGCCCTCGGCGGCCCCGGCGTCCCCCGTGTCCCCGGGATGTGCCGTGCCGGACGGCTCGGCATCTCTCATGTCCCTGCCCCTCCTTCTCCCGCACCGTCGCGTCCCCGGTCCAGCCCTCGCTGGAAGGCTCCGAAGATCGCCCCCATCTGCTCCGGCGACGGGCCGGCGCCGGAAACCGCGCGCCCGGCCCCCGGATCGTCCGCGTCGGCGCGCAACTGCGGGGCCAGGTTCGCCTGGCGCACCCGCGTGGGCAGCGCCGGCGCCACGCCGGTCCCGGGAGCCGTGGGCACGGCCGGAGCCGGCCCGGGCGCCGCCCCGGTGGCCGGCTCACGTCCGCGCCGCGGCAGCGGGCCGGGCGGCTCCGCCACGGCCCCGTCGCCCGGCGCGCCTCCCGCGGTCACCGCCCGGGCCCCGGCGGCGGTCGCCCCGCACTCCGGCTCCGGCTCCGGCCCGGACCCCGTACCCGGCTCGGCGGTGACGGGCGCCAGCACCGGCCCCGGCAGGAAGACCACCGCCGTGGTGCCGCCGAACGGGGATCGGGTGAGCGTCACTTCGACGCCGTGCCGGTGGGCGAGGCGGCCGACGACGTACAGGCCGAGCCGTTCGCTGCGCGCCGGGTCGAAGTCCTCCGCGTGCCGGAGGGTGGCGTTGGCCTGTTCGAGCTCGTCGGCGTCCATGCCGAGGCCGCGGTCGTCGATCTCCAGGGCGAAACCGTGCGCGGCCTCGCCGAACCGCATGGTCACCCGGGTGCGCGGCGGGGAGAACACCGTGGCGTTCTCGACCAGTTCGGCGATGAGGTGGATCAGGTCGACCACGGCCTCGCCGACCACGCCGACCTGCGGCATGGGCGGCACGACCACGCGGGCGTAGTCCTCGACCTCGCCGACCGCCGCGCCGACGACGTCGACGATCGGCACCGGCTTGCGCCAGACACGTCCCGGCGCCGCCCCGGAGAGGATGATCAGGCCCTCGGCGTGACGGCGCATGCGGGTGGTGAGGTGGTCGACACGGAACAGGTCGGCGAGCGCGTCGGGGTCGGAGGTGCGCCGTTCGAGGGTGTCGACGAGCTTCAGCTGGCGGTGCACCAGCGCCTGGTTGCGGCGGGCGATGTTGAGGAACAGCGCGGACATCGCGCGCCGCAGGTCGGCCTGCCGGACGGCCGCCTCGACCGCGGCCCGGCGCGCCGCGTTCAGCGCGCGGCCGACCTGCCCGATCTCGTCCGGGCCCGCGCCGTCGGAACCGTCGTCCTCCGGCCGCCCGAAGGCCAACGGCGGCGCCTCGGCCGCCGCGTCGACCTGCTCGCCCGCGCCCAGCCGCCGGGTCACCTCCGGGAGCTGGCGCACCGCCAGGGTGTCGGCGGCGTCGCGCAGTTCCTCCAGCCGCCGGGTGATCCGGCGCCCGGTGCGGACGGAGAACCAGAGGGACAGCCCCACGCCGAGCAGCCCCGCGCCGCCCGCGCCACCCGCGTACAGCAGCTCGCGCCGGGCGAAGTCCCGGCCGCGCGCGGCGGCGTTCTTCGCCGCGTCGGTGCACAGCAGCATGTAGCCGCGGACGGCGTCGTCCATGGTCCGCCGCCACGACGCGCTCACCAGCACCTCGCCGGTGCCGGTCGCGCCGGCCCGGAGCAGGGCGTCCTCGCCCTCGACCAGGGACCGGTAGAGCGGGCCGCGCTCGAACTCCCGGAAGAGGGCGCGCGAGTCGGCGGGCAGGGCCGGCACGTAGGTCCGCTGGAAGACCCGGCGGTCCTCGATCGTGGCGGCCAGCCGGCGGAACCGCGCGGGGCCGAAGCCGCCGGCGACCCGTCCCCCGGCCACCAGCGCGTCCTCCTGGGAGACGAACTCCCGCACGCGGACGAGCCCTGCGACGTTTTGCGCCTCGCGGGCCAGCGGCCCGTTCTGCAGGGCGGTCAGGCCGGTCTGCACCTCGAAGGTGGGCCGGACGACGTCGGTGTAGCGGTCCACGGCGCGGGCCCAGTCGATCCGCCCGGCGATGACGTCGCGGCGCAGCGCGGGCAGGCGGTCCACGGCGGCGAGCGCCCGGGTGAGCACCCGGCTCTGGCCGGCGCTGAGGTCCCCGCGCTCGCCCCGGTCGCCGATCGCCGCGCGCATCGCGGCGATCACCTCGTCGGTGTGCCGCTGCTGTCCGGTGAGGTCGGCCAGCGCGCTCCGGCTGTTCCCGGAGGCCAGGTACACGGCGGACAGCCGCCGTTCGACCTGGATCTGGCCGACGGCGGTGTCGACCGGCGTGCCGTAGTGGACGTAGACGCCCTGCAGCCGGATGAGGTCGCGCAGTTCGCCCGTCACCGAGACCACGGCGAAGGTCCACAGCGAGACGAGGACGACGACGGGGATCAGCACCAGGGCGAGGATCCGGGTGCGGATCGTGCGGCTGCCGGGACGGCGACGCATGCACTCTCCAGGCTGCTCGGACGGTGGACAGCCGGATCCCGCCGCGTGGGACACGCTACGCGCCCGTACGGCTACGTTCCGCTCGGCGGAACCGGTTGCGCAGTACCGTAGCGACGACCCCTACCGGTGAGTAGCCGATGAGGCGAATCGTGAAGCGCGAGCGCTGTGCCGTGGCTCACAGTTGCCGCGGGTTGTCGGCCTTTGGGGTCCTTGTCCCCGGTGCGGGAGCCCCTCACGAGCCCCTCAGGAGCCCCCGGCCCCCGACGGCACGGCGGAGCCGTCGCCGAACTCGCTCACGGCTTCCCGGACGATCGCCTCCAGCCGGGCGTGGTGCGCGCCGCGCCAGTACGGGCGCTCGCAGGCGGCACACTGCGCGAACACGTCGTAGCTGCGGCGGGTGCCGTGCTCCAGCTTCTCCCAGACCGCGTCCTTGTCGGCGTCCCGCAGCGGCCCGTTGCACGCGGTGCAGCGTGTCCAGGGCGCGAGGGCGGGGGCGAACCGGCCGAGCACGTCGCGCAGTTGCTCGTCCGGCTGGTCGCTGTAGACATACGCGCCCGCCCACAGTTCGCGGCGGCGCAGCAGGCCGCGGTCCCGGGAGAGCATCACCCGTCGCTCGGCGGCCGAACGCGCGGCCAGGGCCGGGTCGCCGATGTCCTCGCTCTCGTACGCGGCGTCGACGCCCAGCAGGCGCAGCCGCCGGGCGAGCGTGCCCAGGTGCACGTCGAGCAGGAAGCGCAGCGGCGCCCCCGGCACCTCCTGCGGCCGCACGACGGGCTCGACCTCCACCTGCTCTCCGGCGGCCGGCACATGCGAGACGGGGACCTCCCGCCCGTCGACCAGCAGCCGGCCCACCTCGGTCAGCGGGACCCCGAGCGACTCCACGACGTGCCCCAGCGTGGACACCCCGTCGGTGACGACGGACGTCCGCCCCTCCCGCCGTGGCGCGGCGGCGAAAAGCCGCAGTGCGGAGGCGAAGCTGATGCCGATCTCGGGTCCGTTCACGACGCTCACCCGGCCAGCATGTCACTCCCGCCGCCCGGGGCACACACGGATTTCCGGGCCCGGGCCGGCGCCCGGTCAGACCAGGCCGTGCGCGACGAGGCTCCTGGCGCACTCGAGCACCGTCCGCTCCGCCGGACGCGGCCGCCAGCCCAGGACGGTGCGGGCCTTCTCGGTGCTGTGCCGGTTGCGGCGGCCGAGGGCGGGGGTGATGTCGCGAAGGGACGGGTCCGTGAACCGGGCCGCGAACCGCACGGCGAGATCGGGGATCCTGCGGGTGGACACCCGGCGCCCGTCCTCGCCGAGTCCGTCGCGCAGGATCCGCGCCATGTCCGCCATCCACAGGAACTCCCCGGTGGCCAGGAAGCGTTCGCCCGCCGCGTCCGGTGACGTCATCGCCCTGATGTGGACGTCGACGAGGTCGCGGACGTCCACGACCTCCAGCCCGATCCTGGGCACGCCGTTCATCCGGCCGGAGACCATGCGCGCCACGATGCCGACGGAACCGAGCGTGCCGGCCGTGAGGACGGGTCCGAAGACGGCGCCCGGGAGCACGGTGGCCAGTTCGGTCGGTCCCCCGTGGCCCGCCATGAAGTCCCAGGCGGCACGCTCGGCGAGGGTCTTGGAGCGGCGGTAGGGGATCAGCGCCGGGTCGTCCGGGTCGGTCCACAGCGTCTCGTCGGTGACGCCCTCCGTCGCGTACGAGGAGGGACTGGCCGCGTTCGCCGCGGAGGTCATCACCACGCGCTTCACCTTGGCCGCGGTCGCCGCGCGCAGCACCCGCAGCGCGCCGTCCCGCGCGGTGGCGACCAAGGCGGCCGGGTCGGCGCCGCCGAGGGGCGAGGCGACGTGCAGCACATGGTCGACGCCGTCGAGCGCCGCGTCCCAGCCGTCGTCGGCGGTGAGGTCGGCGACGACGACGTCCAGGCGGCCGGCCGGGTCGGCGACGGCCGACACGGCTTCGGCGACGCCGCGCTCCTTGCCCCGGGCGCGCACCGTGGTGCGCACGTCGTAGCCGCGCCGCAGCAGTTCGGCGACGCACCAGCCGCCGATGTAGCCGGTGCCGCCGGTGACCAGCACCAATTCGGACATGACGGTCCTCCACGAAGTGGGGTGGGTGTGCCAGAATGAAGCGGAGGCCCCTCCGCTACCCCTCGACCGTACCGGAGGCCCCTCCGCTTCGCAATCCACCCCGGACGGACGGCCGACGCCTGTGAACCCGCTGCCCCCCAAGCCGACCCGCAAGGACGCCCTCGGCAACCGCGAGCGGATCCTGACCGCCGCCCGCGAGGAGCTCGCCGCCTCCTCCGGCGCGTCCCTCACCGCGATCGCCAGGAAGGCGGGCGTCGGCATCGGGACGCTCTACCGCCACTTCCCCACCCGGGAAGCGCTGATCATGGAGCTCTACCGGCACGACATCGGACGGCTGATCGACCGCGCGCCCGAACTGCTCACCGCGCACGCTCCGTTGAGGGCCCTCCGGCTCTGGTTCGACGAGGTCGCCCACTACGGACGGCTCAAGTTCGGCGTCGCCGAGGTCGTCCACGCGGCGACCAACGGCGGCCTCGACGACGAGAATTACGAGCCCTTCGTCGCCGCCATCGCCGTCCTCCTCGACGCCGGTGCCGCCGACGGCTCGCTCAAGACCGGACTCGACCCCGAGGATGTGCTGCTGCAGCTCAGCGTGTTGTGGCGGATCAACCCGGCCCGCGGCGGCGAGGCCCGCGCCGCCCGGATTCTCGACCTGATCGTCGACGGCCTCCGCGTCTCGCCTGCGGCGCCTCGCTAGGGGGTCGGGCCGGTTTCTCGGGTGGCCCTTGCGGCCCGTGCCTCGTGTGCGGGTGCGTTGTGGTTGCTGTTGCGGTTTCTCCCCCGCCCTCCCGCCCGATTGCCCGGCGCGGTCAGGCACCGCCTCGCGCGTGTGTGGGTGGGCCGGGTGCGGGGCCTCCGGGGCTGGCCATTCTG
>NZ_JBEZXR010000134.1:0-12130 GCF_040638135.1 Streptomyces sp. NPDC026673 | reverse complement strand
GCTTGAGGTGGTATCGGTCAGATCGATGTTCATGGCCGGCGCCAGCTCCTGCCGTCTCGTGCGAGCATCTCGTCCGCCGCCTTCGGACCCCAGGTACCGGCGGTGTACTGCTCGGGCCTGCCGTGCCGGTCCCAGTACTCCTCGATCGGGTCGAGGATGCGCCAGGACTCCTCCACCTCCTGCGGTCGCGGGAAGAGGTTGGCGTCGCCGAGCAGCACGTCCAGGATGAGGCGTTCGTAGGCCTCCGGTATGGACTCGGTGAAGGACTCGCCGTAGGCGAAGTCCATCGTCACGTCCCGGATCTCCATCGACGTCCCGGGCACCTTCGACCCGAAGCGCACGGTGACGCCCTCGTCCGGCTGGACACGGATGACCAGGGCGTTCTCCCCCAGCTCCTGGGTGTCGCTGTGGCTGAAGGGCAGATGGGGCGCGCGCTGGAAGACGACCGCGATCTCGGTGACACGGCGGCCCAGCCGCTTGCCGGCCCGGAGGTAGAAGGGGACGCCCGCCCAGCGGCGGTTGTCGATACCCAGCTTGATCGCGGCATAGGTGTCGGTCTTGGACCTGGCCTCGATGCCGTCCTCCTCCAGGTAGCCGAGCACCTCCTCGCCGCCCTGCCAGCCGTGCGCGTACTGGCCGCGCACGGTGTGCCTGCCCAGGTCGTCGGGGAGCCGTACGGCCTGGAGGACCTTGAACTTCTCCTGGACGAGGGACTTGGCGTCAAAGCCCGCGGGCTCCTCCATCGCGGTCAGCGCGAGGAGTTGGAGGAGGTGGTTCTGGATGACGTCGCGCGCGGCGCCGATCCCGTCGTAGTAACCCGCGCGCCCGCCGATACCGATGTCCTCGGCCATCGTGATCTGCACGTGGTCGACATAGGAGCGGTTCCACAGCGGCTCGAACATCGTGTTGGCGAAGCGCAGCGCCAGGATGTTCTGGACCGTCTCCTTGCCCAGGTAGTGGTCGATCCGGAACACCTCGCCGGGCGGGAAGACCTGGTGGACCACCCGGTTGAGCTCCTGCGCGCTGGCCAGGTCGTGGCCGAAGGGCTTCTCGATGACGGCCCGGCGCCACGAGCCCTTCGGAGGGTCGGACAGCCCGTGCTTCTTCAGCTGCTGGACCACGGTCGGGAAGAACTTGGGCGGCACCGAGAGGTAGAAGGCGAAGTTGCCGCTGGTGCCGCGGGCCTTGTCGAGTTCCTCGACCGTGCCGCGCAGCTTGTCGAAGGCGTCGTCGTCGCCGAAGTCGCCGGGGACGAACCGCATTCCGGAGGCCAGCTCCTGCCAGACCTCCTCGCGGAAGGGGGTGCGCGCGTGCTCCTTGACCGCGTCGTGCACGACCTGCGCGAAGTCCTCGTCCGCCCAGTCGCGGCGGGCGAAACCGACGAGCGAGAAGCCCGGCGGCAGCAGCCCGCGGTTGGCCAGGTCGTACACGGCGGGCATCAGCTTCTTGCGGGACAGGTCACCCGTCACACCGAAGATCACCAGGCCGGAAGGCCCCGCGATGCGCGGCAGCCGCCGGTCGGATGGATCGCGCAGCGGATTGATCCAGCTGTCGGTTTCCGTCATGGGTCCACTTCTCTTCATCGTGCTTGCTGCGGTGGTCGTGGCGCGCCGGGTGGTCATGCGGCGCCAAAGAGTTCCAGTAGTGCTTCCTTGCCGAACATGCGCGCGGTGTCGATGGCCGAGGGGGTGCCCGCGGCGGGGTCGGCGCCGCCGTCGAGGAGGGCGCGGACCACCTCGTCCTCTCCCTTGAAGACGGCGCCCGCGAGGGGCGTCTGGCCTCGGTCGTTGGCGCGGTCGGGGTCCGCGCCGCGCCGCAGCAGGGCGGTGACGGTCCCGGCGTGGCCGTGGTAGGCGGCGAGCATCACCAGGGTGTCGCCCTTGTCGTTGGTGAGGTCGGCGGGCACCCCGGCGTCCACATAGGCCGCCAGCGTCTCGGTGCCTCCGCGGCGGGCCAGGTCGAAGAGCTCGGCGGCGAGTCGCAGGACGTCGGGGTCCTGGGCCGGGTCGGGCTGCGGGGTCGGCTCGCTCATCGTTCCTCACTCGGACTGACTGGTTGCCGTGTGCGGGCGGAACCGCTTGTGATCCACCCTATGCGGCCTCAACCGCCGCGGCCCGCCCTGCCGCGGGCTCACGGACGGCTCGGAAAGCCATGGCCAAACCTTATCGATTTTGATCACTCGAACGGGCGACTTCATTGCTCCGTCGGCGGGGCCTGCCACATGACACGCCGGACGACCGGCGAGGATCGCGCCCGGAGAAACAGTTCAGCAGAGCCAGTCGGGTGAACTTATCGACAAATCACCCATTTGCCTCTTTTCAGAACATATTACTATCTGTAATTCTGGAACAACTCATGGTGACAGTCCCCATCACACAGGAGTAACCCCCATGATCCTGTCCATCTCAGGCGTCGTCCTGCTCGGCATCATCGTCTTCCTCTTCTTCCGCAAGGACGGACTCAAGGCGTCCCACGCGCTCGTCTGCGCCCTCTTCGGCTTCTACCTCGCGGGCACCGCCATCGCCCCGAGCATCAAGGCCGGCGGGGCGAGCCTGGCGAGCCTCCTGGGCGGGATCAAGTTCTAGCCCGGCCGTTCCGCACGGCCGCCCCACCGGGCCCGGCGCCGCTCCGCACCGGGCCCTTCCCGTCCCGTTCCGTCGTACCGTCCCGCAACGATCCTCTGGAGCTCCCCGTGGTCCGGCGCCCCCTCTCCACCCTCCTGAGCAGCCGCCCCTCGCTCGTCCGCGGCCGTGAGCTCGTGCGGAGCGCCGCCGACAGCGTCACGGACGTCCTCCACCCGCTGTTCGTGATCCTGCGAGGGCTGCGCCGCCAGGCGGTGTGGGCGCGCGAGTGGTGGGGCAGGACGCCCAAGGACCGGCGCGGACCGGCCCTGATGGCCACCGTGGGCGGAGGCTTCCTCGTGCTGGTCCTGCTGCCGTACGGCGCGTATCTGATGTTCGCCGCGCTGATGGGCTGCGCGGGCTGGATGGGACGGGACCGCACACCCGCCCCGACCGGACCGAGCGGCGCCGAGAACGACCGGCTCACCGCGCTGTACGAGGCGCTGGTGCCGTATCTGTCCGACCCCAACGACCCCAGCCCGATCTACGCGCACGACGGCAGCTGGGAGAACGCCTTTGCGGACCACGAGTTCGAGGACGGGCGGCTCGCCCGGCTGAACCTGAAGTACCCCGCCTACTTCACCGACGGCGAGGCCGCGGCCAGGAACCGCGTGGAGCAGGTGCTGCACGCCAAGGTGGGACGCGGCCGGGAGTACCGCTTCGAGTGGAACGAGGAGGAGAACCACCTCACCCTCACGGCCCTGCCCCCGCTGCCCACCGGCATCGCCGCCCAGCGTTTCGTGACCTCCCCCGGCGAGACCGTGCTCGGCTTCACCGACCCCGGGGCGGTGCAGCGCACCGTTCCGGTCGAGGACGGCGAGGAGGTCAGGGACGCGCCCCCGGTCGTGTGGCGCACCGGCCCGCGCTCCACCGAGCCGCACCTGCTCGCGCTCGGCCAGCCCGGCACGGGCACGACCACGCTGCTGCGCTCCATCGCCCTCCAGGCCCTGCCGGAGGGCGACGTGCTGGTCGTCGACGGGAGCGGGACCGGGGAGTACGCGTGCCTGACCGGGCGGCCGGGCGTCATGGCCGTCGAGAGCGGGCTCGCGGGCACGCTGGCCACCCTGGAGTGGGCGGCGCACGAGACCGAGCGGCGGCTGATCGCCGTGAACCGCTCCCGGCAGTCGGGGCGGGCCGCGCCCGAGGACGTCCGGCGCCCCCTGTGGATCCTCGTCGACCGGCCCACGGTGCTCAGCCAGCTCGCGCACGCCGAGAACCGGCCCGACCCGCAGGAGCTGCTGGACATCCCGCTGCGGCACGGCAGGGCCGCCGGGGTGACCGTCGCGGTCGCCGACCATCTCGACGGCGCCGAGGCGCTCTCCCACGTGGTCATCGCCCACACCAGGGCCCGGGTGCTGCTCGGCGCGGTCACCGCCGAGCAGACCCAGGCGGTGCTGGGCGCGCCGCAGTGCTCGACCTCGGCCGCGGAGGTGCCGCCGGGCCGCGGCTATGTGCGGCTGGGGTCCGCGCCGGTGCTCCGCGTGCAGGTGCCGGCGACCCCGGACCCCTTCGACGAGGACGCCAGCGACGCGCACCGCCGGGCGGTGCTGGCGCTGCTGCCGCCCGCGGACGTCACCCCGGCCGGGGAGCCGAGGGAGCGGGAGACGCGGACCGCCGACGCGCCCGGGGCGATCAGGGTCTCCGAGCCCTCGGGCGCGGGACGGCCGGCCGGCGACCCGGCGCTCGAGCACTGAGCGCGGTCCGCCGCCGCGCCCGTCAGCGGCGCGGCAGTTCGTGGAGGCGCACCTCGCCGAGCGCGCCGCCGGACGCCTCGACCGTGAGGTAGGTGCAGTACGGTCGGCGTCTGCGGTCCGTCGGCGAACCGGGATTGAGCAGCCGCAGCCCGCCCGGCGCCGTGCTGTCCCACGGGATGTGGCTGTGCCCGAAGACCAGGACGTCCAGTTCGGGGAAGCGCTCCTCGCAGCGGCGTTCGCGTCCCTGGGCGGGGCCGCTGTCGTGGATCACGCCGAAGCGCAGCCCGCCCAGCTCCGCCCGGGCGACCTCGGGCAGCCGCGCCCGCAGTTCGGGGCCGTCGTTGTTGCCGTACACGCCGATCACCCGGCGGGCCCGCGCCTGGAGCAGGTCGAGGGTGGCGGCGTCGACCCAGTCGCCGGCGTGGATGACGGCGTCGGCCTCGGGAATCCGGTCCAGTAGTTCGGCCGGAAGCGCCTTGGCACGTTTGGGCAGGTGTGTATCGGACATCACAAGAAGACGCACACGTCCACGCTATCCGCGCGGGGGGACGGGAGCGGCGCCGGAGACGACGGCCGTCCGGACGGCCGGCATCCCGGCGTGCCGTGCGGCACGGCGTGGCCGGTGGGGCGATCCCGCGGTCGCCGGGACCGCGGGCCTCATCGATGAAGGGCACACGTCATGTGCGGTGACACCGCCCCCACCCGATCGGCGGAACTGGTGCAGCCGGCGGAGCCGGCGTACGTGGGCGCCGCGCGGCACTTCACGTCGGAACTGCTGGGGTTGTGGGGTCTGACCGCCGACGACCGCATCGCCGCCGAGCTGATCGTCGACGAGCTCGCGGCGAACGCCGCCCGCCACGGCCGGGCGCAGATGTCGGTCCGGCTGACCATGCGCGACCAGGGCCTGGTCATCACCGTGACCGACAGCGGCGAGGCCCCGCACCACGACGGCGGCGGCCCCGACAGCACACCGGCGGACGAGCACGGCCGCGGTCTGGAGATCGTGCGCCGGCTGGCCGGCTCCACGTCCATCCACGACGACGAGCGCGGCCGCCGTGTGGTGACCACGCGGCACCTCGCCCCGCTTCAGCGGCCCGTCGCGGGGGTCACCAGCCCCGCGTCGTAGGCGAGGATGACCGCCTGGACGCGGTCGCGCAGGCCGAACTTCTCCAGTATGTGGGCCACATGGGTCTTCACGGTGGCCTCGCTGACCACGAGGTCGGCGGCGATCTCGGCGTTCGACAGCCCGCGGGTCAGCGCGCGCAGCACGTCCAGCTCGCGGCCGGTCAGCCGTTCGAGGGTGGGCGGTGTGGTCTCCCCGGTGCCGTCGTCGAGCCGGGCGAAGCGGTCCAGGAGACGGCGGGTGACGCGCGGGGCGATCACGGCCTCACCCGCGGCGACGACGCGGATGGCGTCGATGAGGGAGGCGGCGGGGCCGTCCTTGACGAGGAAGCCGCCGGCGCCGGCGCGCAGCGCGTCGACGACGTGCTCGTCCAGGTCGAACGTCGTGAGGATGATGACCTTGGCGGACAGCCCGGAATCCACGATCGCCCGGGTCGCCTCGACGCCGTCCATCCTCGGCATGCGGATGTCCATCAGGATGACGTCGGGCTGCAGCGCCCGGGCGTCCTCGACGGCCGCGGCCCCGTCGCCCGACTCGCCGACGACGACCAGGTCCGGCTCGGCCTCCAGGATGAACCGGAACCCGGTACGGATCATCGGCTGGTCATCGACGAGCAGTACGCGTATCGCGCCCATGGCGCACCGTTCCTTCCTCGGCTTCGCCGCCGTCCTCCGGCGGCGGGACGGGTACGACGGCGCGGACGACGAATCCGCCGCCGGGACGGGGGCCCGTCTCGAGCCGCCCGCCGACGGCCGAGACGCGCTCGCGCATGCCGACCAGGCCGTGGCCGCCGCCGGCCGGCGGCGCGGCCACGAGGTCGGCGTCCGCTCCGCGCCCCTCGTCGCTGACGGTGACCACGAGTTCCGCCGGCCGCCAGTCCAGGGTGAGTCCGGCACGGGTGCGGCCCGCGTGCTTGAGCGCGTTGGTCAGTGCCTCCTGCACGACGCGGTAGACGGTGAGCTCGGTGCCGGCGGGCAGCGGGCGCGGGCTGCCCAGGGTGGTGGACCGCACCTGCAGTCCCGCGTCGCCGACGGCCGCGAGCAGTCCGGGGATCTCGTCGATGTGCGGCTGCGGCGGCCGCCGCGCGGGCTCCTCGTCGTCGTCGGTGCGCAGGACGTCCAGCAGCCTGCGCAGTTCGACCACGGTGGCCCTGCCGGTCTGTTCGACGCCCGCGTGCAGCTCCCGCGCCTTGACCGGGTCGCGGTCCAGCACACGGTCGGCGGCGATGGTCTGCACCACCATCAGGCTGACGTTGTGGGCGACGATGTCGTGCAGCTCGCGGGCGATCCGGGCGCGCTCCTGGGCCACGGCGGCCCGCGCGTTGGCGGTCTTCTCCCGCTCCGCGGCGGCGGCGCGCTCCACGATGTCGGCCGCGATCGCGCGCCGCGCCCGGGCGAGCTCGCCCAGCGCCCACGCCGCGACCAGCAGGACGTTCATCGTGACCACGGCCGAGAGCCGGTAACCGGGGTCGAGTTCGAACTCGGCGAGGCTGGTCGCCAGGACGATCCCGGCGGGCAGCGCGAACGAGCACGACCGGCAGATGCGCAGCGCGGTCAGGAAGACCGTGACGGCGACGGCCAGGTAGACGGGGCCGATCGACACGCCGTGCGCCCCGACCGGCTGCGGGATGTACTCCATCCCCTGCAGCGCGGCGGCGGCCAGGGAGACGACGACCAGCACCGGCACCGGCCACCGGCGGTGCACGATCAGCGGCAGCCCGGTGAGCAGCGCGAGCGCGTACCCGAGCGGGGCCCGGTCCGGCCCGCCCGGGAGCGTCACGGTGTTGACCACCGTCGACAGGGATCCCAGGGCGAGCAGCGCGGCGAGCACCGTGTCGATCACGACGCTCGGCACCCGCCGCCTGGCGATCGTGTCGAAGAAGGTCATGAACCCACGGTAGACCGGGCCGGCCGGAGCCACCTCGGCCACGATCACGAGTTTCCGCGGCCGGGGTCATCCGTGCTGCCGTCATCCTTCCGGAGGAGGCCCGCGGCGCCCGGGCGGGCCCGCTCTCGCCCTCCCGGCCGAGGCACGCGGCACGCTCCCCCGCCCTGATGAGCGAGGAGTTCCGCATCGCGGCCGACGGTCGCGCCCGGGGACGGCCGAAGGCTGGACGGCAGTGGTTCCCGCAGCGAGCGGGAGCCGTACCAGCCCCGCGAAGGGAACTTCCGTGTTCGACCGTCTCGGCGGTGCCGTCACCCGGCGGCCCGTCCTCGTCATCCTCGTCTGGGCGGCGGTGCTCCTGGCCCTGACCGGCGTGGGCGTCGGCTACGCCGGCGCCCGGCACTGGAACGACACCGACACACGTCAGAGCAGCGGCCTGCCCGCCGAGTACGAGTCGGCCCGCGCCCAGCGCATCGCCGACCGGGCCTTCGGCGTGCCCGACGACCGGGGCACGGCCACCCTCGTCCTGAGCCGGGTCGACCACCGCCCGCTGACCCGCGCGGACGTGGCGAGCGCCGAGCGGCTGGTGGAGCGGGTCGACCGGAAGGCCGAGCAGCGCACGCGTCCCGCCGCCGTACACGTCTCCACCGGGCCCGGACAGCTGTCGCCCGACCGGAAGGTCCTGCTGGCCCAGGCGGTGTTCGACAAGCCGTCGGACGACCGGCGGGCCCAGACCGCGGCGACCGGCCTGGACAAGGACCTCACCGAGGCGACCGAGGGCACGCGCCTGCGCGGCCACCTGACGGGAGAGACCGCGGCGATGGCCGACGACGCCCGGATGAGCGCCGTCGTCATGTACGCCATGATCGCCGTGGTGTTCGTGCTGCTGATCGCGCTCTTCAGGAGCCTGCTGATCGCGGTCCTCAGCCTCGTGACGATCACCTTGGTCGGCTTCGGCGTGACCGGGCTGCTCACCATCGGCGCGCACCTGGCGGGCGTGCAGATCGGCAAGACCGCGACCGAACTGCTGCCGGTGGTGCTCTTCGGCGTGGGCACCGACTACATCGTCTTCCTGCTCTACCGCTACCGCGAGCGGCTGCGCACGGGGCAGGACCATCGCACCGCGATGGCCGCGGGCGTGGGCCGGGTGGGCGAGGCGGTCGTGTCCTCGGCGCTGGCCGTCGCGGTCTCGTTCGTGGCGCTGCTCGCCTCGCAGATGCCGGACTTCCGGGTGCTGGGCCCGGCGCTGGGCGTGTCCGTCCTGGTGATGCTCCTCGCCTCGCTCACGCTGGTCCCCGCGCTGTTCACGGTGCTCGGCGGGCGTCTGTCGCGCCGGCCGTCCTGGCGCCGTGCCCCGGCCCTGCGCGTGACGGGGCCGGTGGCCGGGCTCGTGGCGCGGCGCCCGGCGGCGGTGGCCGGTGCCGCGACGCTGCTGCTGGCGGCGCTCGCCTCGTTCGCCTTCGGCTACAAGGCCGACTACGACATGTCGCCGTACCAGAAGGGCAGTCACGCCGCCCAGGGCTACGCCGAACTGAAGTCGGCGTTCCCCGAGGGCGTGCTCACCCCGACACAGGTGATGGTCACCGCCGAGAAGGGCACCCTCTCCCGCGCGCGGCTCGCGCCGTACGCGTCCCGGCTGGAACGCCTGCCGGACGTGGGCGAGGCGCGGGTCGTACGGATTTCGGACGACGCGAAGGTGGCGCAGATCGACATGGCGCTCACCATCAACCCGACCGGCACCCAGGCGCTGCGCGCGCACGACGACGTGCTCGTCCCCAAGGCCCGCGCGCTGGCCCCGCCCGGCACCTCGGTCGCGCTCGGCGGCCTCACCGCCGCGTACGCCGACACCGGCAGGGTCGTCGGCCACGACCTGCGGCTGATCATCCCCATCGCGGCCGTGGCGATCGGTGTGATCCTGCTGCTGACGCTGCGGGCGGTGCTCGCCCCGCTGTACCTGATGGCGGCGGTCGGCCTCGGCTTCGCGGCCACGCTCGGCTCGGCGGTGCTGCTCTTCCAGCACATCCAGCACAAGCCGGGGGTGACGTTCACCGTGCCACTGATCGTCTATCTCTTCGTGGCGTCGATCGGCACCGACTACAACATCCTGATGATCGCCCGGCTGCGCGAGGAGCTGGTGCGCGGGGCCACCCCGCGGGAGGCGGCACGCTACGCGGTCGTCCACGCCGGCCCCTCGGTCGCCGCCGCCGGCGTCATCCTCGCCGCGAGCTTCGGCGTCCTGGGCTTCAGCAGCTCCACCGCGTCCGTGGGACTGCCGGTGGCGATGGGCGTCGTCCTGGCCACCTTCGTCACGTCGTGGCTCCTGATACCGGCCCTCACCGCCCTCGTGGGGCACCGGGCCTTCTGGCCCTCGCGCACCGGGGCGCGCCGTTCCCGGGGTGGAGAGCACCGGCGTCTCATCCCCGCGGATTACGCCGGGATTCGCCCTGGCGACTGATGGTTCACGGCCGTTCGCGCCGCAATCTGTAGAAAGTCCGTCGGTGTGCGACGGCGACCCGCGATCGAGCGGCAAACCCTCCGAAAGGCCCCCCATGACCACCGTGCCGAGTACGTTCCCGACGCGATCCCCGAAGGACGTGCCGCCGCTCCTGCGGGTGCACGGGCACGGGGAGTTGGGGATCGCCGTGCGGCGCGGCGCCGGCCATGCGCTGGTCACGCTCTGCGGCGAGCTCGACCTGGCCGGCGCGCCCCGGGTCCGCGCGGTCCTGCGGGACTGCGCGGGCCGGGGCGAGGACATCACCGTCGACCTGCGGAACCTGAGGTTCCTGGACTGCTCGGGGCTGCGGCCGCTCGTCGAGGCCGCGGACCTCGGCGTCCGCCGGGGCCGGCGGTTCACCATCGGAGCGGCCTCGGTCCCGGTGCGCCGGGTACTCGAACTGACCCGGCTCACCCGGCTGCTGGACGCGAGTCCGGCGGCCTGACCGCGGCGCGCGGGTCCCGTGGACCGCGGGGGCGCGGGGCGGGGGACGGGCAAGCCGCGCGCAATCCCCGTGCAAGGACGTGACGGACCGTGGGAATCGGGCGGTACCGACCGGAATCCGGCGGTACCGCCCCGCGCCGTAGACCATCCCGAGGAGATCCCATGGGCCGCACCGAACCGCGCCGCTTGCGCCGCGCCCGCCGCGGGCTGCCGAAACTCGCGCTCCGGCTGCTGCCGGCGGTGGCCGTGGTCCTCGTGGCCCTGGTCTGCGTCGCCGTGGTCCCCGGGACGGGTGCGACGGCGCCGGGGGCGCGGACGGCGCCGACGGCGGGTGCCGGCCGGCTGACCGGTCCGCTCGTCGTCGGCGTCCTCTTCGTGGCCTTCGGCACCGTCAAACTCGGCGTCCTGCGTACGGCGGCGGCCCCTTCGCGGCGGTACGCCGCGAAGGGGCGCAGGAGGACCGGGCGGAGTGCGCCCGGGCAGGACGAGCGAGAGGAAGCCCCATGGCCGGCCGGCTGATCCTGGTGCGCCACGGCGAGACCGACTGGAACCGCGGGCGGCGCTACTACGACGGGCCGCAGGATCCCCCGCTCAACGCCACCGGCGACCACGAGGCGGGCCTGCTGCGCCCCCACCTCGGCGGGCGCCGCTACGCGAAGGTCCTGTGCAGCCCTGCCGCACGCGCCCGCAGGACCGCCCGGCTGGCCGGTCTGCGGCCGGAGATCGACCCCGAGCTGGTCGAGTGGAGCTACCGCATGAGCCCCGCCGAGGGGCAGGCGCCGCATGCCGCCGACGAAGGCTGCGAAGTGCTCCCGTGCGGGCACGACCTGTGGAACCACGCGCTGCGTTCCGCGGAGTGCGGTGGCGAGTGCCTGCGCGAGGTGACGGACCGGGCGGACCGGGTCCTCTCACGGCTCGCGCCGCATGTCGCGGCCGGCGGCGACGTCGTCCTCGTCTCGCACGGCAACCTCATCCGGCTCATCGCCACCCGCTGGCTGGGCCTGCCGCCGGACGCCGCTCCGCGGCTGACCCTCTCGACGGGCTCCATCAGCCACCTCGGCGACTGGAACGGCAGGCGCGCCCTGCTGTCGTGGAACTTCGCGCCCGCGGCCTTCGCCGCGCCGGCCACCGCCGCCACCACCTGAGGCCGCCCGGGACGGCCAAGCCGCCGGGGCCGTGGGCCCGTTCGACTGACGGCTGCACGGGACGGGTTGGCAGGCAAGGCGACGCCAAGCCCACGGAACACACACGCCCACGGCCCCGCCGAGAGCCCGAAGCCATCAAGCCGCCCGAACCACAGGCCCACTCGCCCCACGACTCCACCAGGACGGGGGCACACACCAGGCAACCCCAAGCCCCCGAAACACACACGCCGACGGCCCCGCGGAGAACCCGAAGCCGACAAGCCGCCCGAACCACAAGCCCACTCGCCCCACAGCTCCACCAGGACGGGGGCACACACCAGGCGACCCCAAGCCCACGGAACACACACGCCGACGGCCCCGCCCAGAGCCCGAAGCCATCAAGCCGCCCGAACCACAAGCCCACTCGCCCCACAGCTCCACCAGGACGGGGGCACGCACCAGGCGACGCCAAGCCCACGGAACACACACGCCGACGGCCCCGCCCAGAGCCCGAAGCCGACAAGCCGCCCGAACCACAGGCCCACTCGGCCCACAGCTCCACCGGGACGGGTTGGCACGCACCAGGCGACCTCGACCCCCGTCTCGGTGACTCCCAAGGCTGACGCGACGCGTCCCGCGCGACCCAGGGCGCGACGGCCGCCCCGACGGCCGGAGGCCACGAGCACCACGGCGAGGACGAGTCGGCGGCACCCGAGCAGACTCCCGCCACCGGCGTGGTCGCCCCC